>QKDC01000137.1 GCA_003246755.1 Gemmatimonadota bacterium | reverse complement strand
GAGGCTCACCGGCTTGCCGGGGTTCTTCCTCCGAGCCTCGAGCCACGATGCGATCATACTCGCGCACCACCCCCAGGACGCGACGACGACCAGGGTCAATCCGATGTAGAACGCCGGGTGTGCCTGGAGCGGTGGATAAAACGTGTAGAGCACGCTCGCGCGGAAGGTGAGGATCGCCCACGCAGCGAGGGCCGCACCAACCACCGCCAACCCGAAGACGGCCCAGGCGAACTTGGGCCAGCGGACCTCCCCATTCTCGCGCTCCGCGACGGCATACCCGAGAGCCATGATGAAGAACGTGGTGAAGACCAACGCCATGAGAACGCCGTGGGCCGTCACCGACATGTAGTACATCCGTGCCGACTGCAGAGGGACCTGCAGATTGGCGCGTGAGAGCGCTTGCATCAAGGCCATCGCGGCAGCGACTCCAAACGCCAGGACGGACACCCAAATATTGGCGAGGATCAGTCGGCTAGTGCCCCGCATGGGATCCCTCCGGGGTGAGGGCAGCGAGGCCCGTTGTGTCAGGCGCTTCTCGGCTGGTGGTTGCTTGACGCCACTGTTCGGGTGGCACCACGTGCAGCTTGGCGGCCATGTCATGATGGCCCAAACCGCAGTACTCATTGCAGGCGATGAGATACTCGCCCTCGGCGAAGGTCGTCGTGAACTGGCTGACATAGCCAGGGAGCACCATCGTCTGGCCGTTGGTCCGCACGATGGAGAATCCGTGCGTGACGTCCACGGAAGTCAGGTGAAAGGTGACCGGGGTGTCGGCCGGGACCACGAGTTCCGCTGGGAGCCATACGAAGGTCAGCCCGACGATCCAGGCGTGCACCCGTCCCGCATCGTCCGTCCGAACGCCCTGGGTGGCGAACCGAGCATCCGAGAGAACACCGGTTGGATCGATGGTCTCGATGTGGCTGGGAGGATGTCGGTTACTCCCCACGGCGCCTACCGCGATGCTTCCGAAGAACAGCATCAACATCGCCACCGAGGCACCGATCCAGACCCGTTCGTAGAGGTGGATCTTCATGGTGTCACCGGGCTGCGCGCGAGGTAGATATAGAGGTAGATGGCGAACCACCCGATGATGACGAGCAGCGCATAGAGTCCGACGAATGCGAATGTCCCGGTCGGATGCTTCGGAAGGCCCGGCGGCGTCTCCGTCATGCTAACCCCCTCACCGATGTCGAAAGAGAATGCCCGGAACGCTACGGGCGGTTCTTGAATACGCACTGAAGGATCTGTGAAGCGTACCTTATGCCGGTTCTCCGATTGGGCCTACCGCTGCACGTAGAGCGTTGAGGATCACCGCGAGGTCGATCGCTTCCTGGAGCAGGGCTCCAACGGTCGGGGCGATGTAGCCGAACGCGGCGAAGCCCATGGCGACAATGCTGAGCCCGAGTCCCCAGGCGAGACTCTGCCGCGCGACACGCATGGCATACCGGGAGATCCTCAGCGCCGTCGTGATCCGGGTGAGATCGTTCTCCAGAATGACCACGTCGGCCGATTGGGCCGTGATACCGCCGCCATGTTCGGCCAGGGCGACCCCGACATTCGCACTGGCGAGTGCCGGCGCGTCGTTGATTCCATCGCCAATCACGAGGACGCGGTTTCCCTCTGCCCGCAGATCTCGAATGTACGCCGCCTTTTCTTCAGGTCCCAGATCTCCCTCGATCTCCGTGAAGCCGAGTTGCAGAGCGATGTCCCTCACACTGGCCGCATGATCGCCCGACAGCAGGATCTGGCGCTCGAACCCAAGTGCTCTCATGCGCTCGAGGACCTCGACCGCGTTTTGGCGAGGCCGATCCGCAAAGCTGACGATGCCTGCGGCCTTGCCGTCGATCGCGACATATGCCTGGAGCCCCGTCCGTCCGTTCCGGATGGTCTCAAACGCCGTGATCGTCGTCGGCTCGAGCTCGCGGAGGAGCGAGGCCGACCCAACGGTGACTCGCTGAGACCCGACAGAACCGTAGACCCCCCGGCCCGGCGCTTCCAGTACCCCGTGAGCCGGGACGCGGACGAGTCCACGGGATCTTGCTGCGCGCACGACCGATCGCGCCAAGGGGTGACTCGCTCCTTCCTCGATGCTTGCCGCCAGGGTCAGAACTTCTTCCCCCGAATGCGGGTCGATCCCTTCGACTTCAGCAACCTCCGGTTCCCCAAGTGTGAGGGTGCCGGTCTTGTCGAACACCGCGACGGTGACCCGAGTCAATTCCTCCATCGCACCGCCATTCCGGACAATGATCCCGGCGCTGGCCGCGCGGTTGATGCCCCCAATGATGGCCACAGGGGTGGCGAGGATCATGGGGCAGGGGGTGGCCACGACGAGAATGGCCAGGACCCTGATGGGATCCCCTGCGCCAATCCAGGCCATGAGACAGACTGCCAAGGTGATGGGTGTGAACCAAACCGCCACCTGATCCGCAGTTCTTTGCAATGGGGCCTTGTGGGCCTGCGCCGTTCGCACCAGGTCCACGATTCGTTCGTAGAGGCTCTCCGCCGCGATCGCCTCGACTCGGATCACCAGGGGACCGTTGAGCACGACACAACCGCTCGGCAACCGAACCCCCGGCC
This sequence comes from Gemmatimonadota bacterium, assembly GCA_003246755.1. Classification (GTDB taxonomy): domain Bacteria; phylum Gemmatimonadota; class Gemmatimonadetes; order Gemmatimonadales; family GWC2-71-9; genus SZUA-320. The sequence goes on along the minus strand of QKDC01000137.1, from coordinate 9,532 downwards.
GCCCGGCCAGGGGGACGGGCTCTCCCGTGACCTGGGCGATATCGACCGCCGCCTCGCCTTCAAGCACGACGCCGTCGCAGGGCACCATTTCGCCCGGCCTGACCATGAGCGTGTCATCGACGAGGACTTCGTGTACGGGGATGTCCCCGTATGGACTCGACACATCCGTAATGTCGGTCTTGCGGTGGGCAATGCGTGGAGCGCGGGCCTCGAGTTCCTCCACCGCGCGGCTGGCTTTTCTCTCGGCCAACCGCTCGAGGGCTTCACCACCGGTTTGCATCAGCGCCACGACGAGGCCGGCAACCGGCTCCTGAAGGATCATGGCGGTGGCGAGGGCCAGAGCCGCCACGAGATCCGCGGCGAGTCTCCCCCGGACCACACCGATGGTGGTTCGGACCACGAGCGGGATGCCGAAGAGATACAGGCCGACTGTCCACACAACACGGCCCGCTGGCATGCCAGCGAGATGGAGGCCGAGGCCGGAAAGCAGGACGAGGAGCACCGCAGCCGGAAGAGCCGGCAGTGCGGGCCCTGTCTTCATCTCGAAGCTGCGCTTTCCTTTCTGGAAGGGACGGCGGAGTGGCGCAGGGAGAATCCCACGCCCCGGATCGTCTCGATCCGTTGCGCGGTAGTGAGGTTCTTGAGCTTGCGACGGAGATTGCCCACGTGGACATCGACGACGTTGCTCTCGGGGTCAAAGTGCATGTCCCACACCTTCTCCAGCAATGTCGTGCGGCGGACAACCTCTTCGGGGTGGAGCATGAAGTACTCGAGGAGCTGGAATTCCTTCGCGGTCAAATCCAAGACGTCATTGTCGACGGTGACCTCGTGGCGGAGCCGATCCATGGTGATCGTCCCGAACCGAAGAATCTCCATCCGCTCTGCACCACCACGACGACTCAGCGCCCTCATCCGTGCGAGCAGTTCGTCGAAATGGAAAGGCTTCGGAAGGTAATCGTCCGCCCCCGAATCCAGGCCCCGGACCACATCCTCGAGCGAATCACGCGAGGTCAGCATCAGGATGGGGACGTTGCGACCTTCACGCCGGAGTTCCGTGGCCACCTGGAACCCGTTCTTCTTCGGCAGGACGATGTCGAGGAGAACCACGTCGTAATCGTAGACGTGGGCGAGCATCGTGGCCTCCTCGCCGTCCGCAGCGATATCGACCACATACCCCTCCTCGCGGAGGCCCTGCTCGATAAACCCGGCGACCTTTCGGTCGTCTTCCACGACAAGGACTTTCATGAGGGATCAACCTAGGTCTTGAGAAGTGAATCCCGACGCAACAGACCATGAAGATATCTTTAGGAAGTCCGATCCCGCAAGGGGAGACGCAGGGCGAACACCGCCCCATTTGTCGCGCCATTGGCGGCGGTGAGGTCTCCACCCAGGAGCCGGGCGAGCCGACGTGAAAGGGGTAGGCCAAGCCCGAGGCCAACACCCTCCTCACCGGGCGAGGTGATATAGACGTCGAAAATGCTCTCGAGATTCTCCGGGGGGATCCCCGGGCCCTCGTCTTTGACGGTGAAACTCACTTTGTCGCCCTCGATCGAGACGGTCAGTGAGACGGTCGAGGATCGGGGGGTGTGCCGAATGGCGTTGACCAGCACGTTCACGAGAATCTGTTCGACACGCGAAGAGTCGGTATGGCAGGTAACCAGGACCTCGGGGAGCGATGTATCGAGAGTGATGTCTCGCTCTTCGGCGGTGGGCGTCACTTTGGAGAGCGCCCGGTGGACCACGGTCGCGCAATCCACGGTCTGGAGGACCGGTTTCAAACGGTCCTCGTCGAGTCGGCTCAGGTCGAGCAAATCATTGATCAAGGCGATGGCGGACTCGGCGGACTCGACCACCTCGAACGCCGCTTGCGGCACGGTAGCAGGGTCCTTCTTTCGGACGAGCATTTCAGCCCACCCAAAAACTGCCGCGAGGGAATTGCGGAGTTCGTGATTCACCATGGCAAAAAAGCGCTCGCGGCTTCGAAGCAGTGCCTGTACCTCGGACATGAGTCTTGCCGTTTCGGCAAATCGCCTCGCATCATCTACCGCGCTGGCCGCCTTGCCAGACAAGAGAATCGCGAGATGCTCATCCTCGTCCGAGAACTCGGTGGCCCCGATCTTTTCGGCCAAGTAGAGGTTTCCCAGCACCCCGTGTCGGCCCATGACCGGGACGCCGAGGAAGGAGCGCATGGTCGGGTGATTGGGGGGGAACCCGACGGAGCGTGGATGGTCGGTCAGGACAGGCAGGCGAAGGGGCGCCCCGTCCTGGATGACGACGCCGAGGACGCCACGACCCGTCGGCATCGGTCCGATGGCCAGCCGGTCTTCCTCTGTGAGTCCGGAGGTGGTGAAACTCTCGAATGTCCTGTTGTCTGGTGCCAGGAGACCTATCGCCGCGAAACGCGCGCCGATCAAGTCCCGGGAGAAGTCGGCGATCCACTGGAGTACCGTCGGGAGTGGGGTGCCCGAGGCCACCTGATTACTTGCCTTGACGAGTCGTTCGAGACGCTCCGTCAGAGAACTGGAATCGCTCATGGTATACCAACGTAATGGTATCTGCCGGGTATCTCTGCAGTTGCCTTTACGGGCTGCTTCACGACGGCTTCACATTGCATGGCCTAGGCTAGGGGCCATGTCGCTGACCCACCTCCTTGCAGCCGTGGATGATTCGGAGCCTGGCCGCCATGCCTTCGAAGTAGCCCGCGACCTTGCGGCCACTATTGGTGCCCGCCTCTCGGTGATGACGGTGGTGGGAGCGTCGGAGCTGGTACCACAATACCTGGAACCGTTCGAGCCTTTCGTTGGACGAGGGCTACCGGGGATCGAAATCGCCCGGAAGGCCGAGAGGGCAGGTGTGGATATCGTGATTCTGGGCCGAGCCCAGGAAGAAACCTGCCGCCCGCGCGTGGGTTCGACAGCCGATGCGGTCGTGAGACGCAGTCGGGTTCCCTGTTTCTTTGTGCCCTCGTCCCAGGAGGAATTTTCAATCGCAGCGGTGGCCGTCGATGGAACCGAGCGGGGGTTATCCGTGCTCAAGAGCGTTCCGGATCTGGGTGCCCTGGGGATCAAGGCGGTGGATGTTCGAATGGTCGAGCACGAGGAGCCCGGTGCAAGGGTGCCCGGTCCCCCAACGGCCGAGAAGATGAGAGTCTCCCGGGCCCTGAGCGCTGCCCCCCACAACGGACCGCCGCCTTCATTGATTGTGATGAAGGGCGATCCGGTCACCACACTGTTGTCGTCACTGGAGGATCCGTCGAGGACCGTCCTCGTGCTCGGGGCGCGCCGCGGTGGGCCGAGAAGTGCCGATCGCTCATCCGGAGTTGGTCGGGGCCTCCTCTACGACGCACCCTGCGCCGTCATCACGATCCCCATCTGAACTGGAGGCCCAACATCCGCTCCATCTTCGTTCCACTCGATGGCTCCGAATTCGCAGAGCGGGTGTTGCCTCTTGCCGGGGCTATCGCCACCGCTGCGGGGGCCCAACTGAGGTTCGCTCTGGTGCACACTCCCCACCCAGTCATCGGTGGAGATGCCGGGCCGGTCCCGGTCCCGGACATGGATATTCGTGCCAGGGAAAGGGAGTACCTCGCCAGCCTGAGTCGGCGGATGGGTCTTCCGGAGGGCCTCGCGATCGATCACGTGCAACTGGAAGGAGACCCTGGGCCAGCACTCGAAGGGGAGGTCCGGCGAGGGCGGGACGACATGGTGGTGATGGCCACCCATGGGCGAGGCACCTTCAGCCGGATGTGGCTGGGTAGCGTCGCGGACTTCCTGGTACGTCACCTGGAGGTACCGGTCCTCATGCTGCGCCCCGACACACCGCAGGTCGAAGGAGGGGGTGATCCGTCGGCGACGCTGCCGTTCGGCCATGTGCTCATCCCGCTCGACGGTTCGGAACTCGCAGAACGGATTCTCGAGCCTGCGCTTGAACTGATGAGGCTCTCCGCCGTGCGCCCGTCCAAGGTCACCCTGTTGACTGTCGTGGAACCGGTTCTCGGAGGAGGGGAGGCGGGTCTACCCTTCGCCGTCCCCCTGGATCCCGCACTCCTTCAGGAGCACCGGGCCATCGCCGAACGGCGCCTCAGGGTCGTGGCCGAGCGACTCAGTGCGGGTGGGGTGGTGGTGGATACCCAGGTCGTCTCCGCCGCGGGAGCGGGAGCGGCGATCGCCGCGGAGGCTGGGCGCCTGGGAGCTCGCCTCATCGCCATGACCACCCATGGCGAGCGGGGACTCCGCCGGCTGGTGCTCGGATCGGTAGCCGACAAAGTTGTTCGGAGTTCTCACATTCCCACCCTGGTGTTCCGGCCTCCACCTCCGGTGCTTTAGGGTTGGCGGTCGGGAATTGAAGATCTTCTCAGAAGAGTTTCACTGCCTTCTCAGATCAGTTTCACCGGTGGTTCAGCCCGCCTCCTTGATATTCCTTACCGATCGGTTTGGTACAAGGAGAGCACCATGAAACTGATGAAAGTCCCCACCCCGACCCTCGCCACGACTCGACGCGACTGGGACAGCCTGTTCGACCGTGTCTTTCGTGGCCCCATGTTCCCGGACGCGGCCCCCTTGACGAACGTAGGCCAGATCTGGGAACCGGCGCTCGACTTCTCCGAAACGGAGAAGGAATACCTGGTCCGGCTCGAGGCTCCCGGATTTCACAAGGAAAATCTCGATGTGAAATTCGACGGAAACATCCTCACCTTGACGGGCCAGCGTGAACTCCGGAACGACATGAAGGATGAGGAGTTCATCTGGCACGAAAGAGAAGAAGGCCGATTCACCAGGTCGCTTCGTCTTCCGGCTCCGATCGACGAGACGAAGATTGAGGCATCCTACGAGCATGGGCTGCTCGTCATTCGGTTGCCGAAGATGACCCCGGTACCGAAGTCACGGATCGCCATCAAGTGAGCGCCGCCCTCCGGTCGGGGTGATACCCCGGCCGGAGGAGTTGTTGGCCGAGGCCGACCGCGAAGTGTTGCATCCAACCTTTGCGTCGGCCTGTTGTGTGTCCGGGTCTTTCAGGATGAGCGTTGGGCCATGCATCTTCAACGCGTGACACGAGTCCTCGGTGTGGTCGTCGTGAGCATCTGGGCGGTGCGACCCGCTCTTGCGCAGGAAACTGGCGCGTTCACCGTTCACCTCGGTGCCGCGAGCAGCGTTTCGCCAAAAGGCGACGGCGTGCGTCCCAGTGTCACTGGGGATCTCTCCTTCGTCGCAGGTCCCTTCTCGCTCGGTCCCGAACTTGGGGTCTACTTCACCGGTGCGGACAGTCTCAGTCCGAATACCCGTCCCGAGAGTGCCGTTACCCTCGGTGGGGTCGTGCGCTACCGGTTTCGCCGGGGTGCCTGGAGCCCCCATGGGGTCATCGGCATGGGGGCCTACTGGTGGGACTCGGTGCATCCGGCCGCTCCCACCGGGACCTACTTCAGTGGAAGCCTCGGGGCCGGTGTGAGCAGAGAGGTGGGTCGACGAGGTTCTCGCGTGCAGGCAGAAGCGAGACTGCATCAGCTGATCGCCCGAACCGGGAGGCAGGGTACCCGGAGGTTTGTTGCAATTGGAGTGGGCTTCTCACTGGGATGGTGAAACCATGAAGCTGTTGTGGCGTCTCGGGGCTCGCGGCGGATCCCTGATCTTCCTTGTCCTCTTGATGGGAGGCGGGCGAGGCGTACCCGGTCTTCAGGCCCAGACCGACTCCGCGGCCCCACGGAAGGACGCGTTGGGTCTGAGACGCGAACTTGGCAGGGTCCCAAGTGGCAAGACGATCCGTATCGAGACACGATCGTCACAACTCCATACGGGCCGGCTCGCTGACTTTGATGCGGTGATGTTGCGACTGGAGTCCGAGGATTCTCGGTTGGTAAACGTCCCACTCGACGAAATCCGCTCGCTCCGGGTCCGGGGCCGGTCAACCAAGACCGGGGCGGTCATTGGGGGAGTGGCCGGCCTGGCGTTTGGTGTACTTGCAGGGGTCTTCGTGGCGAAACTCGCCGATGAGGACGGAGACCCGGAGTATGCCAGCGCCGTTGCCGGTGTCGGGGCGTTTTTCACTGTGGTTGGGGCAGGCACAGGGGCGATCGTGGGGAGCGCCATCCCCAAGTGGCGCCTGAAGTGGCCATGAGGGCTCCGTTGTGGCGCGGAGGGGTGCAACCCCAGGCGTAAACCTGGTCCCACGCTGTGCCGTTGGAATGCTACTCTCTCGCTCATGTCCGGCGTTCCCCGCACTCTTGTCCTCGGCTTAGGTAGGATGGACCAGGGGCAGGCTGTCGCCCTGTCCGGTTTCGCCCGGAGGTACACCGACCTCGTCCTCGAAGTTCGAATCCCCCTCGACCACGCCAGTCCGGAAGAAGTGCTCGCCGACTGCCTCGACCTGCAGCTCAGAATAAGGACCAGCCGAATCGTGCTTCCCACTCCCCGTGGTTGACGCCGCGCGGGGGCTCTCTACGTTTGGGTCCATGTTGATGCTCCTGTGGCAGCAATCGGTGGAAGGCCTCCTCCGACTCTTCGAGATCGATTCCGTCATCGCGGCGCGTATCGGCCTTCGGATTCTGATCATCTGGGGGCTTGCCTGGGTCGGGCTCCGGATTCTGCGCATCGTTTCGAAGCGGATCATCGCCGCGGTCGATGACCAGGATGACTCCACCCTGACCGACAAAGAGAAGCGAGGACACACGCTGGCCCAGGTGGTTCGGAGCTTTGGCCGTGTGATGATCTATTCGATTGCCGTCCTGCTCACCCTCAACATCTTCATTGACATCGGGCCCCTCCTCGCCGGAGCAGGTGTTGCGGGGCTGGCGATCTCTTTTGGAGCACAGAGTCTGGTCAAGGATGTGATCACCGGCTTCTTCCTCCTCATGGAGGACCAGTTCACCGTCGGTGACGTGGTTGCCATCGCCGGACATACCGGAACGGTGGAACGGATGACGCTGCGCGTCGTGGCGGTTCGCGACCTCGATGGTGTCTTGCACATCGTCCCGAATGGTCAGATTGCCACGGTGAGCAACAAGACACGGGGCTGGTCCCAGGCCGTCGTCGAGGTTGGGGTTTCGTATGGTGCCGATCTCGACGCGGCCTTGGAGGTGTTTCGGGACGAGGCTCGGCAACTGGGACAGGATCGGGAGTGGGGGAAGGACATGGATGGGCCACCCGAGGTCATGGGTGTCCAGGAACTGGGGAATGATTCGGTGGTCATTCGCACTCTGCTTCGCACGATTCCTGGTCGGCAGTGGCCGGTGGCCCGGGAGTTCCGGCGCCGGATCAAGAACCGTCTCGATCGTGAAGGCATCGAGATCCCCTTCCCCCAGCGCACCGTCCACCTGCGGCAACTCGGCCCGAAGGCATGAGCCTCAAGCTCTACAACACCCTGACCCGCCAACTCGAGCCCTTCGAGCCCCTCAGCCCGGGACGGGTCTCCCTGTACACCTGTGGTCCCACCGTCTGGAACTACGCCCACATCGGTAACTTTAGGACATTCCTGTTCGAAGACCTCCTGCGGCGCTGGCTCGAGCTGTCCGGCTACGCGGTGTATCACATCATGAATCTCACCGATGTGGACGACCGCATCATCAAAGAGGCCGGAGCGAAGGGACTCTCCATCAAGGAATTTGTGGCGCCTTACATCGACGCGTTCCAGGAGGATCGTGAGTACCTCCGGATCGCTCCCGCGCACGACTACCCTCGAGCGACCCATTTCATCCCGGCTATGGTGCGCCTCGTCGAGGGTCTCCTCGAACGAGGCATCGCCTACCGTGGTGACGACGGCTCGGTCTATTTCTCGATCGATCGATTCCCGGCCTACGGGGCGCTCTCACAACTCGACCGGCGCGAGTTACGCGCCGGGGCAAGCACGCGGGTCTCCGCCGACGAGTATGCCAAAGAGGATGCCCGGGACTTTGCACTGTGGAAGGCTGCCCGTCCCGAGGACGAGGCGGTGGGGGCGGCCTGGGATGCGCCATTCGGACGCGGGAGACCCGGGTGGCATTTGGAATGTTCGGCGATGGCCTTGGACCTCCTGAAACGACGATTCAAGGCCGACGTCCTCGATATCCATGCTGGCGGCGTCGACCTGATCTTCCCCCACCACGAAGATGAGATCGCCCAGTCGTGTGCCTACACCGGCGAGACCCACTTTGCCCGGTACTGGATGCATGGTGAGTTTCTCAACGTCCGCGGTGCGAAGATGTCCAAGCGGTTCGGGAACATCACCACCCCGCGCGACCTGCGGGAAGATGGCATCGACGCGGGGGCCATTCGGCTGCTGGTGTTTCAGACTCACTATCGTCAGAAGCTCGACCTGACCGACGAGGGACTCCGCGGGGCCCAGGAGGCCTCACGGCGCCTGGGCGAGTTCGGACGTCGCCTGCTCGACCGGGTGTCCGACGCCGACTCGAGGGGGTTTGTGCTGGCGGGGTCGCGCCTCCGCGATGAGGTGCGGGAGGCCTTCGATGATGACCTCAATGCTCCCCGCGCGATCGCCTCGATGTTCGATTTCATGAACGAGGCCAACCGCCTGCTCGACGCCGGCGAACGTCCCGGCCCCAGCGCGGTGGCGGAGTGGCAGACGGCCGATGCCGCGCTCGACATCAGTACCGTCCCCCGGGTGACCGAAATCCGGCCAATCATTCGCCCTCCCATCGAGGGTGAACCCCCCATGCACCTCCCGGAGGATCCCCCGGACGACCCCGAGGCGTTGGAGACCTGGGCGCTCGCCTGGGCGACCATGCGCGCCAATGCCAAGGCCCAGCGGGATTTTGCCGCGGCCGACCGGATCCGGAAGATGCTGCGCGGGAGTGGGTACGAGGTCCGAGACCGGCGGGATGGGATCGTCGAATTGGTTCGTCTCTGAGAGTTGACTCACCGCGTATCTCCCTGTAAAATAAGAGTCTGTATGTTTCTGCGGGCCGGCTGACGTAGCTCAACTGGTAGAGCAGCTGATTTGTAATCAGCAGGTTAAGGGTTCGAGTCCCTTCGTCAGCTCCAGTGCGAGTGGGATGCCCTGCATGCGAACCGAACCCCGCGTCACGTTGCGCGGGGTTCCGTGTCGAATGTGGTGGGTGGTTACCGGTGGGGTGGCCGAGTGGCTAATGGCAGCAGACTGTAAATCTGCCGGGCTTTGCCCTACGTAGGTTCGAATCCTACCCCCACCATGGGGACTGTTGGGACCGGTGTTGGTCGCTGAACCGCGGGTGTAGCTCAGTTGGTAGAGCATCAGCCTTCCAAGCTGAGGGTCGCGGGTTCGAGTCCCGTCGCCCGCTTGCCGCCGGACCCGCAATCCCCCGCTCGCGTAGCTCAGTCGGTAGAGCACATCCTTGGTAAGGATGAGGTCACCGGTTCGATCCCGGTCGCGAGCTTGGAGATTTGAGTCCACCCGGCACAAGTGCCGGAGCGAAGAACCAGTTTCGAGGAGCGTCGCGCAATGGCGAAGGCGAAGTTCGAGCGGACGAAGCCGCACGTGAATGTCGGGACGATTGGGCACGTGGACCACGGGAAGACGACGCTGACGGCGGCGTTGACGAAGGTGTCGTCGGAGAAGGGGTGGGGCA
>QKDC01000181.1 GCA_003246755.1 Gemmatimonadota bacterium | reverse complement strand
AATAGATTTCGCTTGTGCTCGCAGCCTTTATCACCCGTGCGCCTCGGGTGACATTCCCGAGCCGTATCCGAGGGGGCTGCGATGTCATCTACGCACCCTCCTTGGCGACGACTGCCTGATGATCCGCGATCCGGCGCAGCATTGCCGAGACGATTTCATCGCCCCGTGGATCACTGTGCCAACACAAGAAGCAGTAGACGCGGGGCTGGTCCCCGATGCACCGCACTCGCCATCGGACCCAATCGGCGTTGTGGGCGGCCAGCCGGACCACAGGCCAACCCCACAACGGCGACCTGACCAGCCAGCTTCCGACGAGCAGAGCGGTACGGCTGAGCAGAACGGAGCTAACCACCAACCAAATGGCGATGAGGGCGAAGTCGCCACCACGGGGATTCGCGGTTGCATCGGCTATCAGCACTCCCACGTAGACGAGCCCCAACAGCCCGATAAGCGGCTCCGCCGGTCCGTACCCAATCACTCGGACTCGCCGTCTAGTGCCAGCCACACCAACCTCCGACTCTCGGAGTCAAGCTACCGCCCCCTCGGGTGACATTCCCGCACACTGGCGGAGGGGAGGGCGAGATCCTCCGTATTGGTGGTCAGGGGGCTGTCGCCCTTGCCGCCGCTATCTTGGCTCGATCGTGTGGCAGCGGCTTCGAAGGCGATTCCTGGCACTTCGAGGCGAGTTCGCCCCGAAGGGCCAGCATTTCGGTCGAACGGACTGGATAGCCACGGCAGGCGTCGTGGTCGGGATCGTTCTGCTCCCGATCGGGTTCGTTGCGATCCGAGCCGCAGCGCTTGGTGCCAACTTGATCGTGGTTGGCCTGCTCATACTCACCCGTCATTTCCCTGGCGACGCGTAGGGCGCGATCACCCCTGAACCTTGCCTCTGCGGATCGATCAGACCGATGGCTATCGTCGCTCGCGGGCAGTCGTACGAGGAGGCGAGATGCCGATTGTCAGGGTCGAGCGTGCCGGCAAGAAGGCATCGCGCTTCAACAAGTTCAAGCTGATCGTCGACGGACAACAAAGGGGGACGCTGGCCAAGTGGGGCGACCGACTGGAGATCGAGGTGACTCCGGGAGCCCACCGGCTCGAGGTTCGGGCCTTCGGCGGCGTCAACGGTTCTGCCGAGGTGGAGCTGCGGGACGGCGAGACTCTCGACCTCCAGTGTGGCTACCCGTCGATGTTGGGTAGCCAGCTCAAGTGGATGGGTGGAGGCGACGCCCTTGCCTTCTGGGAGTTGGACACCTGATCGTCCTCGTCCTCGGGTGACTTCCTGCGCAGTGGCGGACGGTGAGGTGGCGCCACACACGAGGCGCCAGGGGACCGGGCTTCGGGCACGACTGCGCCGATCGCGGTCAGCACCGGCTCCTGGCCGGTCGAGGGTGGATTCGCACACGAGAGGATTCATGGGACCCCGAGGACACGTCGTGGCACAGACCATGGTCCTGGCCCTTCTGGCCGTGGCATGCAGCCCGGGCGAACCGACCGTCGCGGCCGAGACCGAGAACTCGACGACAGTGGGACGGCCGGATCAATCGAATGTGGGGACGACCGAGACCGGGGATGCGACCAGTGAGACGATCGTCGACCCTGCAGGTCCTGCTCCCGACGTCATCTTCCACAACGGTGTCGTACTCACGATGGACCCACGCCTGCCACAGGCCGAGGCGATCGCCATCCTCGACGACAAGGTTCTTGCCGTAGGGTCGGACGATTCGATACTGGCAAAGGGCAGGGTCGGGACCCAGATCATCGACTTGAACGGGCGAACCCTGGTACCGGGGTTCATCGACTCACACGCCCACTGGATCGGAGACAGTGAGTGGACCGACTACGAGTTCCTGGACGACACGATTCAGTACATGATCGAGAACGGGTGGACGAGCGTAAACGAGATGTTCGTCTCTCCGGGAAGGCTCGAGAAGCTGCAGGAACTCGATCGCCAGGGACGACTCCGGGTGAGAGTCAACGCCTACCTGCCGATCAACTTCCTCGAACAGCGCTTCGGCCGCCCGTACTTGGAGTACACGCCCCTCGAGGAAGTGACGCCTCACGTCCGCATCGCTGGCGTGAAGATGTTCGTCGACAACGATTGGGGGCACATCGTCAACTGGACCCCGGCCGATCTGAACGCCGAGGTTCAGGCTGCGCATCAGGCGGGATGGCAGCTCGCGATCCACGCCTTCTCGGTCGAGGGTCATTCCATGACTCTGGACGCTCTCGCTCTGGCTCTCCAGGGCGAGAGCAACGAGGCCTACCGACACCGCATCGAACACGTGGTGGCTGTGACCGACGAACAGCTGACGGAAATCCAGGAGAGGGGCTATATCGCATCGATTCAACCGAACTTCCCGGGCAACATCCCTCAGGGGGACCCGACCTTCGACGACAAGGTCCCGGAGGAGGATCATCGTTTCCTCACCCGTTGGCAGGACATGAACCAGGCCGGGATCAGGCTCGTCGCTGGGACCGATTGGCCGTGGTTCACAAATGAGTCGTTCCTCGAGCGCGGCGGCGCTCCGGCCGGTTCTCCGCTTCGTCTGATCTACAAGGCCGCCACGCACACTGACGTGAACAACCGGGTCCCGCAGCCGTGGATGGACGGCCAGTTTCTCCCTGTGGGCGCCGCGTTGCGATCGCTGACCGTGGACGGGGCATACGCCACGTTCGAGGAAGACGTCAAGGGCAGCCTTGCGCCCGGCAGATGGGCTGACCTTGTCGTTCTCTCGGACAACCCGCTGACGGTGCCGATCGGGCAACTTCCCGAGATCGATGTGCTGCTGACCATGATCGGGGGCAAGGTCGAATACTGCGCCGAGGGCGCCGAGAACCTGTGTGCAGTCGAAGCGGCCCACAGCGACTGACGCTGGCGGCCTCTCCGCACGCCGGCCACCGAAATACGCGCCCTCGGGTGACATTCCCGCACACTGGCGGAGGTCAGTCAAAATACCTCTCGTGGACCGTGCAGACCGCCGGCGGAAGGTCAACGAGTGGCGCGCCCTCGTTCGTCGAGTGAGTGATCTCCTGTACGACCACGATCCCCTCGGCATGGGTTCCTCGGTCGGCGCGCCCAGCGACGAGTACGACCACATCGCCATCGATTTGATCCAACAAATCCGGGACGGTCAGGAAATCGGGGAGGCAACTCTCGGCCTGCTCCCCGACGCCAACCAGTCACTCATCAGTGCAATCACCGATTTGCTGGCGGCTCAGCGCCTAACACGCCATCACGGCGGCAAGAGCGAGGAGACG
>QKDC01000087.1 GCA_003246755.1 Gemmatimonadota bacterium | reverse complement strand
GGGCCACGCCGCCGGTTCAGGTCCAGTGCGTTACCTGCCATGCCGGACGGCCGCTGCCGAGACAGTTGGAGGAGGTCCTGCTCTTGGCGTATGACGGCGGTGGTCTCGACTCCACGCTGGCCACCTACCACCTCCTGCGCGAGCAGTACTACGGTCGGGCGGCATATGACTTCGGCAGCGTGCCTCTGACGGTCGTTGCCGACGGGATCCGGTCCCGCTCGCTGAGCGACGCGGTCGAGGTACTCGCGCTCAACCTGGAGATGAACCCGACATCACTCTTCGCCCAGCGGCAGCACGCCCGATTTGCCCTGGAGCAGAGGTTCCGTGACGAGGGGGTCGAGTCCGGAGTTGCGCTGTATCGCGAACTCAGGGAGCAGCACGGCCAGTCCGCGTTGCCAGAATTCAACCTGAACGGTTTGGGCTACGCCCTCCTGGGCACGGGCAAGACCCCCGAGGCGGTCGCGGTCTTCGAGTTGATGGTCGAGGCCTATCCGGAATCGGCCAATGCCTACGACAGTCTCGGTGAGGCGTACGTCGCCGTGGGTGACGTGGCGCGAGCCATCGCCAACTATGAGCGGTCGTTGGAACTCAACCCACGAAACAACCATGCCCGGGCAACACTTCGCGAGTTGCGAGCGCGCCCATGAGGCCCTGAGCGCTGCCACACGCTCTGGTCGGTCTCGGTAGGGAGAACGAATCCCACGGGGGGACTCCCCGCGAACCTCGTCTGGCGGCCGAGGTGGGGGACGGATAGGTTCGACCGATCAATCCCCCACAGGATGAGGCCCAGATGTCCAGCCGGATTGCGAAGCTTTACACCACTACCCTTTTTGTCATCAGCGCGGTCACCTTCGCCGCGCCCAGCGCCCTGCTCCGGGCTCAGGCTCGCCCCAATCTCGCCGACGATCCCGACGTGCAGGCCGCAGAGCGGCTCTTCTCGGCGTGGATGGAGGGCCAGATCAGGTGGCGCGGGCTGCCGGGCGTCGTGGTCGGAGTCGTAGCGGATCAGGAATTGGTGTGGGCTACGGGGTTCGGCTATGCCGACGTCGAAGCCAAGGTTCCGATGACGCCGGCCACCAAGTTCCGGATGGCCTCGCACAGCAAGCTTTTTACCGCGACGGCGATCATGCAACTGCGCGAGCAGGGCACGCTCCGGCTCGACGACCCGGTGTCCGACTACCTGCCCGGGTTCGCGTTCAAGCGGGCCTCACCCGACGATCCACCGATCACCATCGAGCATCTGCTCACCCACAGCTCGGGGCTCCCGCGGGAGGCCGGCTCGCATTGGACCGACTACGAGTTCCCGACGCGGGAGGAGTTGATGGAGCTGATGTCGGACCGCCAGGCCCCCTTCTCACCCGAGGTGCGGTGGAAGTACTCGAATCTCGCCTACTCAATCGCGGGGATGGTCGTCGAGAGTGTCAGCGGACAGAACTGGGCCGACTATGTCCAGCAGAACATCTTTGGGCCGCTGGGCATGAGTTCGTCGAGCGTGGATCGGGACGTCCCGGGGTTGGCGGTGGGCTATGGCATCAGGATGCCGGACGGATCGCGGGCCGTGATGCCGTTCGTGGATGCGCGCGGCATGGGGGCAGCGACCGGGATCACTTCGACGCTCGAGGACATGGCCAAGTTCGTGTCGGCGCAATTCCGGATGGGGCCGAGAGGTGGTGACCGCATCTTGAGCACGGCGTCGTTGCGGGAGATGCATCGCGTCAGGATGCTCGAGAACCATTGGAGGAGTGGTCAGGGCATCGGGTTTTCGGTCAATCGCATCGATGACAAACTCTACGTCGGGCACGGGGGTGGCTATCCGGGGTATACCACGATGACCATGATCCAGCTCGACTCCAAGGTGGGAGTCATCGTGCTCACCAACACCAACGATTCCGATCCCGGCGATATCGCGGGCCAGTTGATGCGGACCGTGGGCGAGGCCGTTGCCAAGGCCACGGCAGCCAAACCGACGGTGGTAGCGTGGGATCCGGCGTGGGCCCGTTTTGCAGGGATCTACCATGGTCGTTGGGGTGAGACGCAGGTGGTGCTCATGAACGAGCGACTCGTGATCATCAATCCGGCGGGGTCGGACGTGGACGATCCGATCGAGCTGGAACCGATCGGCGGTGGGGAGTTCCGGTATGTCGCACCGAGCGGTGGTGGGGTGGTCGGCGAGGTGGTGCGGTTCGTCGAGGAGGGTGGTCGCGTGGTTCGGATGATTACCGGTGACTCGTACGTGGAACGAGTGCCAGACTAGCCTAGCCATCTCGCTGACCCGGAAGTGGAAGGTCACTGACCTTCATACGCTGTTCATATTGGCTTCACCCCCATTGCATTAGGGTGAGGTTGGGTTAATAGGCGCGACAAAGAGGGTGTAGCAATGCATGTCGGCGGCACTGGGCCTTGATGGCTACGGTGGCAGTGGTAGTCAGTAGGTATGGGACCGAGGACGGGAAGGAAGCGACCCACGGCCCCCCGGTCCCGACCGAGAACGTGTTCCGAGGCCTCGGAACTTGGATCCCCCCGAAAAAAAGAGTGGTCGATGGTGGCGGGCCCCTTCGGTCCGTTGGGATTGGCTTGCCGCCATGGCCCAGAATGATGAGGGGTCCCAAGAGTGTAGAAGCGGGTCGTCGAGCGACCCAAGGAGGGTAGGACAATGCGGGTCAGCAGATGTTGGATCTCGATGGCCGTGGCGGCGGGTTTGCTCGGTGGTTGTGGGGATTTGGACTGGCCCTCGGGCGAGCCACCGACGCGGGAAAACCCGAACGATACACCACCAGTGGTCCCATCCCTCGGACCTTGGGTCGCCACGAGGTTCGAGGTGTTCATGGTGGCGGACCCACGGATCCGTTGGGATTGGCTCGCCGCTGGGGCCTCGGTACGCCTCGAGCTCGTACACGGCGCCTGGTCCCATCACAAAACAGTTGAGCAGGGACCGGCGACGCTAACCATGAGAATGCCTGACAAGCCAGACATGGTCTTGACTGGCGAATGGCAGGCACTGGCCAATGCCTTTTCTTTCGGGCCTGCCCAATCTACTTGGGAAGATATGTGGTCCATGATGTTCGCGGTGAGGGGTGGTGGGGACGTCCTCGACTTGATAGGGGGCTGGAATTTGGAGGCTGTCTTTCCAGCGACCTTCGACTTCGACCATGATGGCTCAGCGGAACCTGCGAGCCTGAACTTGACGTTCGTGCACGAGTAGGGAACCGAAGGCGATCCAGACTGCAGCGGTTCCGGCGTGGATGATCCGACCGAGTTGGAGCCGACTGGTTACGTGGTTTCATCGTGGCTTGCCGCA
>QKDC01000093.1 GCA_003246755.1 Gemmatimonadota bacterium | reverse complement strand
AGGGCCTCACACCTTCTCCCCGGACGATTCGGTGAGAGTGTCTCGAATCGGCGGTGTCATGTTGGATAGCGTTCCAGGGACTCCGGAGCCGGCCTCACCCCCGGCCCTGTCGTCCGCTTTAGATCTAACGCCTCACTCGCTCGCCCGCAGCCTACGCGGTCGTGGCCGGTTCGGGTCGAGGGGCGCCCCACAGGCGCCACGAGCCGGAGTCCCGTTGTTATGTACCGTGCCCACCCCCCGGCTGAGCCACTCCAAACTCCTCACACCAGGTCACATTCGGTAGCCGGGCTTCTTGTACAGCCGCTCAGCGTTCTCGACGATGTCCGGCCGATACACCTGCTCCGCCCAGTCCTCCGCAGCGACTTCCTCCATCGCAACGGACACCGACTCCGGCCCGTAGCCGAGGACGTTCATCACGTCCTCGGCTATCCGGGCGGCGAGTTCCTTCTTCTGCTGCTCCGACTTTCCAGGCCAGAGCTTCACGATCACGTGGGGCATGGGTCCCTCCGCAACCTCAGCTCAGCTTCCCGCCGAACACGGGCATCACGCTGGCCTCGCCGTAGTCCTCAATGCGCGGCACGGCCTTCAGGCGTTCCATGTCTTCCTCCGAGATCGTGAAGTCCAAGGCCGCGTTGCTCTCCATGTGCTTCGGAGTTGCCGTCTTGGGTAGCGGAAGCAGTCCGAGTTGGAGGACATAGCGGATCGACAGTTGGGGAACCGAGACACCGTACTTCCCCGCCATCTCCGCGACGTCGGCGTTCTTCACGAGCTCTCCATGCGCGATGGGCGAGTACGCCTCCACGAGGATGCCCTTGCCCTGCGTGTACTCGATGAGGTCGAACGGCGCGTTGCTGATGTGAGCCAGGATCTGGTTCACCATTGGCGCGACCGAGGAGGACGACAGGATGTTGTCGAGGTCCGCTTCCGTGAAGTTCGAGACGCCGATGGCGCGGAGCTTCCCCGCCGCGTACGCCGCCTCCAGGGCTCTCCATGCCTCGCGGCCTTGTTCGAACACCAAAGAGTTATTACTGTGGTTATAACCTTCTTCTCCGAGGTTCGCCATGCCCAAGCAGACCACGATCCGAGCCATCGGCAACTCGGCCGGGACGACCATCCCCAAGCCCATGCTCGAACGGTATCACTTGCATGAAGGCGACACCGTTCACCTGGTCGAGACCGAGGAAGGTATCCTGATCACTCCCTTCGATCCCGATTTCGAAGAGGCTATGGAGATCTACGCAGAGGGCGCCAAGCGCTATCGGAACGCCATGCGTGAGCTCGCCAAGTGACGGAGCCCCGCTGGCTTTCTCCAGTGCACGTCATCGCCATCCATTCTGATCAGACACAAGCGCACGGCGGATCCCTCGGGCTCCGCGACCGGGGCCTCTTGGAATCGGCCCTCGAACGCCCCCGCAACCGTTTCCACTACGACCCTAAGGCCGATCTTCCTTCCCTCGCGGCCGCGTACGGGTTCGGGATCTCAAGCAACCACCCCTTCGTCGACGGAAACAAACGTGTCGCCTTCCAAGCCATGTACCTTTTCCTCGGCTTGAACGGCTTCCGCATTGATGCTCCCGAAGAGGAGGTCGTGGCTCTCATCCTCTCTCTCGCGAGCGGCGACCTTGATGAGCCCGCTCTCGCCGGTTGGCTCCGACACCACGTCTCTCCTCGCTGACTCAAACCCCTCCATTGTTGGCACTGCGACTAACGTTCTCAGGTGAGCGACGGCCGCGCGAACGCGCGGCTGTCCCGTAGGGTCGAAGCGGCGTAGCCGCGGAGGCGCTCACCGTGTGTTACGTGACGTGCTCGCGGTTGATGCCTCGTATCGCTACCCTCGGCAGCCGGTCCTCATCGAGCGGCCAGCTCTTCGCCGATCAGTAGGCTCAATTCGTTGAGTCGCTGAAGAGCGAACTCATAGTCCTCCACAAGCGCAGCTTGGTATAACGCGAGATGGAAGACATCCATCACCAGAGCGCTCGAGTCGAGAAACTGCGTGAAGAGTGCCTTCCCTAACGCACCTCGTTCCCGCGTCGGCGGCCTTGACCGAACCAGCGGGATGAAGAGCCCAGCATCCAGCTCATCCCCCAACCTTCCGTCGAACCGTCGTACCGAGGCGAGCAGCGCCTCCTCGGAAACGCGTAGGTCATCAAAGCTGCCGTAGTAGCTCGCCAACTCGTGCTTGATTCGCTCGTCGTTGATCAACTCCATCTGTCCGGTGCCAAGTAGGGCGTCGTACGCACCCCTGGCGGGGGAGAACACTTCGAAGCCTGTGGCTTGGGCAATGTGAAAGAGCGCTGTGTCGGTCGGATGCTCATCGGGGGGTAGTCCGACGTGCGCGATGAGGTGAAAGGCGGACTCGCGACCCATCTCCGCATGGATCAGCGAGGAGTCCGCGCGTTCAGCAGCCTGTCGGAGGTCCCGCTGAAGCGCGATGAGATTCTGTGTCGTGGCTCGATAGTCGATCCGCCCGTCCCACCAGGCGTCAGCGGCGAGAGCGACGATGACACTCGCGACGATGACGAGGCCTTCGGCGACCAACCGAGCAATTGGGAGTCTTGTGGCGTTCGAGGCTGCTGATTCGCTCATGGCTTACACGCAGTAGGGTGCGTCCGGTCGTGAAGCTACGACTCCGAGCACAGGAAGGCGACCAGTCTCAACGAACGTGAAGAGGCCCGTTGTTTACGCGGCGTTCACCCGCGCCTATCGAAGGTATTCGATGCTCGTCCGATAGCTTCGCTTGCGGCACTTCGGACACCTGATGGATGTCTTGGCGATCCTGCTTGGATGCTCGAGCCGGCCGCCACAGGCCGGACATTGGCCATAGAGCGGGGGGCCTACACGGCACAGACCCATAGCCTGCATCAAGCGGACTCCCGGTCTGCAGAACCCCTCCGCTAAGCCGGTCGGGGGAGAAGCAGTGTTGCTGCCGCAGTCCTTGCAGATCAGCGGCGTCCACATTTCGCCACGGTCGCCGAACTCGTCCCCTGATGCATGGTCCGTGAGCACTCCGTGGGAGTACGCCCATCCGCCCTCCGCCCCGCACTCCGAGCACCTCTGCTTCCAGACGATAGTCCCCACACGAGCAACCCCTCATCTTAAGCCATCTCTCCGAATGCCGCATAACGCTTCTTGAGCTGCGACGTCTCGGCGAGGCTGCTTTCTTCGACTCTATCTAGCTCCGCTTCCAGGCCCCGCTCGCTCGCGCCGGTGTTCTCTGGAGCGGCCGAAGGCCGCGGAAGCGCAGCTCTGTTGTTAGGCGGAGGCTCTCCACAGCGGACTTCCAACCAACATTTCCCGCACGCGTTCCTCCACGTCCCCTCCCTACAGTCGCGCCCCGAGCGCCACCAGACCGAAGCCCAGGCCCAACGTACCCAAGACATAACCCATGCTTATCGCAGCGCCTGTAACCAGCGCCCTCAACCATCCAAGTTCGAACGCGCCCCGCAGGGACACCACGAGCCCAACAAGCAACAAGGTGACGGCGTCCACCCCATGGGGCACCCATTGGGAGATTGGCACTGTCAATAG
Source organism: Gemmatimonadota bacterium (assembly GCA_003246755.1). Lineage (GTDB taxonomy): Bacteria > Gemmatimonadota > Gemmatimonadetes > Gemmatimonadales > GWC2-71-9 > SZUA-320. The sequence goes on along the minus strand of QKDC01000093.1, from coordinate 2,905 downwards.
GATCAGAAGCATCGCGAATACCTGGTAGTCCAGAGCGAAAACAAGGTGATCTGTGTAGCGGTGCGACCGCTGAACGAGGATCCACGTCATCAAGCCCATCCAGGGTACTAGCAGAACGGAGACTGCCGATTCGAAGTGACTCGCCAAGAACTGCAACCCGCCAGGTGGAAGCGTGTTGGGTCGACCCGAACCTACCAGGTATCCGTGAAGCAGATCCTGCACCGTCGACAGCCCCTTGCTCCACCTGGGCCATACAAGGAAAAAGAGTAGCGCAGCCAGGACGTACAACCGCACAGGCGGCACATACCCAGAACGCTCGTCGTCCGCCCATGCGCGGGACAAAGAACCCGGCCGGCGATACAGCCGGACAATAGTGCCGGGGATGCGACGCGCCGTGCCCAGTCCGCCCTGAAGAACGTCATCCCAAAGGTCTGCTTCTCTTGACACTTAGGCCTCCGACGATCCGAAACAGTGTGCTACCTGCATCAGGGCTTTCGCCTAACGTTCCAGGTTCGCTTGACGCCCGCGCGCCAGCGCGGGTGTGCTGCCACTCCAAATGCTCGGCCTCCGGCCCTCTTGATTCTGGCGGCCAAGGCGGGCTCCAGCCCGCCGCTAAACCGCAGCGCGAACCGTGTCTTACGTGACGTGCTCGCGGTCGAACTAGATCCGATGGAGTGTCAACGATCAGCCAGGCTCGTTACCTTTGTGCAAGCCGAACAGTTCGACGTATTCGACATGCCATTCATCACGGCGCAGGCCGATGATGTAGTCAGTTCCGATGCTGAGAACGTCGACACCGTGTGGGAGACGGACCGTCCCCAAGAGACGGCCATCGTTCCCGAACACGTTCCAGTCCGCGGCGTTGTCATGGGCGCTCGGGTACTGGTGCACCCATAGGTTTTGCTCCGCATCCACGGCGATGTCTGCGGCAAATGCCGGCAGGTGTTCGCGAACTGGCGGCATGTGCCGGAACAGCTCACGCATTTGGAGGCGGCCGAAGTCATCCACCTGAGCGGCGATCGTCGAGTCCTTGAACGCCGAGAAGTGTTCCTCGGTCAGATCGAGTGGCTCCTGGTCCAATCGGATGATCGAGTGCAGACGGCCCTCGGAGGAGTACACTCGTATCTCGTAGCTCTCGTTGTCTGCGACGTAGAACCGGTCGGAGGCTGCCGCGAATGCTGTCTTGTGGCCAAAGGGCCGTCCCCGCCGCTCATAGGCTTGACGAGGTCCTGTGGGGACGATGACGTACTCTGCACCGGGGAAAGAGCCAAGAACGGTCGCAGATTGGCCATCGGCGGCAACGCGGAACAGTGGCTGGTCTGGGCGCTCAGCCCGAATTGGTGGTTCTCCGCCGAGCCGGTAGATCCCTTGGGTGGCGAGCAGGCTGCCGTCGACGAAGAAGCCGAGGGGACGCGGGAACGGTACTTCGGAACTGGACACCAAGCGCACAGAACGACCGAGCCGACCTTCTGCATCGAGGTAGGACACGCGTTGATTGACGGCGTCGAACACGAGAACGGAGTCCGAAGCGAATCGGGCGATCCACTCAAGAGACTGAAACTCTCCAGGTCCCTGGCCGCGACTACCTGTCCGGCGCAAGAGATTGCCGTTCTCGTCGTAGAACAGAAGCTCCAGCCGCCCGGAGTTGGCTATAACGAGCGCGCCATTCGCGAGCCGGACGGCCCCAGTGACGCGATCGAGTTCATGCTCAGGATCCCCCTCGACGCTCCCAATCGTGAGGATGGGATTGTGGTCGACGCGCCAAGGGCTGATCCAAGACGGTGCCACGTTCTCCACGATATGCACACCCGAGCTGTCCCGTGCGACGCTAGTCCCCAATGGCGCGTCCTCCGCCCGACAGCACAGTGATACACAGGCCGCCAAGTACGGTAGTCGAAGCGCGACAAGTCTTCTCATAGGGCCACTCCCCTCTGGTGATGCCCAGGCCTGTGCGGAGGCCCTCGTCGGGCGACACGGCCTCTCCCATATCCGATGCCGGGTGTGTGTCGGACGGTTGGCAGCCGGGTCATCGGCCCCCGAGGTTCTGGCGTCGGTGGGCATGAGGCGACAACCGAAAGGCCGCGAAAGCACCATGCGGAGGAGCATGTCACATTGTATGTCGCCGAGTCCGTAGATTCAGCTACAGAATAGGGTGCGGCAACCCGATGTCACATAGGTTCTACGAGACCGGACGTTAGCATAGGCGTCGCACCCTTCCTACGATTGCTGGATCTCGAACAGTTACCCGGGTCCCGAGCCCGCATCGTGCAAGGCGGAGAGATGGCAATCGGTCTTCGAGTCCGGGGGGGTCCAATGGTCCGTCAGCCCGTCTTCATCGGCATCGATGTTGGGAAGGACTGGCTCGACGTCGCTCAGCACACCAGTGAAGAGGTTCGCCGCTTCCCAAACAGCGACAGCGGTATCGGCGAGCTGGTGACCCATCTCGAAGCGCTCAGGCCTCAGCTGATTGTCCTGGAAGCAACAGGCGGGTTCGAGTTCCCCGCCGCGGCCTTACAGGGCGTCCCAGGCGTCGGCCCCAACCTCGCTCGCACCCTCATCGCCGAGCTCCCCGAACTCGGCCACCTCTCCCACAAGCAGATTGCCGCCCTCGTTGGCGTCGCACCCCTTTCCAGGGACAGCGGCAAGATGCGCGGCAAGCGGATGATCTGGGGCGGGCGAGCTCCTGTCCGCTCAGCCCTCTTCCTCAGCGTCTGGAGTGCGGCCAAGTGGAACCCCGTCATCAGGCCCTTCTATGACCGTCTCCGAGCCAATGGCAAACCGCCCAAGGTCGCCCAGGTCGCCTGCATGAGGAAGCTCCTCACCATCCTCAACGCCATGGTCCGCGACGGCCGTCCCTGGGACCCCTCGATCCCTCCTGAACAACTCCGTCTTCAACACAGTTGCT
>QKDC01000182.1 GCA_003246755.1 Gemmatimonadota bacterium | reverse complement strand
AAGTTCATTTCCGGGCCGTCGGTCTACATCTGCAACGAGTGCATCACCCTCTGCAATGAAATCCTCGCCGAGGACGAAGAGCGGGAGGTTGTCGAGAACATCACCCGCGTTCCGTCGCCAAGCGAGATCAAGGGGATCCTCGATGGCTACGTCATCGGGCAGGAGCGCGCCAAGAGGACTCTGGCCGTCGCGGTCTACAACCACTACAAGCGCATCAATGCGGCCAGTGTGCGTGACGACAGCGTGGAGTTGGACAAGTCCAACATCATGCTGCTGGGACCGACGGGCGTGGGGAAGACGCTTCTCGCACAGACGCTCGCGCGTATCCTCGACGTCCCATTCACGATTGCCGATGCCACGACGCTGACCGAAGCGGGATATGTCGGTGAGGACGTGGAGAACATTCTCGTGCGGTTGCTCCAAGCGGGAGATTTCAACGTCTCCGACTGCGAGCGGGGCATCGTCTACATCGACGAGATCGACAAAGTCGCCCGCAAGTCCGAGAACCCCAGCATTACCCGGGATGTCTCGGGAGAGGGTGTCCAACAGGCCCTGCTCAAGATCCTCGAAGGGACCATCGCCTCCGTCCCACCCCAGGGAGGCCGGAAGCACCCGCAGCAGGAATACATCCAAATCAACACGCGCGACATTCTCTTCATCTGTGGCGGGGCCTTCGACGGCTTGGAGAAGATCATCGAGTCGCGGTTGGGCCGCCAGCAGATCGGGTTCTCCCCCAAGCCCGAGGAGAGCGCCGAACAGGAAGACGCGTTCGATTACGTCGAACCCGACGATCTCCTTCGCTACGGGCTGATTCCTGAACTCGTCGGACGACTTCCCGTCGTTGTCCCGCTGCAGGAACTCGACCAGGAGGCGCTGGTCCGCATCCTCCTCGAACCGAAGAACGCCTTGAGCAAGCAGTACACCAAGCTCTTCGACCTCGAAGGAGTCGGGCTCCGATTCGACCCGGAAGCACTCCGGGAGGTTGCCGAGAAGGCGCTGAAGCGAGGCACCGGCGCGCGGGGTCTTCGAGCCATTCTCGAAACGGTCATGACCGACATCATGTACGACCTGCCCGGTCGGGACGATGTGACGGAGGTTGTGATCACCGTCGAGTCGGTCCGTGACGGAAAGCCCCCTCTCATTGTCACCGAACCGCAACGCGCCAAACGCGAAGCCTAGCAAGCGGCCCCCTCCCCTGGCGGGCCTCCCGATCACGTTCATCGGCAGCTTCCCCGACCCCGATCATCCGCTCGACCCACCGCTCTCCGAGATCGCGTTCGTGGGACGTTCGAATGTCGGGAAATCGAGCCTGTTGAACGCACTCGTCGGCCGGAAGCGGCTGGCCAGAGTGAGTGGGACCCCCGGGAAGACCCAGACCTTGAACGTCTATCAACTCCCCACGTTCTACCTCGTCGACCTTCCCGGGTACGGCTGGGCCCGAACCTCGGCCCGCGAGCGAGCCGAGTACCGTCGACTGCTCGAACGGTACCTGACGGCGCGTGAACGGATCGGCGGTGTGGTCTGGCTCCTCGATATCCGGCATCCGCCTTCGGAGGACGATCGGGCGATCCAGGATCTGCTCATCGAAACCGGGCGGCGGTGTCTCACCGTGCTCACGAAGGGCGACAAGCTGAGCCGAGCGAGGCGCCTCGAAGCTGCCGCGCAGCGCGCCCGCGACCTTGGGAACCCAGGTGAAAAGCTGCTGATCACCAGCAGCGAGTCTGGGGAGGGGATCGCCGATCTCGGTGAGAGCATCCTCGCCGCCGTCGCGTGAGCGACGGAGGGACCGTGATTGCGGATGGTCCCGGCCTTGGCTCTATTCCACCAATCCCCCTTTGGAGTCGATGATGGTCCTCCACCCTCTGCGGAAGATTTCCCTGCCCGCCGACATCGCGGCCGCGAACGAGGCATGGCTCGCCAACCTCGATGCGCAACTGACGGCGCCGGGGGCCGACTGGTACCGGATCGCCCGTGACACCCTCTTCGCCCTGTGGTACCCGGACGGCGACTCCTACCAGGACATGCTGTCAAAGGCCTCCGACACGGGCCGCATCGCACTGCTGGCACTGGATCCCCACCATGTGACCCTCGAGCCTGAATACTACGACGAGGTCGATGTCGAGAAGTTCGCCCGAATCAAGCCCCTCTTGTGCCTCTGGTATGGGTTCGATCGGTCACCCGCTGGCGGGCAGAATGTCGACCTCGGGGTGAAGCTCCGCCGACTCCTCGCGCCTCACGTGTTCGCCAGGTGCGGAGACAACTTCAAGTGTTTCCAGCATGTGGAGTTCTCGTTCGGCTACAACATGGAGGTGGGAGACAACGTGGTCGTCCATCGGCATGTCCTCCTCGACGACCGAGGAGGGATCGAACTCCATAACCGGGTGAGCATCGCCGACTATGCCAACATCTACAGCCACACGCACAGCATCGTCGATCAGGTTGACGTGACCACGGCGAAGACGGTGCTGGAGGAGGACGTGCGCATTACGTATCACGCCACCGTCCTGGCGGGTGTGAAAGTCGCGCGGAACAGCATGGTAGGTGCGGTCGCGGTGGCAACCAAGAATGTACGGCCGTATCACGTCAATGTTGGGATTCCCGCGAAATCCGTCCGGGTCAAGCCGAACGCTCCACCCGAGGCCTCCGCCACCGCGAGGGTGGGACACAGCGACTAGGCGCGACCTCGCGTCCGTTGGATGACCGATTCGAGTCGTGCCGACAAGGCGCGCGCCCGGAATGGCTTGGTCAGGAAATCGTCGGCGCCCAGTTGCAGCACCCGTACCTCGTTGTCTTCATCACCCTTCGCGGTCAAGACGATCACCGGAATCCCCGCCGTGGTCGGTCGGGATCGAACCTGGCTCAACACCCCATACCCGTCGAGTCCCGGTAGATTCAGGTCCAAGAGGATGACGTCGGGATTGTGACGATCAACCTGCTCGAGTGCTGCGATACCGTCTCCCGCCTCGACGATCTGATAACCTTCCCGCTCGAGCAGATCCTTCATGACCCGCCTGAGCTGTTCCTCATCTTCGACCAGCAGGACACACCCCTTGGCTCCGGACCCCTGGCTGCCATCTTCGTCGTCGAGTAACTCGAAAGCGAGGGACTCGGACATCTGAGAGGTACGGTCCTTCACGGGAACCGCTGGCTGGACTACCGCGGCAGCGGGTCCACTCGTCGAGCTGGTCACGCGTCGATCATCGAGCTCGGGAGGCACCTCGGTCACACGCAGTAGTTCCTCGACCGTGGTGATGCCTTTGAGAAGGCCCTTGAGACCACTCTCGAACAGGGATCGCATTCCCGCCTTGCGCGCGACGGCCGCAATCTGATCCGCGTTGGCCATCCCGCCGATCAAGGACTCCAACTCGGACGTCATCGTCAGCATCTCCACGATCGCAAAGCGCCCGCGGTAGCCGGTCTGGGCGCATTCCTTACAGCCCACGGCCTTGTACAGCGTCGTCTCGCGGGGAATGAACCGGACGAGGTGCTTCGGGAGGTCGAGGTCCGATACCTCTTTGCACACCGGGCAGAGGCGACGGAGCAGTCGTTGGGCGACGACCCCTTTGAGGGATGCCGCGATCTTATACGCTTCCATCCCCATGTCGAGCAATCGGGTGACGGAACTCGGTGCGTCGTTGGTATGGAGCGTGGACAGGACGAGGTGGCCGGTCAGCGCGGCCTGCACCCCGATCTCGGCTGTTTCCTCGTCACGGATTTCCCCGATGAGGACCACATCGGGGTCTTGCCGGAGAATGGACCGCAGGGCCGAGGCGAAGGTCAGACCGGCCTTGGGATTGACCTGGACCTGGACGATGCCGTGCCCCAACCGATACTCCACCGGATCTTCGACCGTCACGATGTTCAGACCTTCGTTCTGAACCGTGCGCAGCGCCGCGTAGAGCGTGGTGGTCTTTCCAGAGCCCGTCGGACCGGTCACCAGGATAATGCCTTCTTTGGACATCAACATCCCGTCGAGGACCTCACGATCCTCGGCGTCGAATCCCAGTGATTCCAAGTCGAGAACCGTCGCCTGGGTGTTGAGAATCCGGATGACGACCTTTTCACCCAACGAGGCAGGGAGACTCGAGATACGCAGGTCGATCGGATTGCCACTGACGGCCACCCGTGCCCGGCCGTCCTGTGGCCGCAGTCGGTCGGCGATGTCCATTCCCCCCATGATCTTGATCCGGGAGATGAGAGGGATGCCCGCCGCACGCGGAATCTTCATCACCTGGCGCAGGACACCGTCGATCCGGTAACGAACAACGACACCGCCCTCCATGGGTTCGACGTGGATATCGCTCGCCCGACTCGTGACGCCGTCGGCCAGCATGGTATCCACCAGACGAATGATCGGCCGCTGCGCTGCGTCTTCCGCGCTGACCTCCTCCTCATTCTCGACGATCTCGGTGACCTCGGGTCCCGCAGACATCCCCTCGAGGAGTTTGGACACCACATCTTCCTTGGCGTACAACTGATCGAGCTTCTCCCGAATCAAGGCAGGTGAGCCGATCAGGGTCCTCACCTCCCGGCCCGTGGCGAAGGCCAACATCTTCTCCGCGTCCATATCGAACGGATTGGCTGTAGCGACTTCGAGGATGTGTTCGGAGATACGCACCGGGAGAATGTTGAACTTCCGGACGAGTGATTCAGGAACCTCTTCCCGAACCGCGGGATCGAGTTGTGAGAGGTCGGCGACGGAGAGATGAAAGCGGAGCGCGACCGCGCTCAGAATCTCCTCGTCGCTGAGCAGCTTCCGCTGGACCATGACCTCCCACAACGACATGGGCTCATTGGTCTGGAGGGCACGAATCCCCTCGACATCCTCTTCGGTGACGAGTGGGGTGACCGTGGGGACGAGCCATTCATCGGAGAACTGCATCCGCTTTGACTCCGAGTGGGGTTTCGTGCGTGGCAAGTGTGACCCTCCAAGCTAGCGAGTTCTTGGCGACCACCGGTAGGTCCCAGTCGTCAGAGAATGGGCCACCATGCGGGATGGGCATCCAGGACAACTCCCAGGGTACCGCTCCGCGGGGCGAACCCGACCTCGATCCGGAGTGTCTGGAACAGCAAATCGGCTGCCATTCCCACGACCGGCCGGATCCCGCCCCGACTATCCCGGCCAGGGACCCCTGGATTGCCTGTGGTCCACCCCGCGGAGAGGAAGGGCCCGAGGACCCAAGGATCCCGCAGGAGGGCGTCGTCACCAAAGGGCGCAACGGATATTGGGATTTGCCATGACACCCGGGACCAGGCCATGTGGGTCCCGCCAAACGCCCTGAACGGCTCCCCCACGAGGGTGCCGCGACCCCCGATCGAAAAGGTCCGATGAGGTGGCAGGTCCCCCCCCGATGTCCCTCCTCTCAGCAGGAATCCGAGATGCCCAGTGCCCAGAGGAACCCCACCCGTGGCTTCCCCCGTGAAGCGAGCGTAGTCACGCGCGCCCCCACCGAACTCCGAGGTGAGATTGATGGACCATCCGTCGGTAAGCGGTTCGCCAGACACATGTCGGACCCCCACACGGGCGACGATGAGGTCTCCGACCGCAAGTGGAGGGTTGGGACGATGGGATCCGGAAAACGGTGCGGCCCGCGTCGCGAGATCGGTCGATCGTTCCCACCCAACCTCGAGGGTCACGGTCCCCGACCCCTCCCCGATACTTCCCATGAGGCGAGCCCGTTCGAGCAGGACGTAGTCCCCGAAATCCTGTCCCGCCAGGGAAGCCAGAAACGAATTCAGGAGGGGACTGATCACAGGCCACTCTGCCGAGTCCTCCGAACGCCGAGATGCTTCGAATGTGAGAAGGGCGGAACCGGATGCAACGACGAGACTCACACCCCCGTTCAAGCGCTGGTCCGCAAACCCGTACCGTACCCATGGGCGCACCTGGAGAGGCGCGGCTGCCGGCCGGAGCGATACGCCGAACCCAAGGGCGAGGCCCTGCACCCTGTTGACCCGCACCAGATCCCCTACCCCACCGAACGCCAGACGAAGAGGAGGTTGCGGCACCAGGAAGCCGTCGACGCCAAGTTGCCGAAGCTCCCCGAGCAGCGCCTCCTGCTCCCACCGGATCGGACCCGTCGTGAGTTTCCGGACCGCGGAGTCGTCGACCATTGTCCATGAATCACGGGGCTCGCTGAGTCCTCCATAGGGGGAATTGGCGAAGATGGCATCGGAAAAGCTGGGGTCGAAGTCGTAGTCGTCGATGTCCCAATGGGTCCGGATGACTGTCTGGAGGGGGAAATCGAGCCACCCGGTCCGACGCCGTACCTCGACCTCCTGGCGGAAGGGCACCCAAACCCTCTGGTCGAGCAGGGCCGACTCGAGGTCTACGGTGATTCGCTCCAGGTTCGATTGCAGGTAGGATGCCGCGGTGAATCCGAAGCGAAACCGGACGAGGTCCGCCCGGACGCCATCGAGGTAGAGTGTCCCGGCAACCCCTGGGGCGCCCGGGTCGCGCGGCCGAACCTCAACGATGTGAACGGTCGTTTCTCTCCCAACCCCGCGGAGGGTGACGGAGTCGGTGAGACGATAGTCATACCACGAAGGCCCTTGGACAGAGAGAGGGTGGACAACCCCGCGGACCTCGTCGCCGTCACCGAGGCGGATGGCATCCCCGAAAGCGTCGGTCACGATCCCCAGATGATCGCGGTGGTACCGCATGTCGGTCGGAAAGGATGCTTGCTGGCTCCACGCCCGGATGATTTGCTTGCTCCGCCGCGGGGCCTGCCAATACACTTCCACATCGAGTCGATCGGCACGGAGCAAGCGTGGGTTTGCAGCGGACGTGCCAATCACCTCGGCAAGGAACAGTACCGTCCCACGCGCGCGACTCCGGTAGCGCTGGAGCAAGCGGTCCGCCCGTAGCGCAGAACGATTGGCGACCGCGCGATCAACCAGGACTCGGGTCGTTGGTGCATTCCAGTCCTGGGCCAAGAGGGGAGACCAACCTGCGAGGAGTACCAACGCGATGAGAGGACGCATTTGGCGCAAAATACCCGGTCAGTGCCAGCAGGTGGTGGCCCTGCTGGGCCTTGCGGCCTGCGCCGGCACCCCCTCCCAACTGCCCTCAGATCCAACCGCGACACCCAAATCCCCCCCCCTCCCACTGGGGCAGGTCTTCGTCCTCGAATCCTGGGGGGCGCCCGCCGAAGATACGGTCGTCCGCTTCCAGGTCGACCAACCGCGGATCATCCTCCTGCGGCGTGGGAGTCCTGACAACGGTGAGTTCGCCAGGCTCGTCTTTCCCGCCGGCACCGTGGTTCCTCGCTCCGGTGATTCGTCCTCGATCACGATCCGGACACGACCCGGGGTCTATGGCATTGATATCGAGACGGAGGACGACATCCAACCGGGAGCGGCGGTCACCTTCAGCTATGGGATCCACTTCGTTGCTCCGGCGGGAGCCCGCACCGCCTACGGCTCCGATTTTCGTTTCGAACGATTCCTCGCCGTCAGTCAACTCGTCTCCGATTCGACGGTGGTCTTCCTGGATAGCTGGCGCCCGGCCTCCGACCTACTGACCGCGCCTCTCCCCGGCGCAGGGCAATACCTCGTCGCCGCGCCCAGGACAGCGCCCCGGTTCCGGACGCTGATCTGGTGACTCGCCTCCATCTCCGCCAGCTGGATGGAACCCTGCAGTTCACCGTTTCCGGGGACCAGCTGCTGCTGGGCCGCTCGGCGGGGTGTGACCTCGTCGTTCCGAGCCCTTCGGTCTCCAGGCGGCATGCGGAGGTATGGGTCGATGGTGATGCTCTCCAACTTCGTGATCTTGGCAGCGCGAATGGGATTACGGTGAATGGGGAACCGATCACCCTGGGCAGCGCGACACTCAACGACCTGGTCGAATTTGGCGCAATCGCCTTCCGTGTCGCCGCCGCGCCGGACGGGGACGAAAACGATTTGGTGGACGAGATCCCGGATGGCCTCTCCCTTCGGTCACTACCGACTCTCCTCCCAGCCGATCACGATGCAAGAAACGCGGAAACCCTCAGGCGTCTGCTGGAAGTCGCGGCGGATCTCTCGGGACCGGTTCCCCTGGAACGGGTTTGCGGCGCGGTGGCGGACCTGGTCTTCACGCAGGTCGACGCCGATCGCGTGGTGGTGCTGCTTCTGGGAGATACGGATGCGCCACTTCCGGTTGCCTGGAGAAACCGCGTGGGTGAGGGAGGTGAGGGGGCCCCGAAGGTTCCACGAGTCATCGCCGACCGGGCCCTCGCGGATCGCCGACCCGTGCTGACCGAAAGCGCCCAGGATGACGACCGCTTCCAGAGCCGCTCGGTCAAGGTCGCCGCCGTTCGCAGCGCCCTTTGTGTGCCACTACTCGACGGAGATGAGCGACCTCTCGGCATCCTCTACGCCGATACCATCACCCGCGAGTTGCCCTTCGACGAAGACGACGCGAAAGCCCTCTTGGCTTTCGGCGGGCTCGCGGCTGCCGCCATCCGGCAGGCACGATTCGCCACGGAGGTGGAGCGCGAGCGCGAACTCCGAGCCGGGTTCGAGCGATTCTTCGCACCCAGTGTTGCGGAAATGATCGTGAAAAGCGGCGGGTCCACAGCGCTGACCGGTGCCCGGCTCCCCGTGGCGGTCGTGTTTGGTGATCTGCGTGGTTTTACCGCCTTGAGCGAGTCGCACTCTCCTGAAGCCACGGCCGCGCTGCTCGGCGAGTACTTCGCGATCGTGGGAGAGATCGTCTTCGAGCAGAACGGAACACTCGACAAATTCATCGGGGACGGCTTCCTCGCGGTATGGGGCGCGCCGGTCGCGTGCCCCGACGCGGCCGACCGCGCTTTGGCTGCCGCGCGTGACATTGGGCGCGAGGTGGGCCTCCTGGGCATGCATGCGGGAGGAGAACGCATCTCGGCTGGATTCGGGTTGAGTTACGGAGAGGTCTTTGCCGGAAACGTGGGGAGCAGCAGACGACTGGAGTACACGGTCGTAGGCGATGCCGTCAATGTGGCGGCCCGGCTCTGTGAAGCAGCCGCTCCGCGGGAGATTCTCCTGACGGCAGAATTTGCCAGTCAACTTTCAACGACGACAGGGCTGGTCCCACTCCCCGACCGACAGGTGCGAGGGAGGGCCCAGCCCGTCGCCATCTTCAGCGTGAATCCGGTGGCTTGAGCCCAAACCGAAACGGATGACCTGCCTGGGCCATGAGGTCGAGCACGGCACCGATCGGCAGACCCATGACGGTGAAGTAGTCCCCCTCGATCCGCTCGACCAGAGCGGCCCCCGCACCCTGAATCCCGTAGGCGCCAGCCTTATCCATGGGCTCACCGGTTGCCACGTAGGCCCGGAGGGTCTCCTCGTCAGCCTCCCGGAACCAGACACCCGTACTCACGTCCGCTTCGAACAGGACGCCCTCGGCCAGGAGCGCCACGGCGGTGATGACGTCGTGTCGTCTCCCTTGCAGCCTCCCCAGCATCCGCACGGCATCCTCCGCATCGGTTGGCTTCTCGAGCACGTCGCCATCGAGGACGACGATGGTATCGGCGCCCAGTACGTAGGCCCCGGGGACGGCACGTGCCTTGTCTCTGGCCAGGCGGCGCGCGTAGGCCTTTGGCTCTTCCCGGGGGAGCATGAGCTCTTGCACGTCGGCCGCGTCCACGCGGATCGGGATACCCAACATCTCGAGAAGCTGGCGTCGTCGTGGTGACCGTGAGGCCAAGACCAGCGGCTGCGGGAAGCTCACGTCCGCTCCCCGGCTTCCCGTTCGAGGAGGAGGGTGACGGGACCGTCATTCTCGATCGTAACCCGCATCATCGCACCGAATTCGCCGGTGGCCGCTGGAATCCCGAGTTCACGCAGTTCGTCCACGAACCGCTCGTAGAGGGGGATCGCCACATCCGGTTTGGCCGCCCGGATGAACGATGGCCTCCGGCCCTTGGCCACGTCCCCGTAGAGCGTGAACTGTGAGACCACCAGGACGCCACCACCGACGTCCGCGAGGGCCAGGTTCATCTTCCCCTCCTCGTCCCCGAAGACCCTGAGTCCGGCGACCTTGTCGGCCATCCACCGAACCTCCTCGACGGTATCACCCTCGGTGAAACCGACGAGAAGGCAGTACCCTTGCTCGACCTCCCCCACCACGCTGTCGCCGACTCGCACGGAGGCACTTGTCACTCGCTGAAGGACGACCCGCATTGATCTCCTCGACATGGTGATGATCGTGATGCCTGGAGCAATATGTCCTTGCGCGTGCGCATGGCGGCAAGCCCACGTGATCACACGCCGTAGGCGCCGCCACGTAGGTCCAAATGCTCCGTTCCCCGCGGGACGAGGCCTACTGCTCCTCGGGGAAAAGGTACCGAGTTCAGGGCTGGTCGGGGTCGGTTATTCGACCGTGACCGACTTGGCGAGGTTCCGCGGCTGGTCCACGTTGCACTCCCTTCGGACCGCCACATAGTAGGCAAACAACTGCAAGGGAACGCTGGTGAGGATGGGTGTCAGCGCGCTGTTCGTCATCGGAATGGTGAACGAGGCATCGGCGAGCTTCGCGATCTCGTCATCGCCGTCGGAGATCAGGGCAATCACCCTCCCTCCCCGCGCCTTCACCTCTTCGATATTCGACACGATTTTGGAGTGCACCGCATCCCGCGGCGCGATGAAGACCACCGGCATGTTCTCGTCGATCAGGGCGATCGGTCCATGCTTCATTTCGGCTGCCGGATATCCCTCTGCGTGGATGTAGGAGATTTCCTTCATCTTGAGCGCGCCCTCGAGAGCGACGGGGAAGTTCACGCCCCGGCCCAGGTACAGCGCGTTGGTCGATCCTGTGAAGAAATCTGCCAACGCCTCGAGTTCCTCGGCGCGATCAAGGACCACCCGGACCAATCTCGGCAGGGCTCGGAGATCCGCGATGAACGCCTGGCCCGCCTCCAGGCTCATACCTCGAAGGCGAGCGAGCCGCAGCGCGACCAGGGCGAGGGCGGTTACCTGTGAGGTGAACGCTTTGGTACTGGCGACTCCGATCTCGGGACCCGCACGAAGGTAGAGTCCTCCGTCCACCTCCCGAGCGATGGTCGATCCCACGACATTCACCAACCCGATGGTTCGCGCACCGCGGCTCTTGGCCTCTTTGATCGCCGCGAGCGTGTCGGCGGTCTCGCCGGACTGAGAGATGGCAATGACCAGTGTCCGGTCGTCGATGACCGGGTTGCGATACCTGAACTCCGAGGCGTATTCGACCTCGGTCGGCATGCGCGCCAGGTCCTCCAGCAAGTATTCCCCGATCAAGGCTGCGTGCCAGGAGGTCCCACAGGCGGTTATGACGATGCGTTCAAACTGACAGAGTTCCTCGTCACTGAGGTTGAGCCCGTGCAGGCGGCTCGATCCTTCGTCATCCAGGAGGTGACCGCGCATCGTGTCGGCGATGCTCTCGGGTTGTTCGAAGATCTCCTTGAGCATGAAGTGTTCATATCCGTCACGCTCGATGGTCGCCAAATCCCAGTCGATTTGGTTGACCGGTTTGTCCACTTCATCCTCGGCCAGATTCCGGATTCGGTAGCCATCCCGAGAGAGCACCGCCATCTCCCCGTCATCCAGATACACCACCGACCGAGTGTGCTCGAGGATGGCGGCCGCATCCGAGGCCACGAACCACTCCCCTTCACCGACTCCAACCAGGAGGGGAGAGCCCTTCCGGGCGGCGACCACCACGTCGGGTTCATCCGCGGACACCACCGCTATCCCGTATGCCCCGTCCACATCATGGAGCGCCGAGGCCACGGCCTGCTCCAACGATCCCGAGTAGTACTCGCCAACCAGGTGGGCGAGGACCTCCGTATCGGTTTCGGAGGTGAACTCATGGCCACGCTTGAGGAGCACTGTCTTGAGAGCTCCGGCGTTTTCGATGATGCCGTTGTGAATGAGTGCGATGCGCCCACTGCCATCGGTGTGAGGGTGGGCGTTTGATGTATTGGGAGCGCCGTGTGTCGCCCAGCGCGTGTGACCGATGCCGGTCGTCCCTTTGGGCTTCCGGTTGCCAATCAGTTCGGTCAGGACGGACAGCTTACCGGCTGCCTTCTGAACCTGGACCCCAGTGCCATTGATGATGGCGAGCCCGGCCGAATCGTAGCCACGATATTCCAGACGACGAAGGCCGTCGAGAAGGATGTCCGCCGCAGGGCGGGGCCCAACATAGCCGACGATGCCACACATACCGTTGAATCCGTTCGTTTAGAGCATGCCGCGACAGACGGCGATCAGGTTCTCAGCATCCGCTTCGGTGGGTGCTTCGGCGATCATCCGAATCACCGGTTCGGTCCCGGAGGGTCGAACATGCAACCATCGGTCGGGCCAACCAAGCCACAACCCATCGCGACGATCGATGACCGCTCCCTCGAAGT
>QKDC01000066.1 GCA_003246755.1 Gemmatimonadota bacterium | reverse complement strand
AATTGGATGGCAGGCACCGTGAGGTCGGGCGCACCGTCGAGTACCTTGACCGCGGGCTGGGTGGGGACGTAGTCGGTGAGCGCCGTCGGAACGATCACCACCCCTCCCGGATGAAGCGACATGTGTCGAGGGACTCCCACCAATGGCTCGGCCTGCCGGGCGAAGGCCTGCCACTGCTGAGGGAGGTCCAGCGCCGAAAAATTGGGATGCGTGGCGAGGAGGTGTTCGAGGGAAGCCCCTTCATGAAACCACGGGATACGCTTGGTGACCTCACGGATCTCGCCATTGGGGCGGCCGTGCACCTTGGCGACTTCTCGGAGCGCCCCTCGGAGACGAAAACAGTTGTGGTTGCATACCATCGCCGCTCTGGGGTGCGGATAGCGACGGAAGACATAGGCCAGGACATGGTCGCGTTCGTCCCACGGAAAGTCGAGATCGATATCGGGCGGATCCCGGCGTTCGGGGTTGAGGAATCGCTCGAAGAGAAGCCCGGCCTCGAGTGGATCGACGTGGGTGATGCCGAGACAGTACGAGACGACCGAGTTGGCGACCGACCCTCGCCCACAGTGGGTCGGCCCGTGGTCGACGATGTCCCGAACGACGAGGAAGTAATCGGCGAACCCCTTCATCGCGATGATCGCGAGTTCGTGTTCGATCCGGTCGCGAGTGATGGGGGCCACCGTTCCGTAACGCCGTCTCGCACCCTCGTAGGTCAGGGTTCGCAGACGGTCAAACGCTCCGGCATGGTGGGCGAGGCGTGGTGCAACGATGCGATCGCCGATAGGAATGCGGTAGCGGCACCGATCGGCAACCTCCGCCGCATTGACGAGCGCCTCGGGACAGTCGGGGAAGTACCGCTCGATCTCAGTGACCGGTCGAAGCCATGCCTCGCGCGGTGACACCTCTTCGGCCGGGAGCGCAGAGAGCGTCGTGTTGAGCGCAATGGCGCGCAACAACCGGTGGCGGTTCCAGTCTTCCGGATCGGCAAACATGACCGCACCGGTGACCACGGGAGAGATGCCGAGCCGGCGGGCCGCTGCCAACACCGCGTGTCGCTCGCGACCCGGACGCAGTTCGGCATAGAGACCGTCGGCGCCACTCGTCTGCACCAACCGCTCCAGCAACTCCACGTCACGAATGAGGATGGCCAGCCCGCGACGATCGGTGGCCAGCTGGACGCCCAGCGAAAACCGCTCGGCGTTCACTTCCGCCCAATGGAGTCGAGTCACCGCTCGGCAGAGCGCGGCCCATCCATGCTCGTCTTCGGCGAGGAGCACCGCTTCCTGACCATCGGCGAGCAGGTGCACGCCGAGGATCGACCGAAGCCCAGCGGACTCGACCGCTTGCTGAAATTCCACCGCGCCGTAGACACCGTTCGTATCGGTGCAGGCCAGGGTGGTGAACCCGCGGGTGATGGCGGTTTCGACCAGCGCATCGGGGCTCGAGGCTCCCCGGCCGAAGGAGAAATGGGAGTGGAGGTGGAGATGCGTGAACGACATGATTCGGGTTGCCTTCGGGTACGGTAACCCGAATATAACCCGAAGATGCTTTTACACCACCCGGTCGCTGCCGCCGTCGATCGGGATCTGGGCTCCGGTCGTCTTGGAGAATGTGGGTCCCACCAGTGCCAGTACCGCCGCGGCTACATCGTCGGTGGTGATCTCCACGCCGAGAAGGTTGTTCCGGATGTATTCCTCGGAGGTCATCCCGTACTGGCGTGCCCGCTCGTCGACCACCTCGGGTGTCCAGGCACCCGTGTCGAAGACAGCGTGAGGGTGGAGCACGTTCACCCGAATGCCATCCTTGCCCAACTCCAGCGCCGCAACTCGTGCCAGTTGAGTGAGCCCGGCTTTGGCCGCCGAGTACGAAGCAGCGCCGAGTCCTGGGGCGGGGACGTTCTTCGATCCGATGACGACGACCGACGGACTGAAACCGAGCCGGAGATAGGGGACGGCTGCGCGGATCACATACAGGTGTCCCGAGAGGTTGAGCGCAAGACTCTGGTCCCAGATGTCGTCGGGGATCTCGTCGATTCGATGACTCGGTGAAAAGACACCCGCGTTGGTGACCAAGATGTCGAGTCCACCGAATCGTCTGATCGTCTCTTCGATCGATGCCCCGACGGCGTCGGGATCGGTGGCATCTGCGACCAGTCCGACTAGGCCTTCGCCGAGGAGGATTGCCGAGACATCAGGGTTGATGTCAGTACCCACCACCGATGCACCGGCTGCATGGAGCGCCTGGGCAGATGCTTTACCAATGCCGCTGGCCGCACCGGTGACCAGCGCCACCCTGCCTGCGAGAGGTGGTTCCTTTCGGCCGGCCTTGAGCTTCGCTTGCTCCAGTTCCCAATACTCGACATCGAAGAGATCGTTCTCGGGCAGCGCTTGCCAACCGCCGAGTTGTTCGGCCAGCGCGATGGCTCGAGTGGTATGCCTTGCGATGTCGGCGACGATCGTCGCTTCACGGACCGATGAGCCAGTGGTGACCAGTCCCACTTCGGGCCAGACGACCCAATGGGGTGCGGGGTCCAGTTGAGTGAGTTCGGGTGAGGCGTGGCGCGCGAAATAGTCTGAGTACCGCGCCACATACCGGTCGACCTCGGTGCGCCAGTCTCCGCGGGCCACGAGCGGGATGGGCTTAGTCCGGATCACGTGGTCCGGGGTCAAAGGTCCCCGGGTTGCGATGTCAGCGACATCGGGACGAGTTGCGAACGCGACTGCATCGCGGCCCGTCTCGAGCCGCGTGATCACCGGTTTGCCACGGGCCTCACCGACTGCCTGGCGCAGCTCGGCCAACTCCGGCAACAGGCGCCGGGGAAGGGGCTTGTCGGTGGAGGATGCGACTGGCATCGGGGCGTGTTTGCCGAGGTAGTCCTCCGCTTCCGTCACGAGACCGATCATCCGCTCGTAGCTGGCGCGGCCATCGTCAGCGAAGGTAAAGGCGCCGTGGTGGAGCAGGACCATTCCCTCGCACTTAGTCCAATCCAGGTTCCGGGTCAGGTCCGCGACCGCTTTGGCGAGCACGAATCCCGGCATGACATAGGGGACCACGAGGACACGGTCGCCATAGATCTCCCGTATCCTCGATTCCCCATCCTCGGTGTTACTGATCGTGACCACCGCGTCGGCGTGGGTGTGATCCACGAAGTGGAAGGGGATGATGGCGTGGAGAATGGCCTCGACCGACGGGGTGGGGGCATCGGGGTCGAGCATCGCCGAGCGTTGCGCGCGCACCATGTCACGGTCGGAGAGGGAAGGGAGATCGGCCAGACGCCGAAGGGGTTCAAGTCTGACTGGGGCGAAGCCCTCGCGCTTGATCGTTGCGAGGTCCCAGCCGCTTCCTTTGACGTAGATGACCGAGTCCCGTTCGCCGTGCAGGTTCTCGAGTGTCGTCTTGACCGACGTATTCCCACCGCCATGCAGGACCAGCGAAGGTTCGGCGCCCAGGAGTCGTGAGGTATACACCCTGAGTCCGAGCGGGTCGTCGCCGAGGGCCTTTGCGTCTGAATCGTTCCAGCGACTCTTCATCTGGCACCAATCGCGAGGACCGCCTTGGTGACATCTCGTCGTTCGACCGCTGCCAGCGCGTGGCCGGCCTGGTCGAGGGAGAACCGCTGGCCCGCCAGCTCCCCCCAGGGGATTGTCGATTGGTTACGTGTCACAAGGCCCACCGCGCGATGAAAATGGGAATAGTCCGAGCCCCAGCAGCCCTGAATCGTGACGTGCTTCTTGTTGATCTGGAGATGGGGATTGAGGGCTACCTCGCCTCCGTCGGTGTACTGACCGACGACGATGACGCGGCCCCCATCGCGAACCATATCGAGGGCCTGACTCACCGCGGAGGGGTCACCCGATGCTTCGATCACGATATCCACACCTCGGCCCGTGAGACCGCGGATCTCAACGGCACGATCATTCGGAGGTGCATCGAGACCGACTGTCTTTGTTGCCCCCATGCGTAAGGCGAGATCACGTCTGTTCTCGGGGTCACCCACTGCGATCACCTCGCCTGCGCCGGAAAGAGCGGCGAACGCGATTGCCGATTGACCCACGGGACCAACGCCGAGCACCGCGACCGATTCGCCGAGCTTGATGCCGGCGAGATCGACAGCATGGAGAGCGGTCACTAGACCACAGCCTCCACCGATGAAAGTTTCCGGCGCGAGGTCGGATGGAAGCCGGATCATGCGCACGCCGGGCTTCATCCAGATGGCTTCCGACCAGCCACCAAGCAGGCCGTCTTCGACACCATAGGTGATGCCATACACCCTCCGCGCCGGACATCTCGTGGTTTGCTTCGCGACCAGACAATACCAGCACTCGCCACAGGTCTCGTGGACGTCGAGGAAGGTCACCACATCGCCTTCGCGTAGCGGGGTTCCATCGACATCCGTGATCGCGCCTCGAAGTTCCGCCAGCGTGCCCACCGATACGTGTCCCGGGATGATCGGATAGGGTACGCCGGCCAGCCGACCGTGGTGCAGGTGGACATCGGTACCGCAGACCTCGGAATAGAGCGTGTGCAGGAGAGCGGCTCCTGGTTCGAGCTCCGGGCCGTCGAGTTCCTGGATCTCGATCGGGTGTCCGGGGCCGGGCATGACCGCTGCTCGGTACTGGCGGGTCATGGTACCCCTCTCAACTCGAGGCCTTCCCACGGCGTCGGGGTGTCGCCGACACGGTCATCCACGCCGGTTTCTGCTTGGCGATCTGTTTGAACACCGGGCAGTCCGGCCGGTGGGCACCCGGTAGAAACCCAATGCTCATCAGAAACTCGCCCACGATCTCTCCTCCGGTGAACCGGAATGTGGCCTTGAATAGTTTGACCCACTCGGCTTTGGATTTCGGATGATGGGCCAGGAGCCAGTTGTGAAACGAGCCATGTTCCTTTCGCAGCTCCAGAACGGTCTTGGCGTTGGCGATGGCCGCTTCGACCTTGAGGCGGTTTCGGATGATGCTGGCGTCGCTCAAGAGTCGTTTCTTTTGCCGAGCACCGTATCGTGCCAGCCGCTCGGGGTCGAACCCCTCGTACGCCCGCCGGAAGTTATCCTGCTTCTTGAGAATCGTGAGCCAGGAGAGCCCCGCCTGGTTGATTTCCAGGATCAGGCGGCCAAGCAGTCCGGCGTCATCCGTGAGGGGGAACCCGTACTCCGTATCGTGGTAGGGTCCGTGCCAGGGGTGACCGGGAGCCTCGTCACAGTAGTAACTCATGCGGTCCTTTGGGGGGTGTTCGCGTCCGGCGTTACTTTGCGGGCGTAAGCTACAGTGTCTCGTATCCCAGCGCCCGGTGCGCACCTTCCTGGATTGGCAGGGGAATCATGTGCCGTAACATCAAGCGACTGAGACAGCCCGACCGCCCACCGACCGACGCCGAACTCCATGATGCCGCGCTGCAATTCGTTCGCAAGATCAGTGGCTTCCGGGTTCCCTCCCAGGCGAACCGTGTCGCTTTCGACTCGGCGGTCGACGACGTCGCGGCTGCGTCCAGAGTTCTCTTCCAGCGGCTGCGCGTCGCTCCCGGAGGTCGAACGAAAAAAGAGCACCCGGTGGGTGCTCTGTCATGATCTTCTGGGTGCCTCGCGACCGCTAGGCCTTGGTCTTCGCGCCTCTCGGGCCTCGCTGACCCTTGGGGCTTCGGCGCTGGCGGCGTCGGGCCGCGGCGGCCTTGAGCTGTCGAGCCTCGCTGGGCTTCACGTAATGACGCTTCCGGCGGAGATCCTTCAGGATGCCGGACTTGGCGACCTTCCGCTTGAAGGCCTTGAGGGCTCCTTCGAGCCGGTCGTTTTCACCAATCGTTACTTCGATCATTCACTCCATACTTTCGTTGGCGCACCCCAGCGTGCGAAGACCACAAAGGTAGTGACGGGGGGCTCCGTCCGGCAAGTTCCCTGTGGCTCTGCGGTATCGGCCGCGTTCAATGTCCCGGGTTTCCAGCAACCCACACACTTCCTCAGCAGGGACCCCAACCTTTTTCATGCCGCGCGGGGCCTTTTCGGGGCTGCCGGTCGAAGCGAGCCCCCTCGCCACCGCCCAGAGACCTGGTCGATCGCCTGCTGGAGTACCGCCGGACGAGGAGGGTCCGGGGGGTCCCAGAAGCCGAGTTGGGGGTCCGCCTCTATCAGGCGCCGGGCAGACAGGGCGATCCGGCGCACGGCGAGCCGCTTGCTCATCGCCAGACGAAGCGCGCGCGTGGCGGCGTGCCAGAGTTCGGTGTCGAGGGTCGCCTCGGTGGATACACCCCGAGAGGCGGTCGTGAAGTCGACGTAGTCGACCGATACGACGATCCGTCGGGCAGCGAGCCTTCGCTGTCGTAGTCTCCTTCCCAGTCGTTCGGCGAATCGTCTCAGTAGGGTGTGGAGTGTTTCCAGGTCGTTGGTGTCGGTCGCCAACGTGTGGGCCATCTCGTATTCCGAGCGAATCTCCGGAGGAAGTACCGGTCGGGGATCGATGCCACGTGCCCGCGCGCGGAGGGTACGCCCCGCCCCGCCGAACACGGCACAGAGATCGGGCTCGGCGATGCCGGCGACCTCACCGATCAGGTCGATCTGGTAATCGTCGAGCTGCCGTCGAATCGGATCGGGAACTTCGGGGAGTACCAGAATCCGTCGGGGAGCGAGGAAAGGAGCTTCGTCGCCCGCAGGAACGGCAAGCGGCCACACTTCCATGCTTGGCACCCCAGCAGAACGTCCGACCCTAGTGGCGGCCTCACTCACCAGTTTGTTGGTGGCCACACCGACAGTGAGTGGGAGCCGGATACTCTCCAGTGCCTCACGGTGAATCCGCCGAGCCAGGTCGGTGGGGGTGCCGAAGAGACGCTCCGTCCCGCTGACATCCAGGAAGGCGTGACCGTACCACCGTGGCTCGATGATGGGCGCATACCGCTGGAGCACCTCGTGCAGCGCCCGGGAGGCACGGGAATAGAGCCGAGGGTTGGGGGGGAGGAGGATCAGATCGGGGCAGACCTTCCGGGCCAGCCGAACCGCCATACCCCGGGTGATCCCGGCGGCTTCGGCCTCCGGCGAGAGTGCCAGGATGGTAGCCCGATCGGCTCCCGGAGGGGCCACCGCGAGGGGGCGATGCCGGAGTGCCGGGGCCACCAGTCGCTCGACGGTGGTGCAGAAGGCGGGGGGGTCGACGAAGATTATCGAGCGTCGCATCCGCCGACCCGCAAAAGGTTATGTGTGGACGGATGTGCCGGTCGTCTGTACTTTGCTTCTGGTCCTGTCGTGATCACCCCAGGCGCAGCGGTTCCGCGCAAGGCCTTCACCCTATCGTCGAGTGTGCGATGAGCGCTTCCCAAAAGGAAGAATGGGGATCTCGTATCGGTGTGATTCTCGCGGTGGCAGGTTCTGCCGTAGGTCTCGGCAATTTCCTCCGCTTCCCCGGCCAGGCCGCCATGAACGGCGGCGGCGCCTTCCTGATTCCCTACTTCTCTGCCCTCCTCCTGCTCGGCATCCCGATCGGGTGGGCCGAATGGTCGATGGGCCGCTACGGCGGCGCCAAGGGGTTCCACTCCGCCCCCGCCATCATGGGTGTCATCGGCCGCGGTTCGTGGGCCCGATACTTTGGGGTCGTTGGCGTGATGATCCCGCTCGCGGTGGCCTTCTACTACGTCTTCATCGAGTCGTGGACCCTGGTGTACTTCCTCAAGTACCTGACGGGAGGCATCGGGATCGACGCGACGACATCCATCGCCGAACAGTCGGCGACCTCCGCGGCCTTCTATAACGGCTATACCGGAGCCACGGGCGACGGGATTCTCTTCACGGGCGATTCGAAGTTCACCCTCTTCTGCTGGATCGCCACCTTCGCCATCAATCTCACACTGATCTTCCGTGGCCTCTCGAAAGGCATCGAGAAATTCGTCACCTTCGCGATGCCGGTGATGGCCGTCTGTGCCGTGATCGTGTTGATCCGCGTACTGACGCTGGGCACACCCGACCCCGCCGCTCCCGACCAGAATGTGGTAAACGGCTTGGGCTACATGTGGAACCCCGACTTCAGTGCGCTGGGGAACTTCCAAACCTGGCTCGCCGCCGCCGGACAGATCTTCTTCAGTATCTCGGTCGGATTCGGCATCATCATGAACTACGCGTCGTACATGAAGCGTCGTGACGATGTCGCGCTCTCGGGACTCACGGCCGCCGCCACCAACGAACTGTTCGAGGTCGGCTTCGGCGGAATGATCACCCTCACCGCCTCGTTCATCTTTCTGGGACTGACCGGTACCATTGCCGCCGTGCAGACCGGTTCGTTCGGGCTCGGCTTTACCACCCTGCCGGTGGTGTTCGCGCAGATGGGATCGTTCGGCAACATCATCGGGGCCATCTGGTTCCTGATGCTCTTCCTCGCCGCCATCACCAGTTCGCTCTCCATGTACCAGCCCGCGGTCGCCTTCCTGATGGAGGCCTTCGACATCGAGCGCAGCAAGGCCACGCGCGGTGTGATGGCGATCAGTCTCGTCGGGTCGGCGATGACCCTCTGGTTCACCGGTAACGGCGTTTTCTGGAGCACCTTGGATTTCTGGGTGGGGACCTTCCTCATCTTCGTGATGGCCGGATCGCAGATCATCGCCTTCAGCTGGGTCTTCGGGATCGACCGCGGCTGGCGGGAGATTCACTCCGGGGCGCTGATTCAATTGCCGAGGGTGCTGCGCTTCGTCATGAAGTACGTTGCGCCACTCTATCTGATCATCGTGTTCGTGGGCTTCTCGATCCAAAACCTGCCTGCCTCCATTCGAGCGATCGGTGATTCGCAGGGTGCACAGCTGGCCATGGGGCTCATCATTGTCACCCTGGTGGGGCTCTTCATCGCCGTCCAGATGGCTACCAAGCGGTGGCGCGCGGCGGGACTCGATATCGACGACCGGAATCCGCTCGATACGGATTCCGTCACCACAGGCTGAGGGAGGGATCATGACACCCGGAGGCTGGCTCACACTGCTCATTTCGACCGCGTTCGTCTGGTCGCTCGCCATCTGGTGCTATTACCGAGTCATGACGGCACCGACTGACCATCCCATCATCAAGCCGCCGGACTCGTTGGGCGGCTGACCGAACGCGCTCGACCACGACGGGGCCCCGATGTTGGGGCCCTGTTGCGTTGGCGGGTGCCCGACGCGTGAGAGGGCGCTACCGGAAACCCGTAGACCTCCTGAAGCAGGCGAATGCGGCGCGCGAGAGCCTTACGATAGGCCGAACTGGCGTTGGTGCGCTTGCCGTAATGTTGTTCGTACCGTGACACCAACTCCGGGAATTCTCGGCGCAGCACGGCGAGGAGTCGCTCGCGTGCCGTCTTTCCCAACCGAAGCGGGATGCCACTCACGAACCGGGCTCCTGCCTCCTTGGCTCCTTCCATCACCCTGGCCAGGCTATCCCATCCGTCGGTGATCCCGGGGAGAATCGGCGCGAGCATGACACCGGCGTGAATGCCGGATGCGGTCAAGAGACGCAGGGCGCGTAACCGAGCGTGGGGCAGGGGTGTGCGCGGTTCGAGTTTGCGGAGGACGTCGACGTTGGTGGTGGCGAGCGAGAGGTTGACACGGAGGTCGTGACGTTCGGCGAGCGGGACCAGGAGGTCGAGGTCGCGGGTCACCAGCGCCGACTTGGTGATGATCCCGATCGTGAGGTCACGATAGGGGAGGAGCGTCTGGAGGATGCGACGCGTGAGCGTGAATCGGCGCTCCGCCGGCTGATAGGGATCGGTGGCGGTCCCGATCACGATCGCCGAGGTGCCAATCCGGGTGGGATCGAGGGTGCGACGGAGCACGTCGGCGACTTCGGTCTTGACGAAGATCTGCCGCTCGAAGGCATCGGGTGGAGAGAGCGAGGTGAGTTGGGTCAGCGCCGTGTCTGAAGACGGTTCTTCATCGGACGAAGACACCTCCAACTCGATGCGTGCGACGGCGCGCTCCACCAGCCAGCGATGCGTGTCGCGTGCGTAGCAATAGCTGCAGCCGAACTCACAGCCGACATAGGGGTTGATCGACCAGAAGCCCATCCCCGTGCTCGAGGGAGGATTGAGGACCGACCGACTGGGTGTCCCGACGAAGGAGGTGCCCCCCCCACGCTCCCGTTGGTCGAGGATCGGAGGGCCGTCGGCAAGCGAGAGCAGAGGGAGTTGGATGGCGTGTGTCACCCGCACCGTCCCCAGCCGCATTGGATACAGGTGATACAGCCGGAGCCATGGGCCAGAGGCCCGGCGCATTCGGGGCAAACCCGAAGGACGGAGGGGGAGGTAAGAGGGTTGTCTTGGCCCGGTTCGGGAGAAGGCTGGGGCTGGGGCACGGGTCACTCACGCTTCGGTGTCTATTCGGTAAATGTAAACCGAACAAAACCCGAAGTCAATATGAGAACCCCCTAGAACCCGAGTCCCACCATCAGCATGAAGGTTCGCGTCCGCTGATCCAGCCCCGACGCGACATCCCCCACGTCACGTAGTCCCCAGGTGTACCGGCCCTCCAACTGAAGCGGCAGCACCAGTCCCATTCGGAAACCACCGCCGACCGCAAAGCCGTAGCTCTGATTCTTCACACTCTGCGGACACATTCCGGCCACCAGATTACAGCCGAGTTCGAAGTCGATCATCGGACCGGCCACGGCGAATGGGTTGAATCCCGGAATCGGTAATCCGACACGCAGGAGAAGCGGGATCTCGAGATAGTCCACGCGAAGGGTGGGGGGGGTCGCTCCGTTGATCCCCGGTTGGGTCACACGCTTCTGTACATAAAGAGCCTCCGGCTGAATGGAGAACAGGCCGAAGGGGATGTTGAGCGATCCGCCGAGGACGATCCCTATCCGATCGGTGAAATCGGGTGCCGCGTTCGGTTGCGTGGCGTAGGTCAACCCCACCCTGGGCGTGAATTGTGCCTCGAGGGGCAGAGCCATCAACATCCCGACGACTCCAACGACGACCGCACAACGACGAACGACTCTCAGACTGCGACGCATGGTCCTCCTCTAGGGTGCTTCAAAGACAATCTTCCCGCCGGCGATCGTCAGAACGACGTGCCGGTTCGTGAGTTCCGAGGGTGACGACTGGAAGGGGTCGGCGTCCCACACGGCGAGGTCGGCAAGATACCCCGGCGCGATCCTACCCTTGTACGCCTCCTCACCCGCACCCCAGGCGTTGTTCACAGTGTAGGCCC
Organism: Gemmatimonadota bacterium; assembly: GCA_003246755.1. Classification (GTDB taxonomy): domain Bacteria; phylum Gemmatimonadota; class Gemmatimonadetes; order Gemmatimonadales; family GWC2-71-9; genus SZUA-320. The sequence goes on along the minus strand of QKDC01000066.1, from coordinate 30,028 downwards.
GGAGTGCGGTTTCCAGATCCACCCGTTCCTCGGGGAACCACCCGCCTTCCGGTTGGCCGTCGAGCGTCTGACGTGTCACCGCAGCGTACATACCCTGAATCGGGTCGGCGGTGTACCATGCCGCATTGGTCCCGGGCCAGTCGCTCCCGAACATCAACAACACACCTGCGTCCTGAAGTGTCTTGAAGGCATAGGCCCAGCGCGCTCGCTCACCAATCCGCTCCTCCATCCACCGCATGTCGTCGATCGCGTGATACGGTTGGACCTCCGCGATGACCCCCATCCTCGCCATCCGTTCGGCGACCTCGGGCCCGCGGATCACCTGTGTGTGGATCACCCGAAAGCGACGCTCCTTGGGGCCATTCGCTGCCATCACCCGCTCGAACATCCCCAGCAGCGTATCGATGGCATGATCTCCGATCGCATGCACCTGCGGCCAGAACCCCGCTGAATCCGCTCCCAGGAGTAGCGTCTCCATGTTCCCCGGGGGGTACATCATGTCGCGCCACTGGCCGTGCTCGCCGGAGGTGAGATACGGCTCGTAGAAGTACGCGCTCGAATTCCCCATGATCCCGTCGACGAAACCCTTGAGCCCACCGATCCGGATCCAGTCGTCTCCGGTTCCCATCGTCATCCCGCTGTCGACCAGTTCGCGCCAGCGGTCGAGCGTCGGCCGTGCATAGACCCTCATGGTGAGGTTTCCTCGACGCTGGATCTCCTCGTACACCTCCAACTGCTCCGCCGACGTGTTGTCGTGAATCGTCGTCACACCGAAGCTCCGGAGCTGTGCCATTGCCACTTCCGCCTCAGCGATCCGCTGCTCCAAACTCTTTGCGGGGACAACCTGTCTCACCTGTTGCGCCGCGGCTGGGGTCAGACGCCCAGTGAACTCTCCGCCGACGCACTCTACACCTTCAGTCGCGCAAGTGACCCCCCCGAATTCAAGGGCCTTGGCGTTGGCCAGGTAGGTACTCCGGTCCCACTTGTTGAGCAGAACCGGTCGGTCGGAGGTGATCGAGTCGATCATTCCCCGTGTGGGGCTGAAGCCGCCGTCACGAGCCGTGGTGCCGTCTCGGCCCGTCGACCCCTGGGCCCACGCCTCGTACGCACCCCATTCGCCGCCGAGCATCCAGGCGTCGGGTGGCAGGCGATCGTTGGCTTCGCGCACTCGGCGCAGCAGCCCGGCCTCATCGGCAACGTCGAGCAGGTTCACGCCGAGCAGGAGGGCGCCGGCCTGACCGAAGTGGGTGTGGTCGTCGATGAACCCTGGGGAAATGAACCGTCCTTGAAGCTCGATTCGCCGAGTTTCGGCGCCCGCGTATTGATCCATGTCCTCGCTCGTGCCGACTGCCACAATCCGTTCGCCCCGAATCGCGATCGCTTCGGCAGCGGTGTTCGTGGAGTCCCCGGTCCACACTCTGGCGCCAGTCAGAATCAAGTCGGCTTTTGCACCGGGGGCGCATCCGGCAATGGTCGCGATCAAGAGCACTTGGGCGAGCGAGCGCGTTCTTCTCATCCTGTCCTCGTCATCTCGTTGAGTTCTGCCGGTTCGCTTGTCGGGTATCCCTGAGAATACTCTGTGATCTGGCGGGCCGCACCAGCTAGATTTGCCCCGTGCTTTCTCCAATCCGTGGTCTCCTTGTGCTCTCTGCCTTGTCCGCCGGCAGGCTCATGGCACAGGACCAGTCGTCCATCATCGGTGGAGCGACGCCGATGCCCACCCCGGTCGCCGAAGCCGTTGGCGCCGAAGTGGTACCGACCATCAACGGCCGGCTCGACGAAGCGGTCTGGCAAACGGCGCCCCTGATCACGGATTTCATTCAGCACGAACCGAATGATGGCGAGGTGGCGAGCGAGCGCACAGAGGTACGGATTCTCTATGACCGCTCGGCGCTGTACGTCGGAGTGTGGCTCTTCGACCGTGATCCTTCGGCGATCGTGATCGGCGAGTCCAGGCGAGACATCGATCTGAGCAACGTGGATTCCTTCACCATGGTGCTCGACACCTATCTCGATCGTCAGAACGCGTTCGTGTTCGGAACCTCGCCACAAGGCGTGGAGTACGACGGTCAGATCACTCGCGAGGGTGAAGGGGGTGGGGGTCAGGCGACGAATCGACGCTCCCAGGCGGGGACCGGAGCGGGTCTCAATCTCAATTGGGACGGAGACTGGACCGTGGCGACCAGCCGCGACGATCGGGGTTGGTATGCGGAGTTCCGGATTCCCTTCTCGACCCTCCGATACGCGGAGGGTGGCGAGCAGGTCTGGGGGTTGAACTTTGCCAGGAACATCCGGCGCAAGAACGAGCAGGACTTCTGGAGCCCTGTTCCCCGGCAGTACACCTTCTACCGCGTCTCCCTTGCAGGGACGCTCGAAGGAGTCCAGGCGCCGACGCAACGAATCATGACGGTGAGCCCGTACGCGCTGTCGTCGCTGCGCCGCGATTACGGTATCGCGAATACCGATGCCAAACTCGAAGTGGGTGGGGAGGCGAAGATCGGCGTAACCCAGGGCCTGACGCTCGACCTCACCGTGAATACGGACTTCGCGCAGGTCGAGGTGGACGACCAGCAGGTCAACCTCACCAGGTTCTCGCTGTTCTTTCCAGAAAAGCGCCCCTTCTTTCTCGAAAATGCCGGGACCTTTGCGGTCGGTACAGCGCAAACCACCGAACTCTTCTTCAGTCGCCGTATCGGAATCGGTCGCGACAATCGCGAAGTGCCACTGGCCGGTGGTGCCCGACTCACCGGCAAAGTCGCGGGTCTCAACGTTGGCTTGCTCGACATCCAGGCCAAGGCGCGCGATGCCATTGCCCCCAACAACTTCGGGGTCGTCCGAGTCTTCAAGGAACTGCCCAACCGGACGCGCATCGGAGCCATCGTGGTGAACCGGTTGAATACCGACAGCACCGGCGACTACAACGTCACCTATGGCCTCGATGGCCAGTTTGGGATCGGGCGGACTTTTCTGCTGGATGCCTACGCCGCGAAGACCAAGACCCCAGGGCTGACCGGGCGGGATCACGCGTTCAACGTCGCCGCCAACTACACCGGCCGTGAATGGGATGCTGGCCTTGCCTACCGGGAATCGGCGGAGAACTTCAATCCGGAAGTCGGGTTCGTTCTTCGGGAAAACACGCGGTTCGTGCAGGCCTCGATTCTTCGCCATGTGCGCACGCCGAACCTCAGTTGGTTCCGGGAGTACCGACCCCACATCACTTTTCGACAATGGGACGATTTCGACGGGTTCACCGAGAGTCGTCTCCTGCACATCGACAGTCACTTCCAGTTTGCCAACGGGGCGTTCTTCCAGTTGCCCGCCGTCAACTTCGAGCGGGAAGGCCTCAAGGAGCCCTTCGAAGTCTCGCCCGGGATCGTGATACCCCCGGGGACTTACGACGGATTCTTGTGGGCTTTGGCCTACAACACCAATCTGGGCGCCCCGGTATCGGTGAGCGGACGTGTCGAGATCGGGGATTTTTACTCGGGTCACCGGGTGAGTACGATCGAGACGGTGACGGCGCGGAAAGGTGCGACGGTTGTGACGTTGCGACTGAGTTACGACAACGTCCACCTTCCAGAGGGTGACTTCACCAATACCCTCGTGGGCTTCAAGTTCGGCTACTCCTTCTCGCCACGGATGTATCTGCAATCCCTGATTCAGTACAACGATCAGTTTGGGAACATCGAGGGGAACTTCCGGTTTGGCTGGCTCAGTGCGGCGGGGACCGGCCTCTTCATCGTCTACAACGACATCGAACGGACCAATCGCTTCGGAAGAATGAGTGGGCCCGAGGAGCGCGCCTTCATCATCAAGTTCACTCGACTGCTCGACCTGAACTGACGGGTCGGGCGCGCTGCCCGGTCACACTCGAGTACTAGTGTTTACTGACCGCGCTGGCTCGACGGCGGCACCATACCCTTGAGACGCATATAGGTCACGATGTTGCCGTAGTGCTCGAAGTCATGAGCCACGTTGAAGTTGAGCACCCAGAGACGGGTGTTCTCGGTGCCGAAGAAGGTTACCTTCTCGACCGACTTCATGTCCGACATCTCATAGGCCTTGTCGCAATAGGCCAGTGCAGCCTTGAGTCCTTCGACTAGCCCGGCCTTGGCGGTCACGGTCTTCTCGTAGTCGACCTTCGCGGGGCTCTTCTCACTCATGGCGCCCGAGCAGAAGAGGTACGAAGCGTTCGCGACGTGGCCGATCAACTCACCAAACGAACGGACCTCCGGCGTCGGCTTGAAGCCGTAATCGGACTCCGGCATCTGTTCCGCTGACTTGATGAGGAAGCCGCGGATGCTGGTGTAAAGCGGCGTGACCGACTTCACCAGACCATGGTCCATCATCATCTGATGCTCGGTGGCATCTGCCTTGTGCCGCTCCTCCTGCTGGGCGCTCAGGGCTGTTGCTGAGGCCATCAGCAGGATGGTGGCAAGACGTAACTTCATGTTATTCCTCCAGTTAGGTGGATTGGGCGTGGATGGTGACAAGTATGAAAGAGACTGCCGTGTAAGCGGGATCGCAAGCCATGATAGCCTTACGAGTGCGTTGCCTTGGAGGTTTTGTGCCAGGCGGCATTCACCACCTGCGAGAGGATCTCGCCCGAATTGCCAAGCAGGTACTCGATGCCAGGCCCCCGACGCTGTCCCTCGTCCGTCGGGTTTACGACCACCACCTTGGCACCATGGCGGTGGGCCGTCCAGGGCAGGGAGGCGGCAGGTTCGACGAGGTTCGAGGTACCTATGGAGAAGAAGAGATCACAATCCAAGGACGCCGAGCCCGCCTCCTGGAGCGCGCGAGCGGGCAGCAGTTCCCCGAACCACACCACGTCGGGCCGCAGATAGCCTCCGCACTCGGAACACCGCGGGGGTACCTCCCCATCCTCGGTCCAACCGTCTTTTACACCCCCATCCCGAGAGCACTTGACGCGGCGGATGTTCCCGTGGAGCTCGATGACCCTCCTGCTCCCCGCCTGCTGATGCAGCCCGTCCACGTTCTGGGTGATCAAGGTGAAGTGACGGACTCTCCGCTCGATCTCCGCGAGAGCAAAGTGCCCAGGGTTCGGCTTGGCCTTGCCCACGCTCGCGCGTCGCTCCGCGTACCAGTTCCAGACCATGGCAGGCTGCCTCGCGAATCCCTCCGGACTCGCGAGTTCGAAAGGATCGAATCGGGACCACATCCCCGTCATCGCGTCCCTGAAGGTGGGAATGCCACTCTCCGCCGAGACGCCGGCACCGGTGAGAACCGCGACCCGCTTTGCCTGGGCCAGCAACTGGGCGACGGCCTCGACGGTCGTGATCATGGACGCTCGTGCCAGGTGGGCTTGGCGATCCCGTTCTTCACCCGGTAGAAACCGAGATCGCGGCCGGTTCGGGCCTTGGTGAGGAGAATGATCTGGCCGGTGTGCATGGCGAAATGCTCGACCACGTGATACACGGCGCCGAGCACCGTGGTGTCGTAACCCTGGATGAGTCTGGGCTCCAGGAGTTGCTCCACCCGAAGTGTGGCGAGAACATCGTCCACCTCCGCGAGGGTCGCTTGGAGGCGCCTCGTGAGTTCTTCCCTTGGCATGGGCTCTCGGCGGTCGAACTCCTCCTGGCGCGCGCGGGTGTCGGGCTTTCCTCCTACGCCCGACACGATCCACTGCCTGGCATTGCCGGCGAGGTGTAGTACCAGGTTGCCGATGCTGTTCGAGGCCTCGTTGGGGCGCCACCAGATGTCCTTGGCTTCGAGAGCGTCGAGACAGAGGTTGATGCGGGGGAAGAAGTCGTCCCGGAGATAGACGCGGGACTGTTGGATGAAGGCTAGCGCCGGTGAGGTCATCCCAGCACCTCACCGAAGAGGCGCCGGAAGTTCCCACCCATGATGAGATCGACCTCACGTGCGGTACGACCACGTTGGCGCAAGGCCCGCGCGATGGTTTCCATGCGGCGGGGATGGTTGAGTTCGGAGAGGAAGAACGGCCAACGGAAACCGGTCGAGTTGCTCGGCCGGAGGCGTGATAACTCTCGCTCTAACCGGAGGCGCTCCTCCTCAGTGTCGGGGATCGTCTTATATTCGCGATCGCTCCCGATTCCCACGTGCTCCACGCCCGCGACCTGTATCGCATGGTCGATATGGGCCATGTACTCCTCCAAGGTGTTTCTCTCCTTGGGTCCGAGGTAGGGATTGAGCTGCATGATCCCGATGACCCCGCCACGATCGGCCATTGCACGAAGAACCTCGTCCGATTTGTTCCGTGGATGGTCGTACACCATCCGGCATCCGGAGTGGGTGATCACAGCCGGGGAGGTCGAATGGCCCATCGCGTCCAGGCTCGTGGCCTCACCACAATGTGACACATCCACCAACATGCGTTCCGCGTTCATCCGGGCGATCACTTCGATGCCGAAGTTGCTGAGCCCGACATTGGTCCGTTCGAGACAGCCATCACCGAGCAGGTTCCGCGTATTGTACGTGAGTTGAATCACCCTGACTCCGAGTCGTCGCAGGACGCTCACACGATTGACATCGTCCTCGAGCGGGGTTGCGTTCTGGGTGTAGAGGAGGATGCCGATCCGGCCGCCGGCCGCCGCGCGGTCGAAACCTGCCCCGCTCGTCACCAATTCGAGTCGACTTGCATGCGCGGCGATGTGTCGCTCGTAGGCTGCCACTTCCCCGGCCATGTCCTGGAACGCTGTCGCTCCCTGGAGGGCAGGGTTGCCGACGGTCACCAAAGCCCCAGTGAGGCCGCTCGCCCTAATCTCGTCAAGAAGTACAGTGTCGTAGTCGATTCGGATCTCCCCGAGGCCGTCGATGACCTGCCGAGGAGATTGCTGGGAGAGAGCCGGTCGCCAACGCCGCTCCACGTGGAGGAGAACCGGGCCGGCCAGCGCACCGACGAAACTCCTGCGATCGATCCTCATGGTGTCTCCATCATCGAGGTGGCCCAAGCCGGGAGAAAAACGTCCTCAGTTCTTCGGCAAACCGTGCGGGCGAGGTCAGATTGAGCAGGTGACCTCCACCGGGGATCGTCACGAGTCGGCTTCCGGCGACTTCACGCTTCAGCAGGCTGGCCTGCGCGTGGATGTCCGCGACGTCGTTCTCCCCCACGAGGATCAGGACAGGCTTGGCCAGGTCGGACAAACGCTGAAGCGCCGGAGGAGATAGGGCTTGCTGGTGAGTCGGGTCGAGGGTCCAGAGTCGGACGTTGCCACGCACCATCTCGCGTACCAGTGAGCTGCTCGCATCTGGGACGGCAAGGACCGATGATGCAAGCAGGACCTCGTTGGCCTGTTCGTAATCTTTCGCCCGAATGGCAGAAACGAGATCATCGAAGAATGCCGGTCGTGCGGTCGGGGTGTAGCCGCTGATGGTGGGGGAGGCGAGGACGAGGGCCTCGACGCGGTCGGGGTAGGTGAGCGTGAAATCCAGCGCGATGCCCGCACCGGCAGAGAGACCGACCAAGGCCACCCGCTCCATGTCCACTTCATCAAGCAAACCGCGAAGATCCTCCCAGGCCGAGTAAGGCATGGTTGGGTCAGTGGAGGCCCCGTGGCCGCGCAGGTCGTACCGGAGCACACGTGCGGTGGCGGACAGGGTCGTGGCCTCCGCCTCCCACATCCTGTGATCGAGATTGGACCCATGAATGAGGACGATGTCCCGTGGTCCTTGTCCCGTCACCATGTAGCTGAGCCCGTTGTCGGAGCGCCGAGCGGCTCCCGCTTTCTGGGCCCAGAGGGGAGTCCCAAGGGTGAACAACACAAGAAAAGCCAAGCGCATGGGCAACGCCTCGAATGGAGTGGTTTAGCTTATCATCACGAGCCCGCATGTCCAACCGGGCGGTTAGGCAGACCGCGATGGCCGCCAACAAACCGGAGTACCGATGACGGTTCAGACCTCCGACGCCGTGACCGTTGCCAAATGGAGCACCCTCCCTGATCGCCAACCAAGGTACGCGCTGGTCGCCGGAGTCGACCTTGTCGTGATCCGCTATGACGATCGGGTGTCGGTGATGTACGGAAGGTGCCATCATCGCGGTGCCCTGCTCGCCGACGGCTATGTGTCAGGTGCCAACCTGATCTGTGGTGTTCATGGATGGGATTATCGCTACGACAGTGGCATCAGTGAATACAACAACGATGAAGCCCTGCAGCGGTTTTCCTCATGGGTGGATCATGAGGCGGACGCCGTCATGGTTGATCAGGTTGAAGTTCAACAGTGGGCCACGACGCACCCCCAACCTTTCGATCGGGACACATACCTCGGCCTCTACCAGGACCCGCATGGTGGGCCTGAGGAGCCCAGCAACGGATACATCCAGTCATTGGCTCGTGACGGTCTCACGAAGGTTGGCCATCATGGGGCGGTCTCGGCGATGGGGGTGCCGCTCACAGAGTTGCCGCGTTGGAATGACATCCAAATCCTCACGGCCCAGCTCGCCAGCCGTCCGCTCACAGACGACGTTCCCGTTGCGACGGAGTTGATCATCGGCCCGAACGCCGCGAAGCCGCTTCGACTCGAGATCCCTCTCTTTGTCAGCGACATGAGCTTCGGCGCGCTGAGCCAGGAGGCGAAGGTCGCGCTTGCCATGGGAGCCGAGCGTGCGGGGACCGGGATCTGCTCGGGTGAAGGCGGGATGCTCCCTGAGGAACAGGAGGCGAACTCCAGGTATTTCTACGAACTCGCGTCAGCCAAGTTTGGGTGGAGTCTCGACGCGGCAGCCAAGGCGCAAGCGTTCCATTTCAAGGGAGGGCAGGGCGCCAAAACCGGGACCGGTGGGCATCTCCCGGGGGCCAAGGTCACAGAGAAGATCGCCGCCGTTCGTGGCCTGGAACCAGGGAAGTCGGCCATCAGCCCACCGGTATTCCCCGATCTCGTGACTCCAGTCGATTTTCGGCGCGTTGCAGACCAGGTGCGCGAGCGAACCGGGGGCATCCCGATCGGATTCAAGCTGTCGGCCCAGCATATCGAAGACGATATCGACTTCGCCCTTGAATGCAGTGCCGACTACATCATCCTCGATGGCCGCGGGGGTGCGACCGGGGCGGCACCGGAGATCTTCAAGAACAACATTTCGGTCCCGACGATGCCCGCCTTGGCCCGCGCCCGGAAGCACCTCGATCGTCGCGACGCCAAGGGGGTCACCCTGATCATCACCGGCGGGCTTCGGACCGAATCGGATTTCGTCAAGGCCCTGGCCCTGGGTGCGGACGGTGTGGCAATCGCCAACTCGGCGATCCAGGCGGTAGGCTGCCTCGCAATGCGCGCCTGTCATACCAACAACTGTCCAGTAGGAATCGCCACCCAGAAACCGCACCTGCGCTCGCGGCTGGTCGTCGAGCAATCAGCCGAACGCCTGGCCAATTACCTGAGAGCGACCGTGGAGCTCATGCAGGTGCTCGCCCGGGCCTGTGGCCATGACCATTTGAGCGGATTCCAACATTCAGACCTCACGACATGGAAGAAGGAAATCGCGGATCTCACGGGGGTCCGATATGCGGGGGTGAATACCTGACTGAGGGACCGCGCTAACGAACCACTGCTCGGGTGATCATCGCCCCTTCGAGGAACGCATCCACGTGGTCCATCCCCTCCACAACTTCCCCAATGATGGTGTAGTTGTGATCGAGTCGGATGTTGTCGACCAAGTTGATGAAGATCTGGCCGTCGCCGGTATCCCGCCCACGCGTTGAAATCCCAACGGTTCCCCGCAGATGTGATCTGAAGGTGAGTTCATCCCTGGAATAGGGCCCGTCGCCCGAGTACTCGTTGGCGTTCGGGCTGCCACCTTGAACCACGAAGTTGGGGGCCACTCGATGGAAAGTGAGCCCGTCGAATCGCCCTTCCCGGACCATGCGAACGAGTCGCGCGGTGTTGGTGGGGCTTTCGAAGGGATAGAGCGCAATCACCACACGGCTGCCGTCACTCATCTCCAATGCCACCTCCGCGTCTTGTAGGCTTGTCAACTCCGCCCACGTTGGAACCGAAGCTGGTGGAGGGCGTCTAGGGGTCGGCGTCGTTTCCCGACGAGTCCATTTCGTGACGAGTTCGGCGGCACGCTGGGCGATCGCGGGATCGAAATCACTCAGGTAGGATCTCAGCGTTGAGGTCTGTGCTGGGCCCGCAAGAGTTGCGAGGGTATTCAGGATCGCCATCCGCGGGTCGCGGGAGGTCTCTCGTTCTTCCCTCGTGATCCGCTCCAACGCGCCGAGGAGTGCGGGTATCGTCCCAGACGGATCGGGGGTGCTGTCCAACAGCCTGGCTGCGGTCATCACGAGCTGATAATCGCTCGCACCCAGGGCGGCGATGTAGCGCGCATCTGCCTGATGGCCGACGTGTCGGCCGAGGCCGGTGAGGGCTGCTTCACGCACATTCGGGTTGCGATCCGTGGCGAGATCTTCGAGGGCCACGAGGTTCCCCGTTTCGGCTGCGGCCTGAGCGGCGTACATCCGGTTCTGCCAAATCGGCGAGTCGGCGAACTCGTCGATCGTGGAGTCGGCAGCGGGGCCGGAGATCCTTGCGAGCGACACGAGGGCATGCGCGGAGAGATGCCATTCGCGCGCGTTGCTCGGGGGTCGGGCGAGGGCTGAAAGCGTGGGCACAGCGGCCGACCCGCAATGCGGAAGCAAGTCGACGGCTTGCAGCGCGACTATGCGCACCCTGTCGCCGGCAGCCTCTATCAGACGATCGCAAACCGCTGGGCGGACACTCGAGCGAAGGGCTTCGAGTCGCACCGCGGGGTGTGGGTCGTTCCATCCAGCTTGGATGATGGCTTCCCGTTCCGGCACGGCCTGCGCGGCAGCGCTCACTGCAACCCGACGGACCTGCCAGTCGGTGTCTCGGATGGTCGTACGAAGGGTCGCCGTTGATACACTACGGCCGTTTGCCAAGGCGGCGAGTGCCTGCCGGCGGACCAACACCGGGTGACCGGGTCGGGTGAGCTGGCTCAAGCGGTCCACCGCTCCATCGGACGGTGAACGATGTGAGGCCGTCCTGCCGTAAAAGGCAGCCAAGCCATGAGTTGCACCTGCGAGGACCGCTTCGGGTGCATCTCCTCCCGATTCGTACGTGGCCGCGAGCAGGACTCCTTCTACCCGCGAGGGATCTTCGCCCGGGCCTAGCGCCAAGCGACCCAGCGTTCGGAAGATTGCGCCGCGAACATGGGGATCACGCTCAACTCCTATCCGTGCCTCCAGGCGCTTTCGCCACTTCCCCGGATCGCTTCGCGTGAGACTCTGCCCGAGTGCATTCACCGCCTCGGCCCTGACTCCAGGGTCCGGGTGGCTGATGAGAGGGGCGATGGATTCGGCGAGATCGGCCCGCTCCAGGCGCCCCAGGGCCCTGACTGCGAGGCGCTGGGTGACCCCGTCCGAAGAGCGGATCCCCTGAAGCAGCGGTTCCACGCCAAGCGCCCCGGTGGGACGGGAATCCTCAGCGACCATGATGGCGTGCCGGAGGGCGAGCGTGTCCTGTCGCGGTGGAGTCGCGGCGACAAGGGCCAGGAACAAGGTGAGTGATGTAGTCATGAGTCGGTGTGGGCCCTATTATGTCCTACGCCCTCGTCTCGCGCCACTACGGTCCGATGCCGGAACTTCCAGACATCAGCCTCTATCTCGAAGCCCTCAGGACCCATGTCGTGGGCGCGACGGTGGAGCGACTCCAGATCCTCAACCCCTTTGTGCTCCGATCGGTCGACCCGGAACCTTCGGCCTGGGATGGCCGAAGGGTGATCGGAGTCGGACGGATCGGGAAGCAGATCGTGCTCGAAGGGGATGACGACTTGTTCTTGGTCATCCATCTGATGATCGCCGGTCGACTGCGATGGCTGGATCCAGGGAAGAAGCCTCCTCGACGACTCTCTCTCGCCACTCTCGGTTTCACCGATGGACTCCTCGTCCTGACAGAGGCCGGCACCAAGCGGCGAGCGTCCATCCACGTCGTGCGCGGACGAGAAACACTCTCCACCTTCGATCGTGGCGGCCTGGAACCACTGGAAACCGATGTCGAATCCTTCGCCACCCGGCTCAAGTTCGAAAACCATACCCTCAAGCGCGCACTCACCGATCCTCGGCTCTTCAGCGGGATTGGGAACGCGTACTCTGACGAGATTCTGCATCGAGCCCGTCTCTCGCCACTCACCTGGACGAGTCGGCTCGACGACGGCGAGGTTCGGAGACTCTACGACGCCACCAAGGATGTTCTCGAGGAGTGGATCGAGCATCTCCTGTCGGAGACAAAGGGCGCGTTCCCCACCAGGGTGACCGCCTTTCGAGAGGGTATGGCGGTGCATGGCCGATATGGGAAGGCGTGTCCGGTGTGTGGGTCGCCTGTGCAACGGATCAGGTACGCCGAAAACGAAACGAATTATTGTGCCACCTGCCAGACGGGGCGACGTCTCCTTGCCGACCGCGCCCTCTCTCGGTTATTGAAGGACGACTGGCCCAAATCGATCGACGAATGGTGACTTCATGATTCTGACGACACTCCTCATGGTGGGGTTGCTCCAGGGACCAACAATGGTCGATCAGGTCGCGGGAACCAACGAACGGTTCCAGGCCGTGAGTGCGGTGACCAGCGACACCGTGTGGATCAGCGGAACGGGCGGCACGTTCGCCCGAACCGTCGACGGCGGAATGTCGTGGCAGGTGGGAGTCGTCCCAGGCGCGGAGGCTCTCGAGTTCAGAGATGTCGACGCGATCAACGGACGAGTCGCCTACCTCTTGAGTGCCGGGCCGGGTGACCAGTCGCGGATTTATCGGACGGGCGACGGTGGCGAAACGTGGACCCGCCAGTTCACCAATCAGAACGACGATGCGTTCTTCGATTGCCTCGCGTTTTGGGATGGTAGTCGGGGCCTTGCGGTGAGTGACGCAGTCGAGGGGTCGTTCATCGTACTTCGGACGGGCGACGGGCGAACCTGGAGAGCGCTTCCCTCCGCTAGCCTCCCGCGAGCCCGCGCGGGTGAGGGGATGTTTGCCGCGAGCGGGACCTGCGTTGCGACACAGGGTTCAAACCACGCTTGGTTTGGAACCGGAGCCGGTATGACCGCTCGTGTTGCGAGAACCGACGATGGCGGAGAAACCTGGTCCATCAGCGACACCCCGATCGTCCAGAACAAGCCATCGGCTGGCATAACCTCTGTGGTCTTCCTCGACGAGCGCCGCGGTATGGTGTTGGGTGGGGATGTGGCTACCGGGGATGGGGTCACTCAGAACACGGCGTTCACGACGGATGGTGGCCGAACCTGGACGGCGGCGGCTCATCCCGGTTTCACGGGGGCGGTTTTCGGTGGGGCGTGGGTCCCGGGGACAGAAGCAACGGTCGTCGCGGTAGGGCCTCGGGGCGCTTCCTGGACCGGCGACCTGGGCCGGACCTGGCATACCTTCGACTTCCGGAATTACTGGAGCGTTGGCTTTGCGCCTGATGGAGTTGGCTGGATGGTGGGCCCCGCGGGGCGTATCACCAAAGTGGTGTTTGCTCCCTGAACGCGTTCAGTGTGGCTTTCGCGCCAGGACCATGACATAACCAAGATGCTTGTTGGAGAAGATGCGCTCGGTTGCCAGGATCCGACCCAGACCGCGCCACCCCCATCGCCTGAGAGCGAGCCATGCCGTCCGGAGATACCCACGTGGACCGAGAGTTCGTCGGGTTGCCTGGGTCCATGTGCGGACCACAGGGGAGCGGTCGAGGACTTGGACGTCGACGCATCCGAGACCGGTGAATAGGCCAGTCCACCCATCCGCAGTTTCAGGTCGCTCACCCTCCAACTCGACCAGGCGAGCCTTGAGCCGGTTCGGGGCATCGCGCGCCCAGCAGAGATCATGGACGCCAACCAACCCACCGGGGGCGAGGACCCGTAGCAACTCCGTTACCGCCGTCCCTTTGTCCAACTGGCAGAGGGCGCACTCCGAGAGGACCACATCAAACCGCCCGGAATCGAAGGGGAGCCAATGGGCGTCACCACGTACGACTCTGATGGTACTCGGGAAAGCATCGGAGACCGCACGTTGCCGGGCGATCATGAGTGGGGAACGATCGATCGTAGTGACGTGGGCTCCGAACTCACTCGCCAGCAATCTGGCGGTCTCGCCCGTGCCCGCCGCCATCTCGAGCACTCGAGTGCCTTTGGTGATTCCCACGAGTCGAGCCAGTTCCCGTGAGATCTCTGTGCCACCGGGGTGAAACACGTCGAGGCCCAGGTCCTCGGTTTCGATCAGTTGTTCGAGGGATCCCGTCGACATCACATACCTGCCCCAGCACTGGCTAGCGTTTGGCGATCGCCTTCTGAGCAAATTCGGACATCACCAGTTTGCCGCTCATGGCCGCGCGAGCCGGGAGGAGGTCCTCCCAGTGTTCCGTCCCTGCCCAGAACACCTCTTTCATCCGCGCCATCGCATCCGGGTTGGAAGCAGCCAACTGTTTGACGAGCCTATCCACGACCTGGTCCAGCTCCTCTACGGAGTCGGTCACCAGAGCGTACAGGCCCTTCTCTTGTGCCCAGGTGGTATCACGCCATCCGGTGGCATCGATCGCCAAATGACTCATCGCACTCGTGCCGATCCGACGCTCGATGACGGGTCCGACGACGAACGGGCCGATTCCCACCGCGAGTTCGCTCAGCTTTACCGACGCCCCTGACGCTGCGATCGCATAGTCGGCGGCCGCCGTGACACCGACCCCGCCGCCGACCGCCTTCCCATGAATCCGTGCGACGATGAACTTGCGGCAGCGGACCATGGCCAGAATCAGCCGCGCGAATCCCATGAAGAACCCGGTCCCCTCTTCCGCCGACTTGACCGCCTGCAACTCGTGGAAGGATGCCCCAGCGCAAAATGGGCCGTTGCCTTCACTGCGGAGGACCATCACCCGGACATCGGGTCGCTCACCCATAGTCGACACTTCGGTGGCAAGCTGGGCCAGCAGGGCCGCGGGGAGGGAGTTGCCTTTGGGGTGGCCGAAGCTGATGGTTCCAACGCCGTCGTCCACGTTCGTGGCAACCTGTCCAGCGTCGAGGAGTGATCCCGTCAAGAGTTGCTCCGGTTTGGATTCGGCTGGAAGATAATGTCCTTCGCATCCCCGATCGTCCGGTTGGCAATTCCGGCGCCCCACACGATGTATCTTTGAAGCAGCGCTTCCCTAACCCACCATGGGATGGAGCCAGGATGCCCCAAAAGAACACAGAATCAGCACTTTCCCCCGAAGACGCCGCGCGGCTCGAGGCCTTCGAGGCCCACGTAGGGAAGGGTGGTTACGTGGAGCCGAAGGACTGGATGCCAGAGCGCTACCGCAAACAGCTCATTCGGATGATGTCCCAGCACGCCCACTCCGAGGTGGTCGGTATGCTCCCGGAGGGGAACTGGATCACCCGGGCACCATCCCTGCGGCGGAAGATGGTGCTGCTCGCGAAGGTTCAGGATGAGGCGGGCCATGGGCTCTACATCTACTGCGGTACCGAGACACTGGGTGTGGATCGCGAGGAACTGGTCGAGGCGTTGCTCGCCGGGAAGGCCAAGTACTCCAGCATCTTCAACTATCCCACCCTGACCTGGGCCGACATCGGCGCCATCGGTTGGCTGGTGGACGGCGCGGCGATCGTGAACCAGACGATGCTCGCCAAGGCTTCCTATGGTCCCTATGCGCGCGCCATGATCCGGATCTGCAAGGAGGAGAACTTCCATAAACGGCAGGGGTACGAGATCATGGCGACCCTCTCCAAGGGAACCCCGGCGCAGAAAGCGATGGCCCAGGACGCGCTCGACCGGTGGTGGTGGCCCTCGCTGATGATGTTCGGACCGAGCGATACCAACTCACCCAATAGCGCCGAGCTGATCAAGTGGGGAGTCAAGAAGAAGACCAACGATGAACTGCGCCAGCGATTCGTCGATCTCACCGTACCGCAGGCCGAGGCCATCGGCCTGACGCTTCCCGATCCCGACCTTCGATATGATGAGGAGACGAAGCATTGGAATTTCGGAGAGATCGACTGGGACGAATTCTGGACCGTCGTCAAAGGCAATGGGCCTTGTAACAAGGAGCGGCTCGAGGCTCGGCGACGCGCGCATGATGACGGTGCCTGGGTGAGGGCCGCCGCGGAGGCGTATGCGGCAAAGCGCAACGGACACAATCGGGCGACAGCGGCCTGAGATTGGAGGACGGTGTGACACAAGGCGACCATCCCGTTGGCGACACACAGTGGCCCCTCTGGGAAGTCTTCACACAGAGTGCCCCCGGAAAGCCTCACGAACATGCCGGCAGCGTCCATGCGCCCGACGCTGAGTTGGCCCTCCAGAATGCGCGGGATGTCTACACTCGTCGGGGTGAGGCCGTGAGTCTCTGGGTGGTGCCGGCTGATGCCATCACCGCCAGCAGCCCATCGGATGCAGGACCCTTCTTCGAGCCCGGAAACGACAAGGCCTACCGACACCCGCAGTTTTACAAGGTGCCGCGCGGCGTCAAGGTCTTCTAACCCATGGATTCCAACGCGGCGCTCGTTGACTTCCTGCTCGGCCTGGGCGACGACCGACTCGTGCTCGGTCACCGTCTGAGTGAGTGGTGCGGCCACGCCCCGATTCTCGAAGAGGATATCGCACTCACCAACATCGCCCTCGACCTGATAGGCCAGGCCACCCTCTTCCTGGGCCTTGCGGGAGATATCGAAGGGAAGGGGCGTGACGCCGACGCCCTCGCCTATTTCAGATCCGATCGGGAGTTCCGGAATCACCCCCTGGTGGAACTCCCCAAGGGCGACTTCGCCTTTACCATCGTTCGCCAATTCCTTTTCGATGCCTTCGGGTACCACCTGCTCCAGGCTCTCGCCGAAAGTGCTCATGAGGGGTTGAGTGGGATCGCCGGCAAGTCGGCCAAGGAAACCGCCTACCACCTGCGGCACAGCGCGGAGTGGGTCGTCCGACTGGGAGATGGTACCGAGGAGAGCCATGTCCGGGCACAGAGTGCCTTGGACGAGGCATGGCGGTGGACCGGGGCTCTGTTCGTCCCGACTCCTGCCGAAGCCGTCCTCGCGGAGTCAGGAGTGGCTCCGGATCTCGTGGGCCTCGAGTCGGTTTGGCGGTCCTCCGTGGATGAGGTGATACGCAACTCCACCCTCGAGTTGCCCGAGGCGTTGCCCCCGACCGGCAAAGGCTACCGTCGGGGAGATCATACGGAACACCTCGGCACGTTGCTCGCCGAAATGCAGAGTCTGGCTCGTGCCCATCCGGGGGCAACATGGTAGCAGGAGCGGGGACGGGACCGGGAACGACAACCACAGCACGGGACGTGGTGGACATCCTCCGGCAGGTGAAAGATCCCGAAGTCCCCGTGCTCGACATCGTCGAGATGGGAATCGTGAGGCGAGCGGTAGTCGAGGAGGGTCGGATCATCGTGGATGTGACCCCGACGTATTCGGGTTGTCCGGCGATGAAGGTGATTGAGGAGGGAATCACGTCCACCCTGCTGGAACAGGGATTCGGGCCGGTCGAGGTACGGACGGTGCTCCATCCTCCGTGGACCACCGATTGGATGACCGACGACGCGCGGGAGAAGCTCAGGGAGTACGGCATCGCGCCACCGGGTCCGGTGGAGCAGTTCACTCCGATTCAGTTCAGTCGGACGGTTCGGGCGGTTTCATGTCCCTTCTGTGGGTCGGGTGACACCGAAACCAGAAGTACGTTCGGCTCGACCGCCTGCAAGTCCATGCATTACTGCAACGCCTGTCATCAGCCCTTCGAGCATTTCAAGCCCCACTAGGACCCAAGGTGGCCCCCTGATGGCCAGCCTTCCACGACTTCTACCCAACGGCTCAGGAACCGGTTCGCCGAGTGACCGTCGAGCACCCGGTGGTCGATGGTGAGTGTCACATAGACCATCGGCCGGGCCACAATGCTTCCATCCCGGACCACAGGACGCTGGTCGAGCTTGCCCACACCGAGAATCGCAGACTGCGGCTGATTGATGACGATCGGCGTGGCGACGAGACTCCCACTCACGCCGTGGTTCGAGATAGTGAACGTGCCGTGACGCACGTCGGTAGGCGAGAGTGTTCCGGCGCGGGCTCGCTCAGTGAGATCCTGGACGCCCTTCGCGGTTTCGAGCAGGTCGAGGTCCTGCGCCTCCTTCAGGACCGGAACGATCAATCCCCCATCATCCAGCGCCGTCGCGATACCGACGTTGATGGTGTCCCAAACCTCGAGGGCGTCATCATGCCAGCGGGCGTTGCTCTCGGGTACCGCACGGATCGCTTCGACGGTGGCCCGAACGAAGTAGGCGGTCAGGGTCAGCCGTGTCCCCTGTGCTTCAAACTCGGCCTTCTTGGCGGCTCGATGGGCCTGAATCGCCGAGAGATCAGTCTCGAACACACTCGTCACATGCGGAGCCGCCTTCATGCTGTCGGTCATGTGCTGGGCAATCGACTTCCGCATGGTGCTGTGCTTGACGCGATGGCTCGGCATCGCCGAACCGGCAGAGGCGATGTAGGCCTCGACGTCGTCGGCAGTAATGCGACCGCCTCGCCCGGTGCCGGTGATCTTCCCGGCATCGAGACCATGCTGCTTGATCATGCGCCGCACAGAGGGACTCAGCTCGCTCGAACGGTCGTCGGTCTCTACAGAAGCACTTGATGCACCGGCCGCTGCCTTGGCATCTGGTGGTTTGGTCGCGACAGGCTCTGCAGCAGATGCCGCTGTCTCGCCCACTGCTATCCGGCCGAGCACTTCACCCAGTTCCACCTCGTCACCGTCAGTCTTGAGGATCTCGCGTAGAACGCCGGTGGCCGGAGACGGGATCTCGACCGTGACCTTGTCCGTGCTGACTTCGAGCAGGGGTTCGTTTTCGGTTACCTGATCGCCGACGGCCTTGAACCAGGTGGCCACGACTGTCTCGGTACCTTCCGCCTGATCCTCCGGCAAGGTCACATCCACGAACGACGACATGCGATCGGCTTCTCCGGTTGAGGTGCGTTAGAACTCGGCGAGTTCGGCCATGCGGGCACCGATCTGTTCGACACTCGGAATCACCGCATGCATCATCGGGACGTTGTACGGTGTCGGAATGTCAGGGATGGCAAGTCGTGCCACGGGCGCATCGAGACTGAGGAACGCCTCCTCAGCGACCACCGCGGCGATTTCTGCCCCGAAACCCGCGGTGAGAAGATCCTCGTGCACGATCAGGCATCGACGGGTTCGCCGTACGGATTCGAGCACTGCATCCCGATCCCAGGGAACGATGGTGCGAAGGTCGAGAACGTCCGCGGCGATCCCGCGTTCGACCGCGGCCTGCTCACAGCGTTCCACCATCGCGCCCCAACTGACCACGGTGATGTCGTCACCCTCCTGAATCCTCTTCGCCCTTCCCATCGGCAGCACATACTCGTCACCGGGGTACGGCCGCCTGGCCCAGACACCATCGAGCAGGGCTCGGTGTTCGAAGAAGATGGTCGGGTTCTGACTCCGCAGGGCCGAGCGAAGGAGGCCAACCGCATCCTCGGCATTCGACGGAATGCATACCTGCCAACCCACGGCATGACCCCACTGCACCTCGCTACAGACGCTGTGCCACGGATCGCCACACCTGGGCGCGTATCCACCGGGGATCCGTACGACGATTGGCGCCGCGAAGCGATTGTGGGTCCGCCAGCGGATCGTTCCGCAGTTGTGGAGTTGCTCGGTCGCCGGATCGGCGTACTTGCGGAATTGGATTTCGGGGACTGGGACCAGCCCTGACAGCGCGAGTCCGACCGAGCGTCCGATGATCCCCTCTTCGCTGAGACTGGTGTCGAAGACCCGTGCCTCTCCGAACTCATCGTGCAGTCCCATCGTCGCGGCGTGCACGCCACCCTTGGGGCCCACATCTTCGCCAAAGACCATCACTCCGGGATTGATCCGCAGTTCGTGCTCCAGTGTCCGACGAATAGCGGTCAGCATGTTGATGCGAGCGGGTTCGGGGGATGGAATCTCCGTTCCCGCCGGGGGAGTGATTCCACCCGTCGAACGACCCCCGAATTCCTGGAGTTCCGGTGACCCGTCAGCCTTCGTTTCGAGAAAGACGTACTTCGTCGCACCCTCGGGCACTGGCTCTGGTCTGGCCAGCGCGCCTTGCAGTCCTGCGGCCACGTCACGCTCGGCCTCCGCCTCGAGAGCCTTCCAATCGTCTTCCCCCAGTATCGATGGAACGAGGTGCGCGCGGAGTTTGGGAAGTGGATCGTTCGCCAGTTCCTCCTCCAGCAATTCCGGCGGCTTGTAGGCCTGGGTATCCTGGCCGGAGTGACCCGAGAGGCGCGGGACACGGAGACGGAGGAGGGCAGGGCCCGATCCACTGCGCACATGCGCGATGACTTCACCAAACAACGCTTCCGTTTCCGCCGGATCGGTCCCGTCCCCGTCGCGGACGAGGAGGTTGGCAAACGAACCGAGGTTGTTCGCGATGTTGCCCCCAGGAGTCTGCAGCCGACCCGGGACGGAGATGCCGTATCCGTTGTCTTCGACGTAGAAGAGAAGTGGTAGGCTCAGGGTGGTGGCCATAGTCAGGGATGACCAGAATCCGTTGGTTGCGACCGAGCCTTCTCCGCCCAGCACGACCGCCATCGCGCCTTTCCAATCCTGATTCCCCAGGTGCTCGGTGTGGTAGCGAATGGCCTGCGCCCATCCTGCGGACGGCGTGAACTGCGACCCGACATCGCCAGACATCGGCAGCACGATCGGACCGTCCTTGCTCGGCAGATTGCAGACAACCCCGATGTCCCGGCCATTGCTGAATCCACCTGTTCTGGCCATGGGCCCCGCGAAGGCGTCTTCGATGGTGAGACCGAGCGAGAGCAACAGCGGGCGAGAACGATAGTAGGCGCCAGCGGCATCGTGCCGATGGGTGAGCATCCCGCCGAGAATGACCTGGGCTACATCATGACCCCGCGCCGAGAACTGGTAGAGCACTTTCTTCTCGGGGACGAGACGGTTCTCCTCGATGTCATCGATTGCTCGCGAGACGAGAACCGTGTACGCCACTCGATGCCAGTCGGTCATTGCTTTGCCTCCGCGGCTGGATGCAGCCGTTCGGTGCGATAGATGGTGCCTCGAAAGAGCCCTACCGTCGTTCCATCCTCCCGAGTCACCGCTACACGATAGAACCCGAGTTTCCGGCTGGAACCCTCCTCGGAGGCGACAGCCGTGAGCACGTCGCCCTCGTGAACCGGTGCGGGGTATGTCATGCTGTTCTCGATACTCACCGCGACTCGACCCTGTGTATTCGACGCAAAGGCCAGCGCACTATCGGCCAGGGCGAAGGTGACGCCACCATGGCAGACCCCGAAGCCGTTGACCATTTCGGGGCGGATCGTCATGCGGCACACCGCCGCGTTGGGTTTCACCTCCACGACTTCGATGCCGAGCCAGGCACTCATGGCGTCGCCGGCGTACATATCCCGCACGATCGCCTCGGCGAGCACTTGCGGGTCGTGACTCATCCGTAGAATGTGCGCCCGTTACGCACCATTCGGCGGAGCAGGGGAGAGGGTCGGTAACGATCTTCGCCGTACTCGCGCTGAAGGGCGTCCAGCCGCTCTAGGACCGTAGGAACGCCGATCTCGTCTGCCCAGTGAAGCAATCCCTTCGGGTAATTGACGCCCTTGGTCATGGCGAGGTCAATATCCTCACGACTGGCCACGCCGAGGAACAGGGCGTCAGCCGCCTCGTTGATGAGCATCGCGAGAACTCGGTCGAGAATGCTCTGTCCAAGCTCATGGTCGCGATTCGGCTCCGGCGCGCTCCTCTCGTCTCCGTATTCGTAGAACCCCTTGCCGGTCTTTCTCCCCAGCCGCTTCGCTTCCACCAACTGCCGCTGGATGAGCGATGGCCGGTAGCGAGGATCGTAGTGAAAGGCTTCGAAAACCGTATGACTTACCGCGTAGTTCACGTCGAGCCCGATCAGGTCCATCAATTCGAACGGACCCATGCGGAATCCACCGAGTTCGCGCATGGCCCAGTCGATGGTCGCGGCTTCGGCCACTCCTTCCTCCAGGAGACGCAAGGCTTCGCCGTAGAAGGGCCGCGCGATTCGGTTGACGATGAACCCCGGTGTGTCCTTGGCCACGACTGTGGTCTTACCCCAGGAATCGATCAACGCCTTGACCGCCCCTACCGTCGCTGTGCTGGTATCGTAACCGGGGACGATCTCGACCAGCGGAAGTCGGGTGGCCGGATTGAAGAAATGGGCTCCTACCACTCGACCCGGTTCGAGGCAGGCCGTGGCGATCGCGGTTACCGAGAGTGAGGAGGTGTTCGTCGCGAGGATCGCGTCGGGGGTGACCACACCATCGAGGGCTGAAAAGACTTCGCGCTTGACCGCGAGATCTTCGACGATGGCCTCCACTACCAGGCCTGCGCCGGCGAAGCCGGAATAATCGTCGTTTGCCACGGTCGCGAAGGTCACCCGCGACAAGATTCCTTCCGCTTCGTCCGGGCGCAGTCTTTCCTTCTCCACTTCGCGCTCGAGAGCTTTCCGAAGGCCGGCTCCCGCTCGCGCGATCGCCTCCGGGGCCACATCGCCGAGAACGACAGGGTGGCCAGCAGACGCCGCGACCTGCGCGATGCCGGCCCCCATGGCCCCGGCGCCGATCACGCCGACGGTCATCCTGGGAGTCATTGCCACCTAGCGACCCTTGAACACCGGTGTGCGCTTCTCGAGGAAGGCTCGGACGCCTTCGAGATAGTCCTCCGAACGCCCGGCAGCCCCCTGCAAATCGGCCTCGATCTCGAGTTGAGCATCGAGATCGTTGTGTGCGCTTTCATTGAGGAGTCGCTTGGTGAGACCGAGCGCGTGGGTGGCTCCCTGCGCGAGGGACTCGGCGAAGGTCGTGGCCTCCGTCACGAGCGCATCGGGTTCAACAACGCGGTAGATCATCCCCAACTCGAGGGCCCGCCCGGCGCTGACTTTTTCCCCCAGCATCATCATAGCGGTTGCCTGTGCCGTGCCGACCAGCCGTGGTAGTACGAACGTGGCTCCGGTATCGGGGATCAGCCCGATTTTGGAGAATGCCTGAATGAAGGAAGCCTTGGTCGACGCGATCACGAAGTCGCACGCGAGGGCGAGGCTCGCCCCCGCCCCAGCCGCGACGCCATTGACGGCTGCGACCACCGGTTTCTGCAACCCACGGATCCCGCGGACGATCGGGTTATACACCTTCCGGACATGTGCGGCAAAGTCTTCCAGGCGCTCGCCGTCAGGGGGATGGACCTCCTCGAGATCCTGTCCGGCACAGAACGCCCGACCGGCGCCCGTGATCAAAAGGCAGCGCACCTCGTCGGATTCGGCGGCGTGTCGGATTTCGTGGAGAAACTCCACAGCCATTGGGGTGTGGAAACTGTTGAGCACGTCGGGTCGGTCGAGAGTCACCCGCTTGACCCCGGCGGCAGTTTCGGACTGGAGGAACCGGTGTGGCATGGCGAGACCGGAAGAGGACGAGGACTGGTTCAGGAGGAGCCCAAATATAGTAGATTCACCCGATGCCTCCTCCCCAAGCTTATATCGCCGGCGGTGTTCGAACCCCGATCGGGAAGTTCGGCGGGGCGCTTTCTCCCGTACGCACCGACGACCTCGCGGCCCACGTCATACGTGTCTTGCTCGACCGGTATCCCGATCTGAACCCAAAGCAGGTCGACGACGTCGTGTTTGGTTGTGCCAATCAGGCGGGCGAAGACAACCGGAATGTGGCACGGATGGCGCTGCTGCTCGCCGGTCTTCCGTGGTCGGTGCCGGGCGAGACCGTCAATCGACTCTGTGCCTCGGGAATGAGCGCCGCCGTCCATTGTGCCAACGCCACTCGACTTGGGCTCGGCGAGTTGTTCGTGGCCGGCGGTGTCGAGCACATGACACGTGCCCCCTATGTCGTCTCCAAGAGTGCTCGGCCGTTCGGCCGTGATGTGGAACTGTTCGACACGAGCCTGGGTTGGCGGTTCGTCAACCCGAAGATGCGCGAGCGGTTCGGCGTGGATGGTATGGGTGAGACCGCCGAGAATGTGGCGGCTTTGCTGGGTATTTCGCGGGAGCGTCAGGATCGTTTCGCGGCGGACTCCCAACAAAAGGCCGCCGCTGCACGCGAGCGAGGTCGCTTCGAACGTGAAATCACGCCGATCGAAGTTGTTCCTGCACACAAAGGCAAGCCTGCGGTCACGTTTTCCGAAGACGAGTTCATTCGGCCGGAAACGACCCCTGAGATTCTGGCCAAGCTCCGACCGGCGTTTCGAACAGACGGCATGGGTACTGTGACCGCCGGTAACGCCTCGGGGATCAACGATGGGGCGTGTGCACTCCTGATCGGTTCGGAGGCCGGCCTCTCCGGTGCCGGTGCCATCCCCATGGCCCGCATCGTCACCTCACACGTCGTTGGGGTCGAGCCCAGAGTGATGGGCCTGGGACCGGTCAAGGCGTCCCAAGGTGCCCTCGAACGGGCCGGTCTCACGCTCAGCGACATCGACGTCATCGAACTCAACGAGGCGTTTGCCGTCCAGGTCCTCGGTTGCCTGGAACAACTCGGCATCGCCGAGGATGATTCACGCGTCAATCCCAACGGCGGCGCCATCGCCCTGGGTCACCCACTGGGGATGTCGGGGGCGCGGCTGATTCTAACCGCCGCCCTCGAGTTGCAGGAGCGACAAGCGCGCTATGCCCTCTGCACCATGTGTGTGGGTGTGGGGCAGGGAATGGCGGTCGTGCTGGAGCGCGTCGAGGGCTGAGTGACTCACGGATGATCTACCGATTCAAGGACTACACCCCCGTAGTCCACCCGACGGCGTTCGTGCATCCACAGGCCGCCGTCACCGGCAATGTGGTGATAGGTGCTGATGTCTACATCGGGCCTGGAGCCGCACTCCGCGGCGATTGGGGTGGGATCGTCATCGAAGATGGATGCAACGTTCAGGAGAACTGCACCATCCACATGTTTCCTGGTGTGACGGTCGTGCTGGAGGAGGCGGCGCACATTGGCCATGGAGCAGTCATCCATGGTGCGCGAGTCTGCGCCAACGCCCTCGTCGGTATGAACGCCGTCGTGATGGACGGCGCCGTGGTGGGTCCCGGTTCCATCGTTGGGGCTCTCTGCTTCGTGCCGGCGGAGATGGAAATTCCGGAGCGAAAAGTCGTGGTCGGAAACCCCGCCCGGGTCGTCAAAGACGTGACCGACGAGATGCTCACCTGGAAGACGGAGGGTACTGCGCTCTATCAGGCGCTACCCGCTGAACTCCATCGTTCATTGCAGGAAGTCGAACCCCTCCGAGATCGGCCCGACGTGCCGAAACAGGAGGCACACTACCGGACCTGGCGCGATCGACGCCGAGGGGGGGAGGGAGAAGACAAAGAGTGAGACTGAAGAACTTCGTTCTGGGAGAGGCGGTCGAGGGCTCGGGTGATGGCACGCCGCTCTTCCATGCTGTGACTGGGGAGCAGGTGGCCGTGGCCGGGACCGAGGGCCTCGATTTCCAGGCCATTCTCGACTACGGTCGCACCGTTGGGGGCCCCGCGCTCCGGAAGATGACATTCCACGAGCGGGCGCGCATGCTCAAGGCCCTGGCCCGCTATCTGATGGATCGCAAAGACGAGTTCTATCCGGTGTCGGCGGCGACAGGAGCCACGAAAGGCGATTCCTGGATCGACATCGAAGGTGGGATCGGGACTCTCTTCGTTTATGCCAGCAAGGGACGACGGGAGTTTCCGGACGAGACGTTCCATGTCGACGGCCCAATGGAGGCCTTGTCGAGAGAAGGGACGTTTGTTGGTCGCCACATCTGCGTCCCACTCGAGGGCATCGCTGTCCACATCAATGCTTTCAACTTCCCCTGCTGGGGGATGCTCGAGAAACTTGCGCCGACTTTCCTCGCGGGAATGCCGGCGTTGGTGAAGCCCGCGACGGTGACGTCGTTCCTCACCAATCGGATGGTGGCTGCCATTCTCGAGTCTGAGATTCTTCCTCCGGGTGCGCTGCAGTTGGTCTGCGGAAGCGCTGGTGACTCCCTCGATCACCTGATGTGCCAGGACGTCGTGACCTTCACGGGGTCTGCTGCCACGGGCCGGAAACTCAAGACGCACCCCGCCGTGATCGAGCACTCTGTGCGTTTCAACATGGAGGCCGACTCGCTCAACTACAGCATCCTCGGCCCTGACGCCGGTCCGGACACGGAAGAATTCGGCCTCTTCGTCAAGGAGGTTGCCAAGGAGATGACCGTGAAGGCCGGGCAGAAGTGCACGGCGATTCGTCGGACGATCGTGCCGGCGGTCTGTGCAGAAGCGGTCATCGAGGCGCTCGGCCAGCGGTTGTCGAAGCTCCCCCTGGGCGATCCCGCTACCGAGGGAGTTCGCATGGGACCCCTGGTGGGAAAGACCCAAGTTCGGGAAGTGCGCCAAGCCGTAGGGGCGATCGCCAATGGCGCCGAGCTGGTCTTCGGCGATTTGGACAACTTCGAACTACTCGGTGGAGATCGCGAGAAAGGTGCCTTCTTCCCTTCAGCACTGCTCTATTGCGACAAACCGTTCGAACGGTCGGAGCCGCATGATGTGGAGGCGTTCGGGCCGGTGAGTACGGTGATGCCATACGACACTGTGGACGATGCAGTCGCCCTCGCACGGTTGGGCAAAGGGAGCCTGTGCGGTTCCGTGTTTACCGCAGATGACGGCGTGGCGCGCGACCTGGTCATGGGGACGGCATCACATCATGGGCGGATCATGGTGGTTAACCGGCACTGCGCCAAGGAAAGCACGGGCCACGGGTCACCGCTGGCGCATTTGGTTCACGGTGGCCCGGGTAGGGCAGGCGGTGGGGAAGAGTTGGGTGGAATGCGGGGGGTGCTCCACTTCATGCAACGAACGGCGTTGCAGGGATCACCAACGACGCTCACCAAAGTGACCAGGCAGTGGCTCACTGGGGCCGACACCCCTTCCGACCGCATTCACCCGTTCCGCAAGTACTTCGACGAACTCGAGATCGGTGAAACGCTCCGGACACATCGGAGGACCATCACCGAAGCCGACATCGTGCAGTTCGCGGGACTGAGCGGCGACTTCTTCTATGCGCACACCGACGATATCGCCGCTCGCGAATCGATCTTCGAGAAGCGTGTGGCCCATGGATATTTCGTGCTCTCCGCGGCAGCCGGTCTCTTCGTCGATCCGGCCCCTGGGCCGGTGCTCGCCAACTACGGCTTGGAGAACCTGCGTTTCGTGAAACCGGTCTACATCGGTGACACGATTCAGGTCCGGCTCACCTGCAAGCAGAAGACGGCGAAGGACCCCATCGAGGGTCAGCCGTTGCAGGGCGTTGTGGCGTGGGATGTGGAGGTCACCAATCAGGATGCGGAAGCAGTAGCGCTCTACACCATCCTCACCTTGGTGGCGCGGAGACCGTCGGACACCTAGGGCTTGCGGCGGGCCAGTTCCTGGGCGGCTCGGGTCGAGCCTCTCGCCGCGGCCCGTTCCAGCCAAACCATGCCTAGAGAATCCGACTGGGCTATGCCGCGCCCGGCGAAGTAGGCCAGGGCCAGCTCGTACTGCGCGGGGGCGTTCCCCGCCTCAGCGCCTCGGGTGAACCACCGGACTGCCTCGACTTCATCCTTGGGAACCCCGTGTCCCTCGAGGTACATCTGGCCCAGCCTGATCTGGGCGGCGGCGTCGCCTGCCGCGCCAGCGCGCCGATACCAGTTGACGGCCTCGTCGACGTTGCGGCTTACACCAGCCCCGATCTCGAGTTGCCGGGCGACCGCACTCATTGCCGGAACGACTCCCCGCCGCGCTGCCTGGAGATACAGTTCTGTCGCGCGCGCGAGATCTCGATTGACTCCGACTCCTTCTTCGAGCAGTTGTCCGAGCTGGAAAGCCGCATCGGCCGAGCCACTCGCTGCGGCCTTCTCATAGAGCTCGGCCGCCGCGATCGGATTCGGATCGGTTCCCTGCCCACTTTGATACAAGCCCGCGAGGGCCATCTGGGCCTCGACCGATCCGGCATCCGCCTCAGGCTGACACAACCTCACGGCATCGGTCCAGGCCGAGCGACGCATCGCCTGGCTGCAGGTGGTAATGACTGCAGCGGCCGGGGTGCGCGGGCTGGGCGCCGCATTCTCTGCGCGCGCCGGTACGTTGCGTTCCGTCCGTTGGTTGCTGGATCCACCCGCAGTCGGCGCCTGGGCTTTGGTACCCTCGGGTGTCGCTCCCTCAGCCGTCGGTGTTTCGGGCACGGCTGTGCCAAGACCCGGCTCGGCGGGACTCGCTTCGCCGCCACCCCCCAGGGTGAGTCCAAGCACCACGGCAACCACGGTGAGAAGGGATGCCCCTGCGATGGCCGCGGTCCGGCGTGTCACGCGCACAGCCGGGAGTTTCGACTTGACCCTACCGGCGGCGTCCAATCCGGACCCCGAGGAGGCTGGGGCTTTGGCCTTCCCGGCTTTGGCTGGCTTCGTGGTCGCTGCTTTCACCGGCCTGGACACCTGAGGGGTAGCTCGAGTGTGGGCGAGTGGGGAGACATCCTTCGGTCCAGCCGTGGCTCCGGCTGAGACGGCTGCCGCGAACTCCTCGATCCCTGGAAAACGTTCACTCGCATCCTTCGACATGCCTCGTTGGAGAGCATCCGAAAGGGCGATCGGGATATCGGGGCAACGCTCGGCGGCAGTCGGGGCGGTTTCGAACACCTGCTTGTAAAGCAGGGCTCTCGTGGTCTCGGCCTCAAACGGATGGGATCCCGTCAACATGCGGTAACCCATGACTGCAAGCGAGTACTGGTCGGAACGGGCGTCGATCACCTCACCACTCGCCTGTTCCGGACTCATATAGTGGGGGGTCCCGACGATGAGGCCACTCGTCGTCATCCCGGTGGCGTCGGGGTCGATTGCCTTGGCGATCCCGAAGTCCATCAGGAGCACCTGTTCCCGCGGGCCGTCGAGCATGACGTTCTCGGGTTTGATGTCGCGGTGTACCAAACCGGCCTCGTGGGCCATTCGCAGGGCGTCGGCCAGTTCCCGGAGGATCCGGCATGCCGTATCAATCGGGAGCCGGTCCACCCCGTCGAGCTTCTTGCGGAGGGTCTCGCCCTTGATGAGCGGCATCATGATGTAGGCGATGCCGCCAGACTCCCCCAGATCGTAAATGGGGACGATCCCCGGGTGTCGTAGCGCGGCGACGGCCTCCGCTTCCCGCTGGAAGCGAGTCAGCATTGTCTGGTTCACGACGAGTTCCGGCGAGAGGACCTTAACCGCAAGATCGCGCTTGAGCCGAAGGTCGTGGACGGCAAAGACCTCGGCGAAACCACCGCGGCCCACGAGATCGTCAACCCGGAAATTGCTCCCAAGGGCTACTTCAAGGCGGGTTTTGGTGTCCTTGAGGGCCGCGGCGGACTCGAGGGAGGCACGAGTAACGGTCACACCCTGGGTGTTGACCCCGGTCGGCGTCGCTGTTCCACAAACCCAACAGAACGCGGCGCTCTCCGGGAGCGGTGTGTGACAACTACTGCAAACGATTGGCTGGGCAGTCATTTAGCGCCTGTCGAGCCTTCCATTCCGAAGGTGCTAGTGAGCTCCTTGAGTGTCAAGGAAATCAAGTCGTGAATTGCCGTTCTAACCAGGGGCGAAGCAAGGCCAGTGCCCGCTCCGGCGCGGACTGGGGAAACAGGTGTCCGGCCCCTGCCAGGCATCGGATCGCGGTTTCGGGGCGTAAGGCTTCCAAGTGTGCTTCTGCCTCGCGCACGAAGGTGTCGCTCCGCTCCCCTCGAATGCTCAGCAGAGGCATGTCCCTGGGGAGACGGCGGAGGTGGTGCCAGGTTCCCGGATAGAAGGAGCGGTAGTACCATGCCTCCCAGGCACTCGGCCAGGCGAGCTCCCAGCCTGCTTCGCCGTCGACCTTTCTCAGGGCTGCGCGGGTGTAGCCTCTCAGAGCTTCATCCGACCAGTCCTCGAAGAGTGTCTTTGATCGCCAGTACTCGAACGCCTCCTCGAGAGATTCGAATCGGTCCTTTCGCCGCAGGGCCATGTCGATCAGACCCAGCCGGGGTTCGATCCCTGCTTCCAGGTCCCGAGCAATTCTG
>QKDC01000101.1 GCA_003246755.1 Gemmatimonadota bacterium | reverse complement strand
GAAAGCTTGGTTTTGACAATGCGGTACTGCGGTGCCGCCTGAACCAAGCCCGACACCGGCGTGTGTTGGAAACATAGGTACTGCAAGACAAGGGCCACTCCAAGGGGGGCGTCCCGGCCCAAGTGCAGGCTCGGCAGGATCACCCCACCGTTCCCCTCCCCGCCAATGAGGGCCTCGGCTTCCCGGATGCCTCGGGCCACGTGGGCCTCTCCAACGGGGGTCCGGACCAGGGTCCCCCCACAAGCCACGGCAGCATCTTCAACGACCCGACTCGTCGAGAGGTTGGCCACCACCCGGGGTGGTCGCCCATCGTTCGAAACCCCGTTGTGAAGCACCGCGCGAACGGCGAAAGCCAGGGTGTAATCCTCGCCAATCGGCTGCCCGGTTTCGTCCACCAGGGCGAGGCGGTCGACATCGGGGTCGACCGCCATTCCGATGTCGAATTCGCCGTCGCGTACCAGGGCGCCCAGTTCGGCGAGGTTCCTGGGAACCGGCTCCGGATCCCGTGGAAAATGACCGTCCGGCGTCGCGTGAATCACCGAGACGTCACACCCGAGTCGCTCCAAGAGGAGCGGGATGATGAGTCCGCCGGCGCCGCGCACGCAGTCGAGCGCAACCCGGAAACCACGGGCCCGAATCATGTCGACATCGATCCATGGCAATGCGAGGACCAGGTCGAGGTGTCGGGCGATTGCGTCGCGGTCCACCCGGATCCCCCCTACGGCATCCCATCCCACACGTTCTGGTCCCGCCTCCGCGACGGCCCGCACTCGGGCTCCGGTTTCGGCATCGAGAAAAACACCATCCGCCCCGATGAACTTGAGCGCATTCCACTCGACCGGATTGTGACTGGCGCTGATCATCAGGCCGGCCCCCGCGTGGTGATGCTCGACTGCAAGTTGGGTTGTAGGTGTGGCTACGATCCCAAGGTCGATGACGTCACACCCTGCGGATCGAATCCCAGCCGCAGCCGCTGCGGAGAACATCTCCCCGCTGGTTCTCGAGTCCCGGCCGAGGACGATGAGGTTCTGCGACTCGGCTCGGGCCCAAGCCCCGAGTCCGGCCGCGTATCGCGCCACGATTTCCGGAGTGAGGTCCACTCCCACGATCCCGCGCATTCCCGACACGCTGATCATCAAAGTCCCCGTCGGGGTCGGACCGGATGGGTCGTTCATTCCCGGGGCAACCGGGTGACATCCGGAAACGCGCGGTGGAATGCCGCAATGACCTCCCCATCGAATTGATTGCCCGCACAGCGGTCGAGCTCGGCGTTCGCCTCCCTCGGCGTCCGGGGAGGACGATAGGCCCGGTCGGTAGTCATCGCGTCGAAAGCATCGGCCGCGCTCACGATCCTGGCGGGGAGCGGGATGGCGGTCCCGACCAGCCCATCGGGAAAGCCAGAGCCATCGAGATGTTCGTGGTGCCACCTCACGATCTCCAACACGGACGGATGGTCGACGCGCAGCGGCTCGAGCATTTCCTCCCCATCGATGACATGCTGTTTCACCTCGTCGAATTCCTCCCTCGTGAGGGTGCCGGGCTTGTTGAGGACGGCATCGCGAGTGCCGATCTTCCCAATGTCATGGAGTTCACCCCCGAGCCGGATCTGATCAAGGTCGGAGCCACCGATGCCCAACTCTTCGGCAATCCGCACCGAGTAGAAAGAGACGCGCCGAGAATGGCCCAGCGTGTACCCATCCTTCGCCTCGAGCATGCGAACGGCCATTTGAATCTGCCCCAGGAACATCTCCTCGTTGCGTCTCATCAGAACCTGGAGCTGTCGCTCGAGTCGCCCCTGTTGATCTTCCTGCAACCAGCGGTTCTCGAGCATGAGTCGGCGCTTGTCCAAGGCGTTCTGGACGCGCTGCCGTACCTCATCCATGAGGACCGGCTTGCTGAGGTAATCGAGCGCACCGAGCTGGAACGATTCCACCGCCGTAGCGACGTCCGCGACACCGGTAATCACCAGGATGGCCGTGTCCGGATAGCGGGCGCGTATCTCTCGCACCAGGGTAAGACCGTCCATCCCCGGCATATAGACGTCCGTCAGGACGAGTGGGATGGTCCCATCTCGCTCCAGGATCGCAAGGGCCCGTTCACCATCGGGAGCATCCAAGACTTCCATGTCCTGGCTCTGCAACACCCGCCGCAGGGTCTGGCGAACCATCGCATCGTCGTCGACGACCAGGCAGCGGGTCGGCCCGGTGAGCCCGGGTGGGGGTACGCTGAGGAATGTGCTCACAGCAATAAGCTAAGTCCTTCCGCTGGTTTCACTCAATCGACATGCCTGGCGGCTCGCTGCGTCGGCGGGTTACGTTCAGGCGTCCTCACCCAAAGCCCATGACCGAAATCAATGATCGAGACCTGAAGCACGGGATTGGTACCAGAGCCGTCCACGCCGGACAGGTGGACGACCCGCTCGCCGGTGCCATCATGCCGCCCATCTACCAGACATCGACCTACGCGCAGGAGGGAATCGGCCGACACCGCGGCTATGAGTACGCGCGTACCGAAAACCCCACCCGTCAAGCGTTGGAACGGAACGTTGCCAGCCTCGAGGGGGGGACGCATGGCTTCGCGTTTGCCTCGGGGATGGCCTCCCTCGACACCATTCTCAAACTTCTGGTGAGTGGTGACCACGTCGTGTGCGCCGAGAACATGTACGGTGGATCGTACAGACTGATGGAGAGGGTGTATCGGGGCTTGGGACTCGACTTCACGTACGTCGACATGCGGGCGATCGAGAACGTCGAGAAGGCGATCACTCCCAAGACCCGCTTGCTGTACTGCGAAACACCCACCAATCCCATGATGTTCCTGACCGACCTCCGAGCCGTGGGAGATCTCGCCAAGTCCCACGGTCTGATCTATGCCGTGGACAATACCTTCGCCACCCCAGTCTTCCAGCGCCCGATCTCCTTCGGAGCCGACATCGTCCTTCACTCGACGACCAAGTACCTCAACGGCCACAGCGACATGGTCGGTGGCATGCTGGTCACGAACCGCGACGATTTGGCCGAGCGGTTTGCATTCCTGCAGAATGGGGCCGGGGCGGTCCCTGGGCCCATGGACTGCTGGTTGGCTCTCCGCGGCATCAAGACCCTGACCCTTCGAATGCGGCAGCATGACGCCAACGGCCGGACGATCGCCGACTGGCTCTCCAATCACCCTCAAGTCACCAAGCTCTACTATCCCGGTCTCGCGTCCCACCCACAGCACGATCTCGCGAAGGAGCAGATGAGCGGTTTTGGCGGAATGATCTCCTTCGATGTCGGCGACGTGGACCTCGCCCATCGGATAGCCGAGCGTACGACCATCTTCGCCCTGGCCGAATCA
>QKDC01000055.1 GCA_003246755.1 Gemmatimonadota bacterium | reverse complement strand
CCGCACCCGGAATCGGAATGCATCTGCGGGAGGTCGCGGAGCCCGTCATGGGATCGCAAGATGTTCTCATCCGGGTGCTGTTCGCCGGGGTGTGCGGTACCGACCTGCACATCTGGGAATGGGACCACTGGGCCAGCCAACGCCTCAAGCCACCGGTCACGATCGGTCATGAATTCTCCGGCGTGATCGAGCGCATGGGTCCCGAGGTCGAGGTGGATGGTCTCCTCCACCTTGGAGATCTCGTGACTGCCGAGGGACACATCGTGTGCGGCCACTGCCGGCCCTGTCGTACCGGAAACTCCCACCTCTGTACCCGAACCCGGATCATCGGGGTTGACCGTGATGGCGCCTTCGCGGATTACATCGCGATGCCGGCCACCAACGTCATCCCTCTCAGGGAGATCGCGCCGGACGTCGGTGCGGTGATGGACCCCGTCGGCAATGCCGTCCACACCGTCCTCGAGGGTGGCGACCTCACCGGCAGCACCGTCTTCGTGCTCGGCTGTGGTCCGATCGGGTGCTTTGCGGTAGGGATTGCTCGGGCCGCAGGCGCCTCCCTTGTCATCGCCAGCGATCTCAACCCTACGCGCCTCGAGATTGCCACCAGGATGGGCGCGCACGTGGTCTTGAACGCTGCGACGGACGATGTGGTCGCCCGGGTCCTGGAGTTGACGGAGGGTGATGGCGTCGACCTGGTTTGCGAGATGAGTGGCCACCCCACGGGGCATGCCCAGGCGCTCGCCTCTGCCCGGATTGGTGGGCGGGTCAACCTCCTCGGGACCCCGAGCCGGTCGACCGAGGTCGACTTTGCGTCATCTTCAAAGGGCTGACGCTCTATGGAGTCACCGGACGCAAGATGTACTCGACCTGGATCGCGATGCAGCAATTACTCAAGACCGCCCAGTTCGATCCTCGGCCCGTGATTACGCATCGGTTTCCTCTCGAAGGCATCGAAGAGGCGATCGCGGTCATCAAGGAAGGCAAGGCTGGGAAGGTCATTCTGGAGATCGGCCCATGACGACCGTGCTCGATGGCCGCCTCGGAGTTGCCCTGGAACAGTTCAAGTCCGAGAGGGTGTACAAGACGCTCAACCACCTCGAGGGCCCGCAGGCATCTCGGGTCGTCATGGAAGGTCGGGGAGAAGTCATCATACTCTCGTCCAACAACTACCTCGGCCTGAGCAACGAGCCTGAGGTTGTCGCGGCGGGGAAGGCAGCCCTCGACCGATTCGGTGCGGGGACGGCCTCGGTGAGGTTCATCTGCGGCACGTTCACCATTCATCGGGACCTCGAACGGGCGTGCGCACGATTGGTAGGCACCCCAGCCGCGATGAGTTTCGTGAGCTGCTGGAATGCCAACGAAGCGCTTCCCGCGACGGTGCTCACTGCCAACGACGTGGTGCTGAGTGACCGGCTGAACCATGCGAGTATCATCGATGGGATTCGACTGGCCAAGAGCATCACGAAGTGCCAGACGGGGGTCTTCGAGCACGCAGACTTGAAGGACTTGGACAGCAAACTTGCGGACGCGCGAGACCGCGAGGTCAAGATGGTCATCACGGACGGGGTGTTCTCGATGGAGGGGGCCATCGCGGATCTCCCCGGCCTCCTCGAGGTATGTCACAAGCATGGGGCCATCCTGGTGGTTGACGACTCCCACGCGACCGGTGTTCTCGGAGAGAATGGACGAGGGACGGCAGAGCATCACGGGGTGTTCGGGGAGATCCCCATCATGACCTCGACCCTCGGCAAGGCGCTCGGTGGGGCAGCGGGAGGATTCGTGGCCGGGTCAAACGAGCTGGTGGACTACCTGACGCAGCGTGCGCGCCCGCAACTCTTTACCAATGCCCTGCCCTGCACCGTGGCCGGAAGTGCACTTGCAGCCATCGAGTTCCTCGAAGCCCACCCCGAGCGGGTTGCTACCCTCCGGGATAACTCCGCCTACTTCCGCGAGCGCCTCCGGATACTTGGCTTCGAACCTCTCCCAGGGGCCACACCGATCATTCCGGTCATTCTCGGTGAGACCGCGGCAGCCATGCAAATGAGTGAACTCCTGCTGCAGAACGGGGTCTTCGTCACTGGGTTCGGGTACCCGGTCGTGCCGAAGGGCCAGGCCAGAGTCCGATGCCAGATCTCCGCGGGGCATTCGCGGGAAGACCTCGACCAGGCGTTGGATGCCTTCGCGAAGGTGGGAAAATCGCTGGGGCTCATCTGAGCGAGCCTGTCGCGTTCTGCCATTGGGTATCCCATTTTGGGCCCGAAAGCGTGTAACTCCAGGACTGCGTTTCGCTTCGTGGTTCAGATTCAACACCATAACACATTGTCAATCTTGACGATAACTGGCTTTTACGGCGTGTCCTCACGGCGAGCACGAGCCTTGCCGTGAACGTTGTGTCGCCCCATGTCCATCTGGGGCCCGCGAACCAACTCATTCACACCAACCTGCTCGCAGTATCACCGGAGGCCAGACCATGCGTGTGTCTTTTGGGGCCATCGCCGCCGCTACCATGTTCCTCGCTACCCCACTTGTCGGGCAGCAGTTGCGTGAGGATTCCTACCGGTGGTTCGTCGGCGCTCAAGCCGGCGTCCTCATGTTCGAAACCCAGACTCAGACGCGGACCGGAATCCCTTCCGGCGGCGCACATGTCTTGATCATGGCCAAGCGGGCCGCCCTACAAGTCTCGATCGATGAGGCCTTCGGGAGCGCCGACAGTTCAGCGTTTGGAGACGCGGGCGCCCCCAATGGCGAACGGAGAGTTGGCCTCGACCGACTCCGGAAATA
The DNA here is from genome assembly GCA_003246755.1 of Gemmatimonadota bacterium. Classification (GTDB taxonomy): domain Bacteria; phylum Gemmatimonadota; class Gemmatimonadetes; order Gemmatimonadales; family GWC2-71-9; genus SZUA-320. The sequence goes on along the minus strand of QKDC01000055.1, from coordinate 1,379 downwards.
CGCCGTCACCCTCATGGCCTTTCCGCTTCGAGGGAAGAGTGTCGATCCCTTCCTCGGCGTCGGGTTCGGGATCCTCCACACCGTGGGGACGGAAGTCGCGGGGGTCTTCACTTCCCCGACCGAGGCTTCGTTGGCCCAGAGCGAGGCGATCGATCGAGGCAGCACGGGGTTTGGGTCACTCGTCGCCGGAGTCCAGACACAGTTGACCCCCACACTCGTCCTCTTCGGCCAGTATCAGATTACGACCTCGCCGACGCAGGGCAGCCTCCTCGTCGGTCCGACCAACTCATTCACGGCAGGTATCCGATTCTCCCTGGGTGGTGCGAAAGAAGGCATCCGAGGGGGAGGGTACTAGCAGACCACGAACCGCAGGAGCAGGTCTGCGGCTTTGGTGATACCGACCCGCCGAGTAGTCTCGAACTGCTCGGCGGTTGTCGTAGGGCCCCACTCCACCGATACCTCCGCCTCGGTCATGAGCATACCATCGAGCCCGCTGGTGATCCCCAGCGCCTGACAGAGCTTACCGGGACCATCACAGAGGTTCCCGTCGGTGATGCTGCCGCGTGGCCGACGGCGGAGGCGCATCGCGTCGAGGCCACTCGTGGGAGCCAGCGCCCGGATGAGAACGGCACTCCCGCTGCCAACCGGCGCGGTGACGAGATTCGCGCACCAATGAATGCCGTAGGAACGATAGACGTACCAGGTTCCGGGGAGAGCGTAGAGACTTTCGTTGCCGGCGTACCGCCGTCCCCGGTAGGCGTGGGACGCGGGATCATCGAGCCCGAGGTACGCCTCCGTCTCGACGATTCGGCCTGCTGTTCGCTCGCCACCGCAGTGTGAAACGAGAACCGCCCCCAGGAGGTCGCGTGCGACCTCGGGGGCGGTTCGTTCGAAGAACTCGATGGGCATGACTTGCCCGGCTGCGGGACTCACTCCGAAGGGGGCTCCTTGGAGCGCTTCTTGGTTGTCTTCGCCTTCTTGGCAGCCTTTTTCTTGGTCTTGGCGCGCTTGACCGACTTCTTGGGGGCCTCCGGTGCGGTCGTCTTGGGGGCTGCCTGCTTCTTCGCCCGGGAGCGACGCGCGGGTTTCTTTGTCGGAGCTGGCTCGTCGATCTTGATCGCTCCAACCAGGGGGACCTCACTGGCCCGTATGCCGCCTCGGGACCCTCGACGGAACCTGAGGGTCGCCGACCGGGTTTCGGCAGTACTCTCAACCGCCTTGCTCTCATCGGCTTGCTTGGCGGCACCCCCCGGACTAGCGGCTTCCTCCTCCCTCTTCTTCGCAGCGCCGGCTCTGGCCTGGAGGGTCACCTCGACGTGGTGAGGTGAGACCTCATAGGACTCCTCGTCGAGCTGCCGGACGTCAGCGACATCGGCATC
>QKDC01000151.1 GCA_003246755.1 Gemmatimonadota bacterium | reverse complement strand
AATACGATGAAGGCCAGTGACATCCGACGTGGGAATGTGATCCTGCACGAGGGTAACCCCCACCGAGTCATGGATTTTACCCACCGCACCCCTGGGAATCTCAGGGCATTCGTCCAGGTGCGGATGCGCAACCTGAATACCGGGAATACGACCGACCACAGGTTCAGTGCCACAGAAAATGTCTCTGAAGTGCGGCTTGATACCAAGGAACTCCAGGTCCTCTACAAGGACAGCCAGGGTGTGCATGTGATGGACTCCACCACCTACGACCAGTATACCCTCGATGAGGATACGGTCGGCGCCGATGCACCATGGCTGGAGCCGGGGATGAACTTCCTCGCCGAGTGGATGGACGGAAAGCCGATCGCGATCCAACTCCCCTCAGTGGTGGAACTGGAGATCGTCGAAACCACTCCGGTCATGAAGACCGCCACTAAGACCGCCTCCACCAAGCCCGCGGTCCTGAGCAACGGAGTGACCGTTCAAGTTCCGGAGTTCATCTCGCCGGGGGAGAAGGTGCGGGTAAACCCCGCGACATCGGCGTACCTGGAACGAGCGAAGTAACCCTACACGGTGTCATTGTAGGAAGGATCGTACATCCGCTCCCGAACCCATCCCTCGACATCCTCGGGCAGGACGACGTCGGAGAGACCTTCGGCGACCGCCTCCCGGGCGACTCGGGCGGCTATCCTGGCTGAGACTTCGCGAATGGCTTCTAGCGGCGGCAGCAGCGCCCCGGAGACCAGCGAATCTCCGGGGACCGACTCCGCCAATGCCTCCGCAGCCGTGTGGAACATGGATTCCGTGACCCGCGCTGCCTTCGCGAGTACCACGCCCAAGCCAAGCCCCGGGAAGATGAACGCGTTGTTGGCTTGGCTCGGAGTACGAAGGCGACCCCCGAACTCCAACGGAGCGAATGGGCTACCGCTGGCAAACAGGGCTGCCCCCTCGGTGAATTCGTACGCCTCGGCCGCTGTACACTCCGCGCGCGACGTCGGGTTGGAGAGCGCGAAGACGATCGGCTGTTGATTGTACGAGGTCATCACCCCCAGCACCTCCTTATTGAAGGTGTTGGGCTGGGTAGAGAGACCGATCAACGCGGTCGGTCGCACCGCCTCCACCGCCTCGAGCAGAGTCGTAGCTCCTGGATGGTCGTGCGCAAAGGGGAGTTTGTGCTCAGCCAGATCCGTCCGGGCCGCGACGACCAGACCGCGCGAGTCAACGAGCCAGATCCGACTGCGTGCCTCCGCGTCAGACAACCCTCGTCGCTCCATCGCCGATGCAATGAGTCCGGCAACGCCGACGGCGGAGGCCCCCGCCCCCAGGAACATGATCCGCTGTTCGGTAACTGGCCTTTCGGACACTCGGCAGGCCGTGAGAAGGGCCGCCAGAACCACTGCGGCGGTGCCTTGCACATCGTCGTTGAACGTACAGAGTCGATTCCGATATCGTTCCAGGAGATGCAGCGCGTTGTCGGTGGCAAAATCTTCCCACTGGAGAAGCACCTGGGGGAAGACCTCCTCGACCGCCGTCACGAATTCTTCGATGAACTCGTCGTATTCCTTACCACGTGTGCGCTGCTGATAACAGCCCGTGTACAACGGGTCGGTCAACAGCGTCTCGTTGTTGGTTCCCACGTCGAGGACGATCGGGAGACACTCCGCGGGATGAATACCGGCACAGGCGGTGTACAGCGAGAGCTTCCCGATGGGAATGCCCATGCCATAGGCCCCAAGATCCCCGAGACCCAGGATCCGTTCTCCATCGGTCACCACGATGACCGACACCGGCCTCTGCGGCCAGTTGCCGAACACTTCCCGGATCCGACCTCGATCCTCGATCGAGATGTAGAGACCTCTCGGCCTTCGGAAGATGTGCCCGAATGTCCGACAAGCCTCCCCGACCGTGGGAGTGTAAATGATCGGCATCAACTCGACGAGATGATCGATCACCATTCTGTAGAACAGGGTCTCGTTGCGATCCTGCAGGCTCGTGATATACGTGTAGCGGTCGATATCGGTCGTGAGGACGCTGAAGTGGCGGCGCACGCGAACCAGTTGGTCCTCGATGCGGAGACGGCGAGGGGGCAGCAGCCCACGCAAACCGAGGGCGTCACGCTCGGCCTCGGAGAACGCGGTGCCCTTGTTGAGAAGTGGATCGTGGAGGAGTTGGACTCCAGTCAAAGCCCTACGGCCCGAACCGGGATCTGCACCTCGTCGGTCAGTTGTCATTCGGTGGCCTGCTCCCTGGAAGACGCTCCAAAACTAACAGCGCATCAAGGGCGCCAGTTGTATCCCACTTTCGCGAAGAGCGTACGATTTGCTCTCGTGAGGTCGAAGTCCTGGGTACCCGCCTGGTTCTCCGAGTATCCCAGGAAGAACACCGTCTGGGGATTCACCTTGTACGAGAAGAGAAACTGACCGAAGAGGCCGCGGTCCTCGGCGTTCAAAGGAACGGTCGAGTTGTCCAGGTTCCGTTGAACGTTTCGGTACTGCACGATGGCCCGAACGAAGGTACGGACATTGAAGTGGTAGAGAACCTTGCTCTGGAACAGGTTGGCGGTGAACACCTCTGCACCTGCGAAGGAGAGGCGCTGGTAGACATGCTGCACGTCTATCCCAAGGCCGCGCCCGACACTGAACCGAACACCGGGCGCCAGGATGAGTTGGCTGGATTCCCGGTTGTTGGTGAAGTCCACCGTCTCGCCGAACGCCGTGGCGAGCGAGAAGCCGATGTTGGCGGACGGGCGGAAGCCTGCGTGGAGCCCCCCACCATCCAACTCGTACAGGGTGCCCTGAAACCGCACCCGAGTATGCGAGTAGTAGGGTTGCGCACTGCTCTGGAGTGGGCCGGCATAGCTCACACTCGCGGTGACGCTCTGGTCGGTGAGGGTGCCGTCGTGATCGTGAACTTGGCCGTATTGAACCCCGGCGAGAATCTGTGTGAACCAGCCGCTGTTGGCCCGGATGACCCGAAACGCCGTGGCATTCAAGGATCGCGTATCCACACGGGAGACAAAGCCGGCATCGGCCCGGAACATCGGGCTCCGGTCGTCGTAACTCGCGCTCAGGAACCAATCCGCGGTATTCCGATTCACCTGGAGGGAGAGTGCGCCGCCCCGGAAGCTGCCTACGGGTTGTCCAGTACGAGTCGCAAGACTATCAGGATACTCCGTCGCTGACACCAGGTACTGCGCCCGGAATGACGTCGAGTTCGAGAGTCGGTGGAAGACGTCCGCGCCGGCCAGTTGATTTGAGTACCCATCACCGTACCGCCCGGTATACAGCCCACCAACGTAGGAGGCGGCCCCGAGGTCACGACGGTAGCGACCGACGGCAGTGTAGGCATCCTGGGCCAGGCTCGTCGAAAAGGAGCCCTGGTTCGACGGGAAGAGAATGTTGGTGAGCGCGTCCCGAGCCCCGAACACCGCCACCACGTTGCTGGTCCGAGGACCCACTTTCCCCGTCAACTTGAAGCCGACATCTGGGTCGGCCACGGTGCGGGTGAAGACCGCATTGATCGGGGTGTTGAAGAAGTCCGCACCCTCGAGGAAGAACGGGCGCTTCTCGGGGAAGAACAGTGCAAACCGTGTGTTGACATCCAGCTGCGCGACGTCGGCTTCGATCTGGGAGAAGTCGGGGTTGCCGGTCACATTGACCGCGAGATTCGGTGTCACACTCCACCGCAGATCGGCTCCGAAGGACCCCTCGACATCCCCCCCCACCAGGGGACCACTGGGGAAATTGCTCCGTGTGTCGGTCTTTCGGCTCGTGACCGCGGGAACCGCCTCGACGTTCTTCCCCGGGGTGATGTCCCTGAATCCGGTCACTTTGTTGGCCTGGCAGAGCAGACAGCTGTTGTTGCGATCGAAGGGGTTCGCCTGCATCCGGTGACGCACGTTCCGGGGCCACGACCTTTCGAACAGGAAGCCCCAGGTCATGGCCTCGGACGTCTCCGGAAAACGGAGCGATCGGAAGGGGATACCCATCTCAACCGAGTATCCATCCGGGTCAAGATGTCCCGCAGAGGCCCAGACCGCGTCCCAGGAGAAGTCCTCGAACCCTTCCGCCGTGCTCAAAATCGCGTCCGCCTGGACCCCGTGCGGATTGATTCGAAACTGGAAAGCCCGCCGCTGATCGTTGAACGGGTCGATGAGAATGTTGAGATGATCGTCGAGAACGAGGCGACCGGTGTCGTCTCGATCCATGAGGTGAGCCCGTATCTCTTCAGGCTTGTCGTCGTAGGCCTTACATCCGATGAACAGGCGATCCGCATCAAAGGTGACGCGGCAGACGGTTCGAACCGGGGGTTCCGTCATGTCTCCAGGAGTCCATTCCCAGCGGAGGGGGATCTCCACTGCGCTCCGCCAGGCTTCGTCATCAAGGACACCATCCACCCGAACCGATGTCGCCGAGCGTTGCACCGTGAAGGTTGGGGCGGGGGGGACGACTCGGCTTTGGCCCCGCGCCGCCTGCGCATGAACCTCCGAAGCCAAGGCCGACAGAACGAGCGTGCAGATGCCGAGCCCGAGATTCCTCAAGCGAGCCTCCAATGGGTGGGGCGGGTGTCGTGTGGACTATCGTCGTTGTCTACGAGTGATGCTCAGTCCCCCGCAAACGACGCACCCCAATACAACGGAGGTTGAGGCGCCATTGTTTCGGCCTTCCTAGCGCCGGAGCATGGCATCTCGAACGGGTTTGAACTCGGTTCCCGGTTTCCACTCCGGCCAGGTCGAACCCTGCGCAACCCGGTACCCCACATTGAACATCAGGGCGAGATCTTCCACCGCCCCGCTCAAGTCCCAGTCCGGTTTGATCTCATCGGAAGGCTTGTGGTAATCGTTGGCGGTGTATTCCTCGCGTTTGGTTTGTCCATAACCGGCCGGTTTGTCGAGGAAATCGGTCCCACTGTCGGTGTAGAGCGCGGGGACCCCCTTCTTCGCAAACTCGAAGTGGTCGGATCGATAAAAGAAGCCCTTCTCGGGCTCGGGGTCCGGCGCGAGGACCCTGCCCTGCTCCGCCGCGGCTTCAGCAAGAACGTCGTCGAGGGTGGAGTTGCCAAACCCAACGACAACCACGTCACGGGTTCGACCCCACTGGTTGATACCATCCATGTTGATGTTGGCAACGGTACGGTCGAGCGGATAGAGGGGGTTCGCGGCGTAGTACTTTGCTCCAAGCAACCCCTGTTCTTCGGCCGTGACCGCCAGGAACAGAATCGACCGTTTGGGGGGGGTGGGAAGGGCCTTGAATGCCTTGGCCAACTCCAGGAGGGCGGCAGTCCCCGACGCATTGTCGAGCGCACCGTTGAAGATCTGATCTCCACCTCGAGTGGTATCTCGGCCCAAGTGATCCCAGTGGGCCGTATAAATGAGATACTCGTTCCTGAGCTCCGGATCGCTTCCCTCGAGTTTGGCGATCACATTCCGGGACCGCATCGAGCGGAGAGTGTTCTGAACCTGGATCGAGGCCGTCCCGTTGAGAGCGACCGGCCGGAAATCCCGACTTTGAGCGGACACTTTCAGGGCGTCGAAGTCGAGCCCCGAGGCCTGGAAGAGTTGCCGAGCCTTGTCGAGCGTGATCCATCCCTCGACAGCTGCCCGTCCCGCATTCCCGTCCTCCGCCACGACGTCGATGCTCTCCCTCCCCCAACCGGCGAGGACAACCGCATAGGGATAGCCCGCGGGGCCGGTCTCATGCACGATCATCGCTGCGGCGGCCCCCTTCTCCGCGGCAATCTCGAACTTGTAGGTCCAGCGACCGTAATAGGTCATGGCCCGACCGTTGAATACACTCTGGTCGAGCTGTGTCGAGTCAGCAGGGTCGACGACCTGTGGATCGTTCACCAACATCACGATGGTCTTGCCTCGGACATCAACGTCTTTGTAGTCGTCCCACTGGTACTCCGGGGCAACGACGCCATAACCCACGAACACGATGTCGGAGTTGGTAACCTCGACACTGGGGACCTGGCGCAGCGTGGTGGCCACGTAGTCGTCGGGCCACCGCATCTCGAACGGCGACCCGTTGACTCTGAAGCTGGCCGTGGCCACAGGAGTGAGGCCGATCATGTCCACGCCCTGCTCGAACCCACCCTCCGGATTCCCCGGCTCGAGCCCGAGACGGGTAAACTGCTCGATCAGGTAGGCCACGGTGGAATCCTCGCCGGCGGTTCCCGGACCCCTGCCTTCGAACCCGTCGGAAGACAACCGGGTGATGTGGCCGAGCATGCTCTCCGCGTTCATCGCCCCAATGGCGTCAGCCGTCCCCTCGCCCGGCGCGGCACATCCGGCAAGAGACACAATGAGAGTGATCGAAAGGGGAATCGTCCAGGGTCTGGGCATGGTCTGGGCCTCCGGGGGGCTCGCGTCAGTTGAGACCGGAGATAATAACACGACGCGGCGCCGATGGCCTCGCTTCACCAAACCACTCCTCACTGAGACAACACGATCAATGCGCTTGGGCTATCTGGTCCCCACCTCGACCGCTGGGAGTGCGATATCGATCGAGTATACCGGCCGCGATCCTTTCCGCGTTCGCCAGGATCGTCAAGCTCGTGTTCACCGCGAGGGATGATGGAATCGCCGCGCCATCGCTCACGTAGAGTCCAGGATAGCCGAAGACCTCTCCTCCACTCGACACGACCCCGTCGCTCCAGCTATCCGCCATTCTCGCCGATCCCGTCATGTGCGCGGTCGAAAAGTAGGGTGCGGAATGCGGTGCACCGCCGTGATCCACCCACTCAGTCCGGACGATATCACAGTGATTCCGAGTGAAGATGGACTCGAGAATGCCGCGGGTGGTCCTGACGTAGTCGGACAGTATTTCCCGATGTTCCAGATCGACCGCTGGGTGACCATCGGGGCCGAGCGTCATGACCCCGCAGGGTGGCGTGAGTCCCAGCCCGAGCAGGACCAGCATCCGATGCCTCAGCTGCTTCATCAAGGAGAGGTTGGACTCCCCCCACCACTGGTGATCGCGTGGATCTCCATCGACTGAGAGTCGGGCACCGACAGTAGCCTGCAACGGAAGAGCCTTCACCGCCGAGATACTGAGACCGTGAGAGTCCAAGAAGTCGAAACTCATCATCCCAGGATGCGAACGACCTGTGAACATGTCCCCGTCGGGGAGGTGGTCCCCAAGCAACCCCACGACCTTCACACTGCCATTGATCGCGATGTTGCGACCCAGCTGTGGACTGAGGTGAGTGAGATGTTTCTTCGATCCGAGCAGCAAGCCGGCAGTCCCCACCGTTCCGCCTCCGAGGATCACACAGCGGGCCTTGAAGTTCACCTGTTCGCGATCACCAGTCTGCCGCTGACACCTCACCGAGTAGTCGTGTGAGAGTTCCTCGAAACGCTCGGCGCGCGGGTTCTTCCACTTCCACCTCCTCAGCGAACGTATCGACATCGCCGCAAGATCACACTCGATATGGACTCCGGCGTCCAGGGCCTGAGGCAGGTAGTTCTTGTGGAGAGATTGCTTCGCGCCATAGATGCAACCGGTCACACAGAAACTGCTTCCGACGCAGTTCTTCACCGCGTATGGAATACGATCACAGGTATAGCCCAGATTCTTCATCAATAGCGAGAACACCAGGGCGGAATGCGGAATCTCGTGGGGACGTATTTGCTCCACGCCCAGCATGCCTTCCGCGAGGTCGTACCAGGGATCGAGCCCGACCCGGTTCACACCAAGAGGCCAGAGCGGGCGACCACTCGCATCCGTTTGCCCGAAGACGGGGGTGGGCGCGCGGAGCGACACCATCTCGTAGAAGCCCGACCCGCCTCCCAAGGCCTCCGCAAAGGTGAAGCTGAGATGATCACCGGAGACTCCCTTCAGGTAGCGCGTGATGTACTTCGGGTCCTGGGTCTGCCGGAAATCCTGCGTATCGACAGCGGGCCCCTTCTCAACCATGATCACGCGCAAGCCCGCTTGAGCAAGTCGAAGGGCTGGCGGGAATGCGCCGAACCCGGAGCCAATCACGAGAACGTCCGTTTTGACAGTGCGCATTAGGTCCTCCTCAAAGGGGATGACCGGACGCGGTCATGGGGGTGGCAAGGAACCGTTCGGGGTTGGGGTAGGTAAACGCATCCAACCCGCGAAACTGGTATTCACCCTCGAAGCCGATGTCCGAACAACCGCGACGGTCGTCATAAATCCCGGCGTAGAAAGCGACCTGCGTGAGCATGATGGCGCCCGAATAGAGTTTTCGCGAAGTCGCATCGCTTGAGAGTGCTTCAGCGATCACGCGCTCCCGTTCTTTCCTGGGCAGGCGGTCGAAGTCCTCGGTGTCGCAGACGTATCCCGCACGACGGCAGAGGTCGCTTGCGAAGTACCGATGGTACTTGGCGAAGGGGTAGAACTCGTCTCGGTAGACCCGAAGCACGTTCCGATCTGGGTCCCCCGCGCCCGGAACGATCGTGTCGGCGAAGGCACCGAGGATCCGCTCGTTGAGATCGTCATCCTGTTTGAAGGGTTCCGGATAGGCCTGGAGCAGAATTCGGGCAGGCGTGCACCCCGCCAGTCCGGCGGCGGCCAATAGGCCCACCATCTGTCGTCGACTGATCGCCTGGTACTCGTGTGATCCCGACATGGCCCCTTCCTTTCCCACAGGAAGGGTGGCCACCAGGAGTCAAGTGGAAGTCAATAGTCTCGACTAGCGATTGAGGCGGATTCCCATCAGGACCGTTCGACCGCGACCGGGAAACCCAACCACCGTCTGGTAGCTCGCGCCGAACAGGTTCTCGACGCGGCCGGCAACGGCCAAGCCACCCGGGGCCCGCCACGAACCCAAGCCTCCAAGAGGGAAGTCGAACGATCCGTTCACGATCGAATAGGAAGGGAGGGTGACGCGCTCGGCGGGGAACCTGCTGAAGTCCATGTCGTCACGGGATCCCGTCCAGATAACGTCTGTGGCGAAGACCGAGCCGCGCCAAGGCCGCCAGGACAACTGGGTGGAGAGGCTGCGGGAAGGTCTCCGAAGCAACCGGTCATCACGACCCGCCACCCGAGTCCGGAGCCAGGTCGAGCTCACTCCGATCCCCAATGAGGACGCTGGCACGATGCGGACCCCAATTTCGGCGCCACGGGAGGAAGCACGAGTGAGATTCGCATACGTGGGCTGATTCGCTGCTGCAGACACGTATTCGATGAGATCCCGAAACCGCTGATCGAACCAAGTTGCTGAGAGTAAGATCCGGTCGTGGATGAGAGACTCCTCGACGCCGACCTCCCAGGTAAAGGCACGCTCCGGGCGCAGGTTCGGGTTACCGACTTCGAATGGGGTGTCGGCGAATTGCTCGGAGAAGGTGGGCTGTTTGAAGGCGCTGCCGGTGGAGGCGTGCAGCCGCAGCGACTCCGAGGGTAGCATCACCAGGCCCGCTTGCCACGTCGTGAACGTTCCGAAGACCTCGTTGTCATCGAACCGCAGGCCGGCATGGACATCAATCCCCAGTGGAAGCTCGGCACGGGCCTGACCATACCCTGCCTTGTTGGTTCGGCCGTGATCGAATCGGCTGACCTCCGTCGAACCACCGTCGCCGAAGTTGGAGGTCGTACTCGAGGTCTGATGCTCCGACTCATGACCAACCTCGATACCCCCGGCAACCCAGAGCCACCGGGACAGGTCGACCGTGGTCCGAACGTCCAGGCTCCTCCTTGCGATTCGGCTTTCGCGCTCCGCGGCATACGCAAAGCCAATCGTGTCCATCACGCCATCGGGAAGATCGCCAAAACCGAATTGACCGCGGAATAGAGTTCCCCGCAGATGGACCGACACCTGGTCAGTCAACACTCGACCGACATCAAGGGACGTTGTCAGACCACGCTCCGTGTTGAACTGATTGCTGTCCGACGGCAGGCCTGCATAATCGGTGGGAAAGTGAGCTTTGTGATCACTATACCGGAGCGTCAACACGGCTCGGCTCGACGGGTCCACATCCGCGGTCAATCGCGAGCTTCCCACGACGCTTCTGTAGCCGTTGTTGAATCCGTAGTAACCATCCGAGCCGAATCGAGACAACGACCCGGTCCACCGTGCTCGGTGGGTCCCGCCTTCATACCCGGTCACGACTTCCGTGGTTGATTGCGTTCCCACCCGAATCGAGCCACGCAGTCGGTCTTGGCCTCCACCGTCCCGCGTCAAAATCTGGATGACGCCGGACATGGCGTCGGAACCGTAGAGCACGCTCGCCGGCCCCCTCACCATTTCAATACGCTCAATGTTGTCCGTCGACAGATTGGCCAGATCGATCGAGCCACCTGGGAGGTTCGCGGGGACGCCGTCGATGAGAACCTTCGTGAAGTCGCTCTCCCCGCCGCGAAGAAAGAGTGAGGTCACACCACCATACGATCCGGTCGGGACGACGGTGGCTCCTGGCACCTCGCGCAACCAATCCGCGACGAAACGAATTCCGCGCGCACGGAGCTCGTCACCGGTGATGGTCGAAACCGTCGCCGGCACGGAGCGGCGCAGCATCTCCGCCCGGGTCGCCGTGACGATCAGGTCATCGACACGAGCGGTGTCGTTCGGGAAGCTCTGCGCGTTGACGGCGGAACAACAGACGAGGATTACGGCAAGCGGAACGAGGCGGAACGGCACGGGTACCTCCCACGAGGACGTCGTACAGGGAAGCAGGCTGGGCCGGTCTCCTGGCTCGAGGCCTTCCGCTCGCCTTCCCGAGGTGTTCCCTCAGTGGCTCATGAGCGGAAGTAGCGTTGCCTCTCACAGTGGCGGGGCCGCGCCGGTGTCACACCGGTCTTCCGGGAGGCCCAGTCTGCGTGAATTGTGACGGGAGTGTAAGCCGATCTCATCGGGGCGGCAACCGGGATTGCTTCGGGAAGGAGGGTCGGGGATACTTTTCCCCGGACCCTTTTCACTCACCACCAGGCATCTGCAATGCCCTACTCTTCACGAAGCTCTCTCCTGCCGACTCTCATCGTCCTTGCCGCCACCCTGGCCTGTACCAGCGAAGCGCCCTCGACCGTCGGCTCCGACGCTGCGGCCAGGCTGGCTCAGTACACCACCATCCCCCTGACTGCCGATCTGTCTCGCTTGCAGGCTGACGAGATCCAGATGCTCCCGATTCTCGTCGAAGCGGCCAAGGAGATGGACGGGGTGTTCTGGCTTCAGTCTTGGGGGGAACCCGACCCCCTCCTTTCCTCAATCGCCGATCCGGATCTCCGGCGCCTCGTCGAAATCAACCATGGTCCATGGGATAGGCTCGATGGTGACGCGCCCCTCCTCCCGTCGATCGGTCCGAAGCCAGCCGGTGCCAGGTTCTACCCGGTGGACCTCACGACCTCAGAGTTCTCGGAGTATGTCAGCGCCCACCCGGAACAGGGGCCCGGGCTCAGTAGCCTCTACACGATTGTCACCCGGGGGTCCGACGGATCACTTGGCTCGACTCCATATCACATCGTCTACCAGGGACCCCATCAGCGTGCGGCGGCTAAACTGTCGGAAGCGGCAGCCATAGCAACCGATCCCGGTCTGCGTCGATACCTGGAACTTCGAGCCGAGGCGTTGCTCACCGACGAGTACCAGGCGAGCGATCTGGCGTGGATGGACATGAAGGAGAATGGCCTCGATATCGTCATCGGGCCGATCGAGACATACGAAGACAAGCTCTTGGGATACAAAGCCAGCCACGAAGCCTACGTGCTCATCAAGGATCGCGACTGGAGCCAACGCCTGGCTCGCTACATCGGCTATCTGCCCGAGCTGCAGCGTGGGATCCCCGTCCCCGATCGGTACCGCCAGGAGACTCCCGGCGTCGGGTCGGACCTCAATGCGTATGACGCCGTGTACTACGGTGGGAGTGCCAATAGCGGTGCGAAGACGATTGCCATCAATCTCCCGAACGACGAGGAGGTCCAGCTTCAGAAGGGCACCAGGCGGCTACAGTTGAAGAACACCATGCGGGCCAAGTTCGATTCGATCCTCGTGCCTCTCGCCTCCGAGTTGATTGCTGAGGACCAACGACAGTACATCGACTTCGACGCCTTCTTCACCAACGTCATGTTGCACGAAGTTGCTCACGGGCTCGGCATCAAGAACACCGTGAATGGATCGGGAACCGTTCGCGCGGCCCTCCGCGAACACTATTCGGCCTTGGAGGAAGGAAAGGCCGATATCCTGGGGCTCTACATGTCGAACGCCCTCCGCGAACGTGGAGAACTTGCCGACGTACCCCAGAACAACGCCTACGTGACCTTCCTCGCGAGCATTTTCCGGTCGGTTCGGTTCGGCGCGTCCGACGCGCACGGCCGGGCCAACATGATCCAGTTCAGTTTCTTCCAGGAGAAGGGGGCGTTCACCCGCGACCCGGACACCGGGACCTACAGGGTTGATTTCGGACGGATGACCGAAGCAGTGGCCGAACTCGCCAATGTCTTTCTCACCCTCGAAGGAGATGGAGACCACGCGGGAGCTGGCCGGCTCTTGGCCGAGAGAGGAGTGATTCCGCCGTCACTCAAGCCCGACCTTCAGCGTCTTGCCGACAAGGGTGTCCCGGTCGACATCCTCCTTCGGCAGGGGATGGACGTCCTTCAGCCGTAGGCGGCCTGGCCACATGTCTCTGACTCGGGCAATTCTCCTTCGCGCTTCCAAAAGCCAATGGCTGGCCCAACAGGTGATGCGACGCCGATTCGCCAAAAGGGCGGTCAAGCGGTTTCTCCCGGGGGAGGAATTGGAAGACGCCCTCACGGTCGCGGCCGACCTCGCCACCCGGTCCATCGGGAGTATCCTCACCAAGCTGGGCGAGAACCTTGCAGAAGTCGCCGAGGCAGATGCCGTGCGCGATCACTATCTCGGCGCGTTCGATCACATCAAGAGGCGCGGGCTACCGAGCGTCGTTTCGGTCAAGCCCACACAGTTGGGGCTCGACCACTCCATCGACATCTGCGCCGAGCACCTCGAGGTGCTGGCCCAGGCCGCTCAATCGGCGGGCTCAATGTTATGGATCGACATGGAAGATTCGACTTATGTCGACCGGACCCTCGACCTCTACCGGGGCGTGAAGAGCCGGCATGAGCGGGTCGGCCTGGCGCTTCAATCCTACCTCAGGAGAACCCCGGTCGACCTGCAGTCACTGCTACCGTTGAAACCGATCATCCGCCTGGTCAAGGGCGCTTACGCCGAGTCAGCCGAAGTGGCCTTCCCCGCGAAGCGGGACACCGACCAGGCCTATTTCGATCTCTCGGACGTCCTCCTCCGGGCGGCTGCCGAAGGGGACGCCCTCCCGATCTTCGGAACGCATGACCTCGGCCTCATCGATCGTATTCTGGCACGGGCCAACGAGTTGGGTGTCCGTGGCGAGGAAGGGGCCTTCGAGATTCACATGCTCTACGGAATCCGGATGGCCGAGCAGCGAGCACTTGCGGAAAGGGGTCAGACTGTCGGGACCCTGCTCAGCTACGGCAACGCATGGTTCCCGTGGTATTTGCGCCGTCTCGCCGAACGGCCTGCGAACGTCTGGTTCGTTCTTCGGTCGATGATCACACGAGACTCAGTCAGGTGAGCCCCTTCCAACGGGTCGCACCACTCCTGCTCGCGGGCCTTGGGGGAAGTCTCTCCGCGCAGCAGACCGCCCCCGTCCCATTCCAGGTGTACGAGGCATCCATCACGGACATCCACGCTGCGCTGGTCTCTGGCAGCACGGATTGCCGGTCCGTGGTTACGCAGTCCCTCCGCCGTATCGAGGCCTTCGACAAGACCGGACCCAGAATCAACGCCATCGTGAGGGTCAATCCCGAGGCGCTGAAGGCAGCCGATTCGCTTGACGTACGGTTTCGAACTGGTGGCCTGATCGGACCGTTGCATTGCGTGCCGATGCTGGTGAAAGAGAACATGGAGACCGTAGAGCTGCCGACCACCGCCGGCTCTCTCTCGCTCGATGGATTCATGACCAACCGAGACGCCACGATGGTTCGCCAGGTCAAGGAGGCTGGGGCGATCATCGTGGCCAAGACGAACATGGCCGAGTTCGCCTTCAGCCCCTATGAAACGGTCAGCAGCATTCTCCCTGGCTACACGAGGAATCCTTACGCGACCGACCGTGTCACGGCCGGATCCAGTGGCGGCACGGCGGCCGGGGTGGCGGCCAGCTACGGAACCGTTGGACTGGGTACGGACACGGGGAACTCCATCCGTGGGCCCTCCGCCCATCAGGCCCTTGTGGGCATCCGGTCGACGATGGGGATGACCAGCCGGGCGGGAATCGTCCCACTCAACTTGGCGGCCGACATCGCCGGCCCCATGGCGAGAACAGTGGCGGATGCCGTGGCCGTGTTTCAGACCGTCGTCGGACAGGACCCCGACGACGCAGTGACCGCGGGCGCGGGGGACCACCTCCCGGTCGACTACATGGCTGCGCTCCGGGTCGACGCGCTCCAAGGATCGCGACTTGGCATCCTAACCCAGGCCTACATGCGAACGACGACGGATTCCGAGGTTGTCGAGCGTTTTCAGGAGGCGATCGGAGATCTTCGGAGACTCGGTGCAACGGTGATCCCAGACCTCATGATCGATAGCCTCGACTCATGGCGGCGGGCTCAGATCGGTTCGTGTTCCCAATTCAGATTCGATTTGGAGTCCTGGCTCGCAGAGCACGGCGACCGCGCACCCCGAAAGACGCTCGACGAGATCATCCGCTCCCGGCAGTACCATCCCTCGATCGAATCGCGGTTACGTGCCAGTGCCGAAGCGGATATCCGACCGGAGGAGAACCCAGGCTGCCGGAGCCGAGACGAGTTCCGGGAGCGATTGCGACGAGGAGTCCTGGAGTTGATGCTCCGAAATGATCTCGATGCACTGATCTACCCGACGTGGAGCAATCCTCCGAGGTTGATCGGCGACCTCAACACCCCGCACGGAGACAACAATCAACTGTTTGCACCCTCCACCGGCTTCCCGGCGATGACGGTACCAATGGGATACCTTCGCGAGGATACTCTGCCGGCGGGATTGCAGTTCTTCGGACGGCCTTGGGACGAAGCGACATTGATCGGCCTGGCGTATGCCTACGAACAGGGCTCACGACATCGTCGGCCCCCCTCGACGACACCGCCACTTCCCCCGCAATAAAGGATTCTCGTGAACAAGGTTCCCGGCGCACTCATGCTCGTCACTGCGCTCCTGGCAACGCCCAGAACTGAAGTGGGCGCCTCGCAACAGAAGCCCCTCAACCCAACCGAGGAGACCATCGTCGAAGCAGTCGATGCCTTGAATGACTCCGGCCTCACCCTCCTCGAACGCATCGTCAACATCAACAGTGGCACCATGAACTTCGATGGAGTCCGCGAAGTGGGTGACGTCCTGCGCACCGAGTTCGATGCCCTGGGGTTCCGTACGCGTTGGGTGGACGGGACGGCGTTCGGCCGCTCGGGGCACCTCATTGCCGAACGAAGCGGGCATGGCCCGGGGATCCTCCTGATAGGTCATCTCGATACGGTATTCGAGCCCGACCACCCCTTCCAACAATTCACTCTTCTGTCTGACACGACCGCCAGGGGCCCGGGAATCATCGACATGAAGGGCGGAGACGTCATCATCGTGCAGGCACTCAAGGCTCTCGCGACTGCCGGCGTTCTGGATGGGATGAGCATCACTGTCGTACTCCATGGTGACGAAGAACACTCGGGTCGGCCATTGAACCTCGCGCGTCGTGACATCATCGAAGCGGCACGTACCGCCGACATAGCAATCGGTTTCGAAGATGGGGACGGGAATCCCAGGACCGCCGTGGTGGCGCGTCGTGGAGCGGGCGGTTGGGTGCTGAGGACCCGAGGGACCCCGGCACATTCTTCTCAGATCTTCAAGGACAGCATTGGTCCCGGTGCTGTCTTCGAAGCCGCACGGATCCTCGATGGGTTCCGGACCCAGTTGAGTGGGGAGGCGCTTCTCACCTTCAACCCGGGAGTCGCCCTCGGGGGAACTGCGGTCACCCTGGATGAGAAACAGGGGAGAGGTACCGGGTTCGGTAAGACCAACGTCGTCGCCGAATACATGATCGTCCAGGGAGACATCAGGACCATTTCCACCGAACAACTCGAGCGAACCAAGGCCGCCATGAGGGCCATCGTGGCCAACCACCTCCCACAGACCTCGGCCGACATCACTTTCGACGATGGCTATCCGGGCATGGCGCCCACGGAAGGCCACTATCGCCTGCTCCAGAGCTACAGCCAGGTGAGCAAGGACCTCGGCTTTGGGGAAGTGACGGCAGTCGATCCGGGATCGGCTGGCGCAGCGGACATTTCCTTCACCGCCGGCCTCGTTTCCATGGCGCTCGATGGGCTTGGACTCTCTGGCGTGGATGGCCACACGGCCGGAGAAACCGCCGATCTCACCACCCTGCCCATGCTCACCAAGCGGGCCGCGGTACTGCTCCATCGCTTGGCCCGATCGCCGGGCACCCACTAGGCCACCACTCGACCCCTTGCGCGGCTGCGGTTCACGGATATATTGGTAACCATATGGTTACCAATCAACATCTCGACCGCACATTCGCCGCCCTCGCCGATCCAACCCGGCGGGCGATTCTCGCCGATCTTGCCGAACGCGATGCAACCGTGGGAGAACTCGCGCGGCCCTTCGCCGTCTCTCGTCCGGCCATCTCCAAGCATCTCAGGGTCCTCGAGGGCGCTGGATTGGTCCGGAGACGACGGGATGGGCGATTGAGTCGTTGTGGCCTCAATGCCGCGCCAATGCGAGAAGCCGCGGAATGGGTGGAGCGATATCGCGTGTTTTGGGAGAACCAACTGGATGCACTGTCACACTATCTCGAGCAGAACCCACAAGAGAAGGAGCAGACACGATGAACACCCAAACAAAGACGGCCTTGACCATTTCTCGAGTCCTGCGGGCCAGCCGGCAAACCGTTTTCGAGGCCTGGACCCAGCCAAGACACCTCGAGCGGTGGTCGGCCCCGGAAGGGGTCACGGTGACCTCAGCCGAGGTGGATCTTCGCGTGGGTGGTCGCTACCGCATTCACATGCATGCGCCCGACGACAAGAAGTTCACCGCGACCGGGACATACAAGGAGATCGACCCACCTCGTCGGCTTTCCTACACTTGGATGTGGGAAGAGGGCGACCACGATGTCGGGGAAACGCTCGTGACGGTCGAGTTCAACGACCTCGGAGGGTCAACCGAAGTCGTACTCACGCACGAGCGCTTCCCCAACGCAGAGGCAACCGCAGCCCACGAGCAGGGGTGGGGCAGCTGCCTCAATCGATTGGAGACGATGTTCGCTACTTGATCGTCACATACCGTTCGAGTCGGGCCAGCTCTTTCTTGTCGACGTACTTCCCGATCTCGCGGCGGAATTGTTCAATGGACTTATAGGGCCTGTACTCCTTGAACTCACGCAACATGCGGCTGCCGACGCCTGGGATACTCAGGATGGCGTCGTCAGTCGCTGTGTTGAGATCGATCGCCACGAACACGTACTGTTCCAATCGTGCCAGTTCGGCGTCATCCACGTACTTGTCGATTTCGCGGTGGAACTTGGCCAAGGCCGGGTAGGGCCGGTATTCCAGGAATTCACGAAGCATCCGGTTCCCGACCCCGGGTACCATCAGGATCTCTTCACGAGTCGCCGTATTGAGGTCGATGGCGACAAAGAGCTTGACGAAGAGCTCGGCTCGTTGTTCGGCTGTCAGCGACTTGCTCAAGTGTTCACCGAAGGCAGCGGTACTCAGGAACGGGCGCGCGGCCACGATTCCCTTCGCGAGTGCGGCGGTCATGTGCGGCAGGACCGCCATTTCGGCCTCGCCGGCCACATTCGGATCGAGCACGCCTTGGGATGCTCCCACTTGGGCGGCGAGAGCGGAAGGAACTACAAGCGCTGCGGCAAGTCCCAGGCCGGCCCAGGTGTTTCGGATGCGTTCGGGTAGGGTCATTACGTCACTCGTCTCGTGCTGAGGGTTTGTCTCCCGCGCCGCGCTTCAATTCGGGATGCCGAAAAGTATAGAGCAACCCAAGCAACCCGAGCTGTAGCATCACGCCCGGTGCCAATGTGGGTGTTGCGCCCCCGATGGCTTCGCGAAAGAGTTCGAATCCAGTCAGAGAAGGATACATCTCCAATTCGAATTCGGCATTCCCGGTGAAATGGAGAATGAGGCCCAGGGTTCCGGCGGCGAGAAAGGCCGCCATGACTCCACGCAAGGCGAGCACACCCCAACGACTAGGAGAAACCACGAGCCAAACCTGTATCAGGATGGCGAGCAGGATGAGGAAGATCGGAATCCACTGCCAGACGTCCTCGGTGTGTTCCAGCAGCACGAGCTCCACGACGGTACCCACCATGGCAAACGCCAGGATGGCGAAAAGCGCTCGCCTCATGAGGGTCACCAGGTCGAGCGGAGTGGCGTGCACGTTCATCGACCTCCCGGCGATACGATCTGGAACCGGAGATCGTACGCGAGACGGATGTCATCAGCAAGGAAGGGACCGATGGGCAGGAGCCGTCTTCGCACCATACTTCTCCGTGAGAGTTGGGTTTGATTACTCTACGGGCCGCAACACGCCGATGTTGCCACGGGAGATCGCCGGGCTGCTCCAGGCAACAAACCTGGCTGAAGTACCGTACTATTCCAAGACGAGACATTCATGGTCATTTGTCACCGGAGGAAGAGCTGAACTTCTCGCTGCCGAACGGACGCATCCTGCCTGTCGTATTGGCGTCGCTCCTCCTGGCGACGGGGTGTACTGGTACGCGGATCGCTGAAATGCTGCGATCCGAGACTCCTCATGAACGATATGTCGAGCGGCTACAACAGATCGGTCTCGACCAGACCGCCCTGGGGAAAGACTGGATCGAAGCATCGGTACGGGTGCTCGAGGAGGCCGTCGAAGTGAGGGCCCCGTACGAAGAGGTGAGCTACCTCGACCCCCGCGCCGCGCACGCACGGGGCTACCGACTGAACCTCAAGCGGGGGCAACGCCTCACGACCAGCTTCGAGCTGAAAGGTGACTCGAGCTACCACGTGTTCCTTGACCTCTTCTTCAAACGCGATTCGGCGAGTCGCCCGATCCTGGTTTCGAGCGCCGATAGCTTGTCCACCACCCTCGACTATGTCGTCCGTCGCAATGGGGACTATCTCCTCCGCATTCAACCCGAACTCCTCCGCGGTGGGCAATACGTCGTGACGGTCCAGACCTTCGCCACACTCGCTTTCCCAGTGTCGGGCAGAGATACCACGGCGATCCAGAGCGTGTTTGGAGATTCGCGAGACGGGGGGAGGCGCGATCATCACGGAGTGGACATCTTCGCGCCCCGCGGGACTCCCGTCGTGGCAGCGGCCAAGGGAACCATTACGAGTACACGCGACAATCGATTGGGTGGGAAGGTGATATGGCTCCGGGACGAACTCGGCCGACGGCATTACTACGCGCATCTAGACGCTCGGCTCGTCACGCGGGGCCGCACCGTCGAGGCAGGTGACACCATCGGCCTCGTGGGCAACACCGGCAATGCCCGAACCACCAGGCCTCATCTGCACTTCGGGATCTATGAGCGTGGCGTCGGGCCCTCCGATCCTTACCCGGCGCTCTACCAACCTCCAACGGATCCGGGCAGTTTCAGCGGAGATCTGGCGGTGATCGGCAGCCTGGTGCGGGTAAGTCGATCGGACGCGCGTCTTCGGAGTCAACCGTCGGTACGCGGACGACCGGACGCAGAACTGCCTCTCCACACGCAGATGCGGGTGGAAGGGGGCACCGGCACCTGGTACCGTGTCACGCTGCCCGACGGGACCCGGGGGTTTGTCGCGGCCAGCGTGACGGAGTCGGCCGAGCAGCCCATCGAGACCACGGTCGTCGCGGAAGAAGCCCCACTCCTCAGTGGACCGGTCGGCGGCGCACCGGAAACGGCACGGGTCATCCGGGGGCAGGAGCTCCCTGTCTATGGGCGATTTGGTTCCTATCTCTACGTCGGGACACCACGAGGTCAGCTGGGATGGTTGCCGTTGTAGGTACGCAACCCAGGACGTGGACGGCGCATCTAACACACGTGAACTGGCTCCCAACACGATCGGTCTCCCATGATCCGCCTCATTCTCTCAGATCTTCGTTACGCGCTGCGAGGGCTTCGCCGAACACCGACCTTCACGTTCGTAGCGTTGGGGACTCTCGCCCTCTGCATTGGCGCGAACTCCGCAATGTTCTCAGTGGTGAACGGCGTCTTGCTTCGCCCACTCCCCTTCCCCGACTCGGACAAGATCGTGCGGGTGTGGAGTGGCGAATCACTCACTGCACGTCAGATCGATGGGATCACTCGTCAGGCCAAGACCTACGACGCCCTCGCAGGCGCTTCTCCGACAAGCCTCACCTTGACGGGTATTGGCACGCCTGAACTCGTCCCCGCCACGATAGTCGGAGCGCAACATTTCTCTGTGTTCGGCGTCCCACCGGTAGCCGGACGCCCGTTCGATGAGGCTGATTCGCGGTCAGGAGCACCTCCGGTCGCCATCCTGAGCCACCGGCTGTGGCAGCGCCGCTTTGGAGGAGACCCAGACATCATCGGTCGTACCCTGCCACTCGGAGGCGTAGGTCGGTCAGCGCGTACGATCGTCGGAATCACACCACCCGACTATCGGCCCTTCGAATGGGACTCAGATGTCCTCGTGCCAATTGCCATCGAGCCGGGGAGCCATGAGTACACGGACATGGCCCAGTATCTCCTCGTGGCAAGGTTGTCGGCGGGTCGAACGATCCAGGCGGCGACCAGCGAACTTCAACCGATTCTCGCGCGCCTCGCGGCCTCAGACGAGCAGGGGTACATCCACCCCGATGAGGCTGAGAGCGCACGAGTGGTTGGGGAACATGACTGGAGAGTCGGTGGCGTAGATCGGGCCCTCTGGCTCCTCCTCGTTGCGGTTCTCATGGTCCTCGTCATCGGGTGCGTGAACATCGCCAACCTGATGCTTGCACGACTGGCCTCCCGGGAATCCGAATTGGCGATTCGCCGGGCTCTAGGCGCCGATCGATGGCGCATCATCCGATTGCTCGTCTCCGAAAGCCTCCTGATCGGACTGGGTGGTGGTGTGCTCGGAGCGACCGCGGCATTCCTGGTGATTCCTGTCCTGCTGTCGATTCTCCCCGCATCGATCGTCCGCACCGAGGCCATTACCCTCGATGGCACAGTGCTTGGTTTCACGCTCCTGGTCTCCCTGGCAGCGGTGGTGCTGTTTGGCCTGCTTCCCACTCTCCGCTCGGGACAAGCGACGGGCCGCGAGGCCCGTGAGGCCACGCGCACCACTACCGGCGGTCAGCATCGCCTCCAACTCAATCGGATCTTGGTCGGGGCAGAATTCGCGCTGTGTCTCATCCTCGTATCCTCGGCGGGACTCTTCCTCAAGAGCCTGGCCTCGCTTGGTCGGGTCGACCCGGGCTTTGATCAACACGACCTCATCACCCTCACCGTGACACCATCCCCGGACCGGTACCCGACGGAAGAGGATCGTCGATTGCTCCTCACTTCGGTCGAGGCATCAATTGCTTCCATCGCTGGTGTCGAGAATGTTGGCGCCATCCAGGTCAGACCGATGACCCCAGGGAACATGGGCGTCGGTATCTCACCTGATGGATCCCCGGTGCCCGATGACAAGCGCCCCCTCCTCGTGAGCTACCGGATCGTGACTCCGGACTACTTCTCGACCATGCGGATCAACCTGCAGGCGGGCAGATACCTCGAGGAGACCGATCGATCTGATGCCGCCCCAGTCGGATTGGTCAACGAGGCCATGGCGAAGGCCATGTGGCCGGGCGAGAACGCGGTGGGGCGAGAGGTGAGTTGGGACGACGGGTCGTTGTGGTTCACCGTCGTCGGCGTCGTTGCCGACGTCCATCAGAACTCCTTGTCCCGAGCGCCGCGGGTTGAAGCCTACGTCCCATTCGCTCAGGACACTTGGCCAGCCTCCATGCATGTGATGGTGCGAACCCACGGTTCAGTCAGCCTGAACACCATCCGTCAAAGCATCTGGCGTGCAGCACCAGATCTGCCGGTCACCAGCGAGAGTACGATGGAAGCAGTCGTCGAGCGTTCCCTGGCCACACCCCGGTTTCACTCGACACTCTTCGGCCTCTTCGCGGTCCTGGCCCTCCTCCTCGCCGCCGTGGGAGTGTACGGTGTGACCTCCTATCTTGTGGGGATGCGCACCCGAGAGATCGGCATTCGAATGGCCTTCGGTGCCTCCCGGCGGGACATTCTCGAGTGGTTGATGCGGTCGGGAGGGGGCCCGGTCCTCCTCGGAATCGGCATGGGATTGGCCGGAGCCCTCTTGAGCACACGTCTCCTGAGAAGCATGCTGTTCGGAGTAGCGCCAACCGATCCCGCGGTCCTCGCGGTGGTTGCCGTCCTGCTCTGCGCTGTGGCTCTGCTCGCCATGGCCGTCCCGGCTCGGCGAGCGACGCGGGTCAGCCCGCTCCAATCACTCAACGAGCAGTAGCGCTACTCCTCCCGCAGTGCGATGACTGGATCCACGGCACCCGCCCGCCGGGCGGGAATCCAGCAGGCGAGAAGGGCCGAGGCGACCAGGATCAGAGAGACCACGGCGAACGTTGGAACATCGAACTTCCCTACCCCATACAGGTTGGCCTGCAAGAGCCGAGTGCTGAGTGCCGCAAGCACAATTCCCGCACCCAGTCCGAGGAGGGCGAGTCGAGCGCCCTCACCCATGATCAGGGTGAGCACTCCTTCTGGTCGTGCCCCCAGCGCCAGTCGTACTCCAATTTCCTGACGTCGCTGACTCACCGAATACGCCATCATTCCGTAGACGCCTATCACCGAGAGCAGAAGCGCGGCGGCCGCGAAGGCACTCAGGATGGTCGCGAAGTAACGGGGCAATTGGGTCGCTGCGGCGTATCGCTCGTCGAGGGAGGTGATCCCCACGAGAGGCATGTCAGCATCGATCTCGTTAAGCGTTGAACGGAGCGCCCCAATGGCGGCGCCACGATCATTCTCCGGTGTGAGGAGCAGCGTCGCGCCGCGGGTTCGGAACTGCTCGAGAGAGAGGAAGACCTGCGGTTTGATGGGGACCATCGGTCCATCGTGACGTAGATCGCCAATCACCCCAATGATCCGCACCCGTGTCGCCTCAGGGTCGGTACTGGTCGTGGCGAACCTCCCCACGGCGTCTTGAGTGGGCCACAGTCGGCGGGCGGTCTCGCGCGTGATGACGGCCACCCGCTCCGTCCCCATTCGATCTTCGGGCCCGAACAGGCGGCCTTCCAGCAGTTGTACCCCAAGCAGCGACAGATAGCCATGGGATACCCGGCGGAACCAGATCCCCGAAGGTCGCTGGCCATCAGGCGGAAGGAGACCATCCGCCAATAAGGTCATGTCCTGATCCCCGCCGGGGGCGAGGGGTGGGATATCCGCAACTTCCACCGCACTGACCGATGGGTGAGCCCGAAGACCCTGCAACAGGTCGTCGAGGGCCCCATCGACGCGTTCGATTACCTGGTACCGGGCCGGGGTAAAGAAGATCCCTGCGGTGACGATTCCATCGGTGCGGAAGCCGAGATCCGTCTGCTGAAGCGACAGGAAGGTACGAAGCAAGAGTCCGGCACCAACGAGGAGGACAAGAGCGATCGCGAGTTCCGCGGCGACCAGCCCCCGCCTGAGAACTCCAAGCCGTCGGCTCCCCTGGGCGTGGGCAGTGCGCAGGACCCCCATGAGGTCGGCACGTGCCGTCTGGAGAGCCGGGACAATACCGAAGACCACCCCCGCGAGGAGGGCGAGCCCAACGGTGAACGCGACCACTATTCCGTCTGGCCGGATCTGTTGGACGGATTGGATACCTGAAGGAATCATCCTGGCGAGAACCCGCGTACCGATCCAACCCATCATGAGTCCAACGAGGCCTCCCATGACCGCCAGGACGAGGCTCTCCGTCAACAGCTGCCGCACAATCCGTCCCCGACCGGCACCGAGCGCCGCGCGAAGCCCGAACTCCCGTCCTCGCGAACCCGCGCGCACGAGCATCAGGCTCGCGAGATTGACACACGCGAGAAGCATGACGAAGAGGACGGCCCCAAAGAGCGCAAAGAGTGCAGGACGGACCGGTCCGGTTACCTGATCGTGCAATGGAACCAGCCACGAGCCCACACCTTCATATTCCTGAGGGGCCTCTGCCGTCATCCTCTCGGTAATTGCCTGGAGATCCACCTGGGCCTGGGCAACCGTGACACCAGGTTGGAGTCGACCAATCGCCTGCATCACAATGCAACCGTGACCACAGGGGTTGGGTGATGGAAGCCGGAGGGTTCGCAGAATTTCCCACTGTTGCGGAGGGTGGAATGACTCCGGCATGACACCGATCACGGTCCAGATTTCGCCGTTGAGCTGAATGCCCGCTTCGAGAATCTTGGGATCGGCGTTGAAGCGTCGCTTCCAGAGAGCATCGCTCAGGATGACGACCTGCTCCGCGTTGGGATCGTCGTCTGACGGGAGGAAGCCCCTCCCCAAGGCCGGTGGGACTCCGAGCACGTTGAGGAAGTCCGCGCTGACCGCACCGCCGGCGATCGCCTCGGGATTCCCTTCTCCCGTCAGATTCGGCCCCCAGCCCTGGTATCCCGCCACGAACTCGAAGGTGCGGTTCTGGCTCACATAGGCCTCGTATTGCGGCGGAGTGAGCCACTCGGGTTCCGCACGACCGCGAGCACGATGGTCGGTCCAGATCTGTACCAGCCGATCCGAATCGGGGTATGGAAGCGGTCGGAGAATGACCGAACGGAGGACGCTGAAGACTGCGGTGTTCGCCCCAATACCGAGCCCGAGGGTGAGCAGGGCGACCACGGTGAAGGTGGGACTCTTCAGGAGACTTCTGAGAGCCATGCGCGTATCGAGTCGGATATCGTCGAACCAGAGACGACGACGCTGCTGCCTGACCGTCGTGTCGCGCAACGCCCGCACCTTGGCTTCGATCTCCTCCCGATCGCCAAACGCGGTGAGGGCAGCGTTCCGAGCTTGCTCCAGGCTCATCCCCTCACGTTCGAATTCCTTTGCCCGCTGCTCGAGGTGAGCCTCTATCTCTCGGCGTACGTCGGCGTCTATGTCCTTGGCCCTCGGGCCAAAGCGGAATCTCCGACTCATCGGGCCTCCTAGGGCTGCGCCGCGGCGAGCGCTCTGGACATCACCTGTGCATAGGTCTTCCATCTGATCACGTCGGTCTTCAGCTGCTTCCGTCCCTCCCGAGTGAGACGATAGAACTTGGCCTCCCGGTTGGTTTCGGTCACGCCCCACTCCTCCTCGAGGAGCCCCTTGCGCTCCATTCGATGCAACGCCGGATACAGAGCCCCTTCTTGCACCGGCAGCACCTCCGTCGTCCATTGCCGAATCCACTTGCCGATGGCATAACCGTGGAGAGGGCCCCAGTTGAGCGACTTGAGAATCAGGATGTCGAGGGATCCGGTGAAGAGGTCGCTACCGGCCATGGGAACTCCAGGAAGATTGTGATGGCCACGAGCAGGGGTGGCCATGGCAGTATACACCGTATACTTAGTTCAGCAAAGGGTTGGTTGGACTAGCCCTGATATCTTTAAGCCATGACGATGCCTGGACCCCACCGAGGAAGTGCGCTTGCTCTGACCGTCTTGTTGCTCGGTGGACTGGACACTGGCGGTCCTGCCCTCGAGATCGATGTGGCCTTTCTCCCGGTTGAACCCAAACCCGGATCGTTCCTCCAATTGACGGTGAGTCCAAGGAGTAGCACGATCCGTTCGCTGCACGGGACGCTCGGAGGACAGACGGTCATTTTCGAAAGAGACTCGCTGGGGCTGTGGATGGGGCTGGCGGGCATCCCAGTGTCCGCGACGGACAGCATTCCCCTGACCCTCGACCTGGAAGGTGCCGATGGCGTCGTGGTCGACACGATGGTCTACCTCCCGGTGCACCCGTCCGACTTTGTCGTTGAGCGCCTGAGCGTGGCCCCTCGCTTCTCGGCTCGCCCTGACTCGGCCCTCGCCGCCCGCGTGCAACGGGAGATTGCACGGGCTGGAGAGGTGTCGGATGAGGCTCTCGCCACGCGCCGGATGTGGAGCGCTCCCTTCGCTCGACCACGTAGTACGAGGGTCACGAGCCGATATGGAACCGGACGGGAATTCAACGGCGTGATCCAGAGTCGGCATCTGGGCGTCGACTTGGCGGGTACGACCGGAGAAGTCGTGCGCGCACCGAACAGAGGTGTCGTGGCCCTGGTCGATCGCTTCTACTATGGGGGCAACGTGGTCTATCTCAACCACGGCGCCGGACTGGTTACGGCCTACATGCACCTGAGTGAGGCACTCGTGACCGTCGGAGACACGGTGCGGGCCGGAACACCGATTGGACGGGTCGGTGCGACGGGGCGAGTCACAGGAGCCCACCTTCATTGGGTGGCGCGCTACGGCAGGGTCACTCTCGACCCATTGAGCCTGGAGGGGTTACAACTGGAGGCGTTCGGGGCTCCGGCCGAATGACCCCTTTCATCGAGATTTCATTCTGCGTTACGTCGCCGAGCCATATGCTGGAGGCTCCTCCAGCCCCCAGGCAGACCATATGAACGCAGCCCACCTCCACCTGATGCTGAACCATGTGCCCGTCCTGGGTGTCGCGTTTGGGACGGTCCTGCTGGGTCTCGGATTACTCCGTGAGAATCGCCTCCTCCAACAAGTGGGGTTGGTTGTCCTCGCCGGCGCGGCGGTCGCCGCAGCCGGGGCGTTCCTGACCGGCCACGAGGCGGAGGACATCGTCGAGGACAGGCTGCGCGACGTAGACTCTTTCATCCACAGTCACGAAGAGAATGCCCTGTTTGCCCTCCTGACGGCCGGGCTCGCCGGACTCCTGAGCATAGGTGCTCTCTGGCTGGGGAGGGGCGCTCGTGAGCTTTCGCGCGGGTTACTGCGCCTCACCTTCGCGGTTGCGGTGATCGCAACGCTCCTGATGGCATGGGTTGCCAATCTCGGCGGACGGATCAGCCACCCGGAAGCCCGACCTGGCGACCAGGTCTCCGCGGATTCTCCCCGGAGGGAAGTAGACGACGACGACCACTAGCTGACGATCGGGAGTCTCCTGATCCGCTCACCGGTGAGTGCGGCAATCGCATTCACCACCGCCGGCGCAATCGGGGGTGTCCCCGGCTCGCCAACACCGCCCTGAGCATCAGTACTGGGCACGATGTGCACTTCGACCACCGGCATCTCCTGGACACGTAACATCTGGTAGGTATCGAAGTTCGCCTGAACCGCTCGTCCACCCTCGATGGCAATCTTCCCATAGAGGGCGGCAGTGAGCCCGAAGACAACCCCGCTTTCCATCTGGGCGGCAATGATGTCGGGGTTGACGATCGGACCACAGTCAATGGCCACGACGACCCGGTGCACCCGGGGTACACCATCGTTCATCGACACTTCCGCCACCTGTGCGACGTAGCTCCCGAACGACTCCGCCACCGCGATTCCCCTGGCCCGGCCCTCCGGGAGTGGCGTCCCCCAGCCGGCTCGCTCCGCCGCTGTCTCAAGGACCCGCTTGTGGCGTGGAGCGTTGTCGAGGAGGTCGCGGCGGAACTCGAACGGATCCTTACCCGCAGCAGCGGCCAACTCATCAATGAAGCACTCGGAGAAGAACGCGTTTTGTGAAGAGCCGACTGATCGCCAGAACCCCGTTGGGACTCCCAAGGCCGGGTTGTGCCCCTCGACCAGCACATTGGGGATGCGGTAGGGGAAGTTCGCCAAGCCCTCCACCGAACTGTCATCGAGGCCGCCCGGCGGGCCAGGGAGGATCGCGGGACACGCCACGCGGTTGACCCACGACACCGGGGTCCCATCGGCCACCGTGCCGCGGAACCAGGCCATCGAGGCAGGACGATAGAAGTCGTGCTGGACGTCATCCTCACGCGACCAGACGACCTTCACTGGCGTACCGGTGGCTTTGGAGCACTCCAGCGCTTCGGCCGCGAAATCGAGGAAGAACCTCCGACCGAACCCTCCTCCCAGCATCGTCGTGTGAACCGTGACCTGATCGGTCGATACCCCCCCGATCCGAGCCGCCATCTCGCGCGCTCCCCCGCCGAAAGCACCCCCTGGGTCCGACTGGAACTGAATCGGCCCCCAAAAAGTCACGTGGTCGGCTTCGACATGAGCGGTCGCGTTCATCGGCTCCATGCAAGCATGGGCCAAAAAGGGTACTTCATAGACCGCCTCGACGGTCGTACCTGCTTGGGCGGCGGAACCAGCCCCTTCTCGACGGACCTCGATACCCTTCCGGCGCACGAGGCTTGCCAACTCGGCTGAAATTCGTGCGCTGGATTGGGCTGCGTTCGACCCCTCGTCCCATTGGACGGCCAGAGCATCACGGCCCTTTCGGGCAGCCCAGTACCCATCGGCGACAACGGCCACACCGCTCGTGATGGTCACCACGTGACGCACCCCGGGAACTGCGAGGGCGGCGGCCTCGTCCCACCGAGCCGCCTTGCCCCCAAACACCGGACAGCGCGCGACAACGGCCACCAGCATCCCAGGCACCTGAACGTCGATCCCGAATCCCGCCTTCCCAGTCACCTTGTCTGGCACGTCGAGGCGCGGCACGGCCTTGCCGAGAATCAGAAAATCGGCGGGATCCTTGAGGGTGACCGTCTCGGGCACCGGTAACGACGCGGCCTCTTCCGCGAGATCCCCATAGCTCAGTCTGTCACGCGACCCCCGTCGCATGACGTTCCCCGCCTCAGTACGACATTCATCGATCGACACACCCCAGCGCGCGGCAGCGGCCGTGACCAACATGGCGCGTGCCTTGGCACCCGCCTCGCGCAGTTGGGTCCAGGAACCACGAACCATCGAGCTGCCGCCGGTTCCCTGGATCCCGAACGCGGGGTTGAAATACGCTTCACCGGCCGGTGACTGCTCCACACTCACCTTCGACCATTCCACATCCAGCTCTTCAGCCACCAGCTGCGGGACGGCAGTGAGCACCCCCTGGCCCATCTCGGAGAAACCGCACACGACCGTCACCGAGCCGTCGGTACTCACCTTGAGGAAGGCGTTTGGCACAAAGGGTGTCGTTACCGGGCCCGAGGGGCCGGCAGGTGAGCATCCCAATTGCATCGCAATGGTCAGCCCCGCACCGGCGCTGATGCCGGTCACCAGAAACTCACGGCGAGAGAAGGTGCTGGTCATCGTGCACCTCCACTGGCCTTATGGATCGCCCGTCTGATGCGCTGATAGGTTCCGCAGCGGCAGATGTTCCCCGCCATCGCCGCGTCGATGTCGGAATCACTCGGGTTGCCATTCTTCTCCAGCAGCGCGACGGCACTCATGATCTGACCGGATTGGCAGTACCCGCATTGGGGAACCTGCTCCTCGATCCACGCCTGCTGGACCGGGTGACTCCCGTCGTCGCTGAGTCCCTCGATGGTCCTGATCTCCATGTCCTCGGTAAGTCCGCCTACCGCGAGAATGCAGGAGCGGACAGCTTCGCCGTCCAAGTGCACGGTGCAGGCGCCGCAGAGCGCCATCCCACACCCGAACTTGGTTCCGGTCATGCCAAGCGTCTCACGCAGGACCCAGAGAAGGGGAGTATCCTCGGGGACGTCGACGGTGTGAGTTTGGCCGTTGATACGAAGTGTGGTCATTGGTTTGCCCCGGTGGTCATGTGGATTCCCGATTTTCGAGCTTACCGTTTAGCCGCCAAATTTGCAATCGAGGGCAACCTGGCCACCCCCGCCAGGGAGCCTCAGACCCCCGATGGTCATCCCGAATCTACCGCCCGGTATGCCCTGATGACTGCCAGTTCCCCGTCACGGCCGGGCTGCGAATTGCCATGTTCCATGCCAAGAATACCGGTGTACCCCTTCTCCCGAATGTGGCGGAAGACGTTGGTGAAGTTGATCTCCCCCGTGGTGGGTTCCTTGCGACCCGGATTGTCACCGATCTGGAAATAGCCGATCTCGTCCCACGCCGCATCGATGTTGGGGATCAGGTTCCCTTCCGTAATTTGCTGGTGATAGAGGTCGTCGAGGATCTTGCAGGCCGGACTGTCTACCGCCCGGCAAATCTGCCAGGCTTGCGGGATGCCCTTGAGGAACAATCCGGGATGGTTGCGGGGGTTGAGCGGCTCGAGGACCATCACCAATCCATGGGGTTCCAGGATCGCCGCCGCACGCTTGAGCGACTCGATCACATTCGCGGTCTGGTAGTCGTGATGAAGCCGAAGATCAACGTGGCCAGGGACCACGGTCATCCACTTGGCGTTGACCCTCCTTGCCACTTCGACCGACTCCCTGATCTCGGCCAGGAACTCAGCGCGTCGGTCCTCACGGCCACTGGCCAGGTTGGGCTCCTGCCAATAGATGGTGTGGGCCACGAAGACTCCCATTCGAAGTCCCAGGCGTGACATCTCTCCCCCGATCTCCTCCTGCTCCTTCGCCGGTCGCTTTTTCATGTCGTTGTCTTCGAGCGATCGGAAACCCTGCTCGGCGATGAACCGCAGCTCTCCCCGCCAATCGCCGCCGCCGTGTTCGCGAAACATGCCGAAGTGGGGCGCATAATCGAGTCGGAATGGCTGCCTTGTCTGGAAGGAGGTTGCCGCGGCGGTAGGACCGCCAAGGGTGACAAGCCCACCCGCGGCCGCGGTTGCTCCTAGGAATTGGCGTCGCTTCATCGATTCGCTCCGGGCGTCTGGGGAAAGTTCCTCGTTTGATAGCCCTCCGGTCCTGAAATCCGCGCGGCAACACGGGGAATCGTCCTGAGCAGGGCGACGCGATCATCAAACCCCAACACGGTGAGGGATGAGGCAAGGACGTCGGCAGAGGTTGCGTCGGCGGCAATGACGACCACGACAGGCGCATCTGGAACGCCGAGACCTGTGGCAGGATCGATGATGTGGGAGTAACGCACGCCATTGAACTCCAGCCACCGGTACGCATCCCCGGACGTGGCCACTCCGGCATGGGTCAACATCAGGGTCCCTCCCTCCGGCTGGGGAAGCGCGATCCGCCATCCTGACTCCCCTGGGGGTGCATCCCCAAGGGCCAAATCTCCTCCGGCATCCACCAACACGGAGTGGATACCCATGCGGGCAAGTTCAGCAACGGCGGCATCAGCAGCAAATCCCTTGGCAATACCTCCGAGGTCCAAACTCATTCCTTCCCTGAGGAACCGAACGGCTGCCACGTCGGGGTTCACGCAGAGCAGTCGGTGTCCGACTCTGTCTCGGGCCGCCTCGACGCGCGCTGCATCGGGAAGTTCACCTCGCCGAACGGACCAGCGCCACAGTTTGCTGAGGGGACCGATGGTGACGTCGAACGCCCCGGCGGTCTTGCGTGACCATTCCTGTGCCACCCGCAAGAGGGTCCAGAGTTCTGAACTGATCGGCAACGACTTCCCAAGGCCCGGTTCGGAAGTGAGGAGAGATATTTCGCTGTCGGCGCGATAGTCACTGAACAGCGAGTCCAGTCGCGAGATGAGGGTGAAGGCCGTCATCGCCCCCGCTCGAGCAAGCGTCTCGTTTTCGGCGTAGAGCACGATCCGGAACGTCGCGCCCATATGTGGCTCGCTGAACTCGAATCGCTCCACCCCCTGCGCCGGCAACTGACCGCTCGTGAGAGCAGCCAGCCCGATCAGGAGAAACGATCGCATCTTCCCCCCTAGAATGCCCGCGTGACTCCCGGCATGGGAATCGGGTATCGTCCCTCCGCATCGGGCAAGCTTCGTGGTTTGGCATCCCAGGAAAACGTCTCCGGCATCAGGTCGAGGTCCGAACCAATGGCCTCATCCCACGTGACCACCTGCCCCGAGTAGGTCGCCATCCGCCCCATGATGGCCGTCATCGTCGCCATGGCCCCACGGTCTGCATCCGCGTACTTGTACTCACCTGCCGCGACGGCGGCGAAGAGTTCGTCATGCTCCACTTGATAGGGGTTGGGGTCTTCTGCGTCATCGTGTTCGAACAGGGTTTGGCCTGTTTGCGAGAGTATCAGGCCAGGTTTCGGGGCGGTGCCGTTCGTTCCGTGAAAGGCCTCCGAAACCCGGGACATCGTGTCAGGAATGTGACGGCACTGGCTCAGGATCCGGCTCCCATTTGGATACTCAAACTCGACGAAGTGGTGGTCGAAGATCTCACCGTGGTCCTTCCCTGTCCGGACCTGTCGTCCTCCCTGACCCTGGGCGCGCACGGGGTGCCCGTTCATGACCCAGTTACCGACATCGATGTTGTGGATGTGTTGCTCGACGATGTGATCGCCACAGAGCCAGTTGAAGTAGTACCAGTTCCGCATCTGGTACTCCATCTCGGTCTGACCCGGCTGCCGAGGTCGCACCCACACACCGCCGCTGTTCCAGTACACACGACCGAGCAGAATGTCGCCGATCATTCCGGCGTGAAGACGATCCACCCATTTGCGGTACACGGTCTGATAGTGACGCTGAAGACCGACCACGACGTTGAGTTTCTTCTCTTTGGCCAGTTGGGCCGCGGCAAGGACCCGACGAATGCCCGGGCCATCGGTCGCGACAGGTTTCTCCATGAAGATCTGCTTGTCGGCCGCGACGGATGCCTCGAAGTGAAGCGGACGAAACCCTGGCGGCGTGGTCAGAATCACCACATCGACCAGTGGGATGACCTGTTTGTAAGCGTCGAACCCGGAGAACCGTCGCTCCTCCGGCACGTCGATGCGAGGTCGAAGGTCGATGTTCCCACCGAGCCACTCCTCGCGTTCCGGAGCCGTCAGAGTCTGGAGGCAACCGTCCACCTTGTCACGAAACGCGTCGGCCATGGCGACCAGTTTGACATCCTGGACGGTACTCAATGCCTGGACCGCGGCCCCGGTCCCGCGCCCACCGCAGCCGATGAGCCCCACTCTGATTGCATCCGCGGTGGCAGGTGCGGCCCGGACTGGAGTGGGAAAGGCGCTGGTCACGACTCCTCCAACCGCCACGGCGGTTCCCGCCTTCACGAAATCTCGTCTATCCATCGTTCCTCCTAGGAATCTTCCGGCAGGTCACCCAAGATGCGCTTCCAGTAGCTCTCGATTTCTTCCAAACCGAAGGCCGCGGCCGGACTCACGAGTCGAAAACCCACGTGCGGAGAATCGGTATTCCACCACCTGCTCTTCGGGATCTGGGGGTCTCGGCGTTTCCACGCGGGGGTCTCCGGGAATCGTTCCGCGCACCTGAGCCGAGCAACTTCGTCATCGAAGGCTCCGCCACGTACCAACCCACGACCGCGTGACGGATCACCGGCCAGCGGATCGAACAGCCGTGTACTGTCAGGGAATGCCGCATAGGATCCTTCATCATACGTATCCATCACCCACTCGGCCACGTTCCCGTGCATATCGTGGAGCCCCCACCCATTGGGACTCTTGAGCCCCACTCGGTGATACACGCCCCCACTATTGCCCTCGTACCACGCGAAATCGCCCACGACAGTCGTGTCGTCCCCAAACCCATGGGCCGTCGACGAACCCGCTCGGCATCCATATTCCCATTCGGCTTCGGTCGGGAGTCGGAAGAGTCTCCCTGTCTTTCTCGAGAGCCACCTGGCATACCGTAGGGCGGCAAGACGCGTCATCCCGACAACCGGATGGTCCTCCTTCCCCATGCCGTGCGCGGGATCTTCATAGGGTGGGCTGGGTCGCGTGACGGCATCCGCGTCGTAAGGGACGGCTGATATCGATCCTTCGGATGAGTCGAGACGCCGATATCGGAAGGGGCCGAACTGATTGTGAGTGACTTCGTATGTCGTCATCCAGAAGGGAGAGAGCCGGACGGAGTGTGTGGGACCCTCGTCAAGATCCCGACCACCCTCGTCGACTGGACTCCCCATCCGAAACGTGCCCCCGGGGACGAACACCAGAGCGAACTCGATCGATGTCCCCGGGACGGCTTGGGTCGCACGGTCCCCCGCCTTCTGTGCGTGGGCCAGGGATACCGCGAGGGCTGAAACCATCAAGGCGGCACCGGACAGTTTCATCTCCGGGATCCTGTTCGAGTTGCGATACCGGATGATACTCGTCTCTTCTTGGCAGGCCCAGTCTCCCGGGGCTTACTTTGGTCTCCCGTCATCAGGACCCCTCATGGCCCACGACCGTACCCTCGCGCTGATCTTGACCTTGGTGGGACTGGGTTCCTGCCAACCCGGGCGACCCGACCCCGACAACGGAGTCTCGCTCGAGTTGGCTCAGGATCGAGCATCACAGATTGCCGACCTCAGTTACGACCTGCACTTCAGGATTCCCGAGAACCGCGATGAATCAATTCGTGGTTCGGTTCAGCTCGCCTTCACCCTCTCTGGATTAGGTGATGATGTCATTCTCGACTTTCGAGGAGACTCGGCGAGCGTTGCTGCGGTCACGGTAAACGACGCCCCAATCATGCCGCGCCTGACCCCCGGTCATATCGTTCTTCCGGCCCGTGCATTCACGTTCGGGGCCAATACGATTTCGCTCGACTTCACGGCCGGCAATGAAGCACTCAATCGAAACGAAGAGTTTCTCTACGCGCTCTTCGTTCCCGACCGAGCCGCGACCGCGTTTCCCAGTTTCGATCAGCCCGACCTCAAGGCGAAGTGGAGTCTCACCCTTGATGTGCCACCTGGCTGGCGCGCTCTTGCCAACGGGTCACTGCTCTCTCGGGACTCAACCGATACGGGTGCAACCCTCAGGTTCGCAGAATCGAAGCCAC
This sequence comes from Gemmatimonadota bacterium, assembly GCA_003246755.1. Taxonomy (GTDB): domain Bacteria; phylum Gemmatimonadota; class Gemmatimonadetes; order Gemmatimonadales; family GWC2-71-9; genus SZUA-320. The sequence goes on along the minus strand of QKDC01000151.1, from coordinate 7,955 downwards.
TCTCTACCTACCTCTTCACCTTCGCGGCCGGTCATTTCTTTGTCGAAGAAGCGGTGCGCGATGGCCGAACGCTCCAGTTGTTCCACCGCGAGACCGATACGGTGAAGGTGACTCGCAACCTCGACGCCATCTTTGACCTCCATGCGACCGCCCTCCGCTGGCTGGAGGACTACACTGGCATTCCCTACCCCTTCGAGAAGGTCGCCTTCTTTGCCGTCCCATCCTTTCAGTTCGGAGGAATGGAGCACCCGGGAGCCGTCTGGTATCGGGCGAGTTCGCTCTTCCTGGATCCCTCCGCCACGCAGAACCAATATCTCGGTCGAGCCAGTCTGATCGCACACGAGACGGCCCATATGTGGTTCGGCGACCTCGTCACGATGAAATGGTTTTCCGATGTGTGGATGAAGGAAGTGTTCGCGAATTTCATGGCCGCAAAGATCGTCCAACCGTCCTTTCCAGATGTGAATCACGACCTCCGCTTCCTGCTGGCTCATCACCCAACGGCCTATGGTGTCGATCGTACGCTTGGTGCGAATCCGATCCGCCAGGAACTCGAGAACCTGCGCCAGGCCGGGTCGCTCTATGGCGCGATCATCTATCAGAAGGCTCCGATCGTGATGCGCCATCTGGAACGGCTGACCGGAGACACCACGTTTCGGAACGGTCTTCGTGCCTACCTCGACCGTTACCGCTATGGCAACGCCACCTGGCCCGACTTGATCGCGATCCTCGATGGCCTCTCGGACGAAGACCTCGCGGCATGGAGCCGAGCATGGGTCGAGGAACCGCTCCGTCCTCAAATCGGAGCAACATGGTCTGATGGCCGACTCACGCTCGTACAGAGAGACCCGAGTCCGGGTCGCGGCCTCCACTGGACCCAACAAGTCGGGGTAGCACTCGGGTACACGGATACCATTGTGACGGAGACCGTTCGACTCTCCGGTGATGAAGCCACCAAAAAGCTTGCACGTCCGGATCAACCGGAATGGGTCCTCCCCGGTGCTGACGGCCTCAGCTACGGACGCTTCGCGCTCGACTCGGCGAGTCGCTCGGCGCTGCTGGCCCGGGCATCTTCCTTTCCCGAACCAGTGCTAAGAAGCACCGCATGGGTAACGCTCTGGGAGGAACTCCTGGCCGGCCACGTGGCACCCCTCGTCTTCCTCGACCGTGCCTTGGCCAGCCTCGACACCGAGTCCGATGAACTCATCACACAGCAACTGCTCGGCCTGATACGGACTACTTACTGGCGTTTCCTCTCGGATTCGGTCCGCAAGACGGTCGCGCCGGGGCTCGAGGCCGCACTTTGGAGTGGGCTAGACAAAGTCGATGGCGCCAGCCGGAAGGGGGCGTACTGGGGCGCGATCGTCAACGTGACTCAAACCACCGAGGGCACCGCCCGATTGGAGCGGGTATGGAGAAAGCAGGAAACGCCTCGCGGCCTTCCACTGGCGGAACCGCAGTACACCTCCCTTGCCGAGGCGTTGGCACTTCGTGAAGTGCAAGGGGCACTAGAAATCATGGACACCGAGGAGACTCGGATCACCAACCCCGACCGACTGGCCAGGTTCAAGTTCGTCCGGCCCGCACTATCGGCCGATCCGGTGGTCCGGGACAGCGTGTTCGAGACCTTGGCCATGGTGGAAAACCGACGGCGCGAGTCGTGGGTTCTCGACGCACTGCGTTATCTCGGTCATCCGGTCCGGGCACGACACGCCGAGCGCTACATCAAACCCGGGCTCGGCCTACTCGAACAGATTCAGCAAACCGGCGACATCTTCTTCCCGCTCAACTGGCTCAACGCACTGCTGGACGGTCATCAGTCGGTGACCGCGGCCGAATCGGTCGTCGCGTTCCTCGATGCAAACCCCGACATGCCTCCGCGGCTGCAGGGGAAGTTGCTCCAAGCGGCGGACGATCTCTTCCGTGCAGCGCGGATCGTGGAGGGCTGGACAGGCGGACCCACCCTGGAGAGCGATTCGGGCTCGAGTCCGTGAAGGGCTGACGTACGGCCTCACCGGCCAGCAATGGGATCCTACTCGGCTACGAGGGTCACCTGGAAGCTTCCGTCGAGACGCCGCTCGAGGAGTGCTGCTATCACAGCACCCGCAGCAAGGATCTTTGGCTCGGAGGCGGCAACGACGGTAGCCGTGCCCGGAAGGGCGAATCGCACCACCACTGAGCCGGGCTCGAAATACATCAACGAGCTGTACGATGGATACCTGGCGTCCATGCTCAGCTCGCTCTGCCTGCCCGCGAGCGCGACTCCCGGAACGGTGATGTGGACGTCGAGCGGGATGGGTGGCGGGATGTTTGTCGAGTCTCCTGAAAACGGTGCGGCAACATTCACGATCCGGATGTTCGCCTTGTCCGGCTTCGCGAGCCCAGTGTCGACCAGGGCGGCGGCTTGCAGGTTGATCGCTGAGGCTGTGGCGAGTACGGTGTAGCGCGAACCTGCTGATAGCTGGGCACTGATGGTCTCCAGCATCGCGCCGGTGACTGCGTTTCGGACGTTCAGGGTTGTGGACGACACCGGGACCTCTGCATAGGCCGAGGAATAACCGAGCAGTACACTCGGAATCACCACGCGACCTTCCGCCAGCACCTCCAGTGCCGGTGCCGTTGTCGCTCCGTTGAGCAGCCTAACCTGCGCGGTAGGCCCGTTCGGACCCGTGGAATCGGTGCATGTGGCCAAGCCAAGTAGTAGCACGAGCCCGGTGACGGTAGAGTGGAAGAACCGGATATTCGAGTGTCTCATGATTCGCCCTCCTGTTCCCATATGACGTTCATCAGATGACGATCATCACACGAGCCTGGGTCCCGTGGGGGGCTATCCAACAAGGCCAATGCCGACCATTTTAGGCGGGTTCCCCGCCTGGAGCTGGTACGTGACGGAAGCAACCCCTCTCGACCGCATCAAAGTGGCCCTCGCCGACCGGTACGTGCTCGAACGCGAACTCGGCGCCGGCGGGATGGCCACCGTGTATCTCGCCCATGACGTCAAGCACGACCGCAAGGTGGCGGTCAAGGTTCTGAAACCCGAACTCGCCGCGATGATCGGTGGCGAACGGTTCCTCACCGAAATCAAGACCACCGCCAACCTCCAGCACCCCCACATCCTGCCCCTCTTCGACTCCGGCAGCGCCGACTCGTTCCTCTACTACGTGATGCCCTACATCGAGGGCGAGTCACTCCGTGGCCGGCTCAACCGCGAGCGCCAGCTCGGCGTGGAGGAGTCGCTGCGCATCACCCGCGACGTCGCCGATGCGCTCGACTACGCGCACCGACAGGGTGTGATTCATCGCGACATCAAACCGGAGAACATCCTGTTGCACGACGGACGGCCGGTGGTAGCGGACTTCGGCATCGCGCTCGCAATCAGTGCGGCGGGTGGCGGACGCATGACCGAGACCGGGCTGAGTCTCGGCACACCGCACTACATGAGCCCCGAGCAGGCCACGGCCGACCGCGATCTCTCGCCCCGGAGCGATGTCTACAGTCTGGCCTGCGTGCTTTACGAAATGTTGTCGGGAGATCCGCCACATACGGGACCGAGTGCCCAAGCGATCCTGGTGCGGATCCTGACGGAGAATCCGCGCTCAGTGAGCGAGGCCCGGAGCGCTGTCCCTCCGCATGTGGCCTCCGTGTTGGCGAAGGCCTTGGAGAAGCTCCCTGCCGACCGGTTCGAGAGCGCCAAGGCGTTCGGTGAAGCACTCGCGGACGAAAGTTTCACCTACATCGCGCGCACCCCTGGTCGTGGTACTGCTGCCCTACCCGCGCAGCCGATCGCCAAGCCCGGGGGCCGGCGAACTCGTCTGATCGAGGCCGCGATTGTGGTACTGCTTGCCGGCGTCGCGGCGTGGGGCTGGCTAAGGCCCAAACCCGAAGAACAGGCAGCGCGATTCGACCTCTCGCTCGGTGGTCTCGAGACGACCGGCAGCGATGACGTCATCATTTCGCCGGACGGTTCCATGCTGGCTCTGGCCACAGGAGCAGGTGCCGAGCAGGCGATCTATCTGCGAAGGGTGGGGGAGCCAGACTTCCAGAAGGTACTGGGGACGGAGGGCGCCGTGCAGGCGAGCTTCTCCCCCGACAATCAATGGATCGTCTTCCGGAAATCCGACAACACATTGGTCAAGGTCGCGGTCACGGGTGGTGGTGCAATGACGCTGGTGAGTGGCGGTGAGATCAACCCGTTCACTCCCCACTGGGGAACGGATGACAAGATCGTCATCATTTCTCCTCAGGGATCGTACCTGGTCCCAGCTCAGGGCGGGGAGCCGGAAAGGCTCGACAACGTGGGCGGTGTTTTCCCGTTTCTGCTCCCAGACGGCTCAGGGGTCCTGCACACTCGGGGCGGCGGGGTGTCGATATGGGATTCGGAGACCGACTCATCGACCGTGTTGATCCCCAATGCACAACACCCGAGCTACGTGGAGACCGGTCATCTACTCTACGTTGCCGAGGATGGTGGCCTGTTCGCAGTTCCGTTCGACCTCGGTCAACATCGGGTGACCGGCCCTGCGGTTCGCGTTCTGGATCGGGTTGCCGCCGCCTTCGCGCGGCGGGGTTACTCGGTCTCACGAACCGGCGTATTGGTCCACCACGAGGGGGCGAGTAGCATGAATTCGGGTCCAGCAGTCGCGACCAAGTTATTGGTCATGGATCTCGATGGCGGAACAGACACCGTCCCCCTGCCACCCGGCCGGAGAATGCAGCCGAGATTCTCTCCCGACGGACGGTATATCGCCTACGAATTGGTGGACCAATCTCGGAACGGCGAGACCGATATCTACACCTTCGATCGGGTGACGGGTACGAACACTCAGATCACCTTCGAGGGTGACAACGACGATCCTGTCTGGTCGCCCGATGGAACCCGGATTCTCTTCGACAAGAACGTTGAGGGTGCGGGGGAGGAATTGTACGTCAAGCCGGTGGACAACAGCACAGCAGAGGAGCTGGTGCTCACGATGCCCGGCGACCAGGTCCCGACGACCTGGCTGAACGACGATATCATCGTCTTCGAGTCGTATTCTGGAGGCGGAGGGACGGGAAACCTCCTGAGCTATTCGCTCAAGGACAAAGGAGAACCCAAACCCTACTTGGAGGCACCATGGGCTGAGTTTGCGGCCCAGGTGTCACCGGACCGGACCCTTGCCGCGTTCGTCTCGACCGAGACAGGTGTGCCGGAGATATGGCTTCGAACTTGGCCGGAGCCAGAGGGAAAGTGGAGGGTTTCTTTTGGCGGGTTCAACTCGAGAGAGCCACGATGGTCTCCCGACGGCCAGTTTATCTACTTCTGGAGACGGGGTACCCCGGTGGATACGCTTTACCGTGCCCGCGTTGATCGGAGTCCAGGAGTGGTGGTCCGAGGCGCAGAGCAAGTTCTGACCATAGTGACCGAAAACCTCGATTATTGGGATATTCATCCCGACGGGAGACACCTGATCACGACTGTGCGGGCGACTGCTGCCCCAACACAGAGTTCCGCTACAGCGTCCGCACCCGCCATCGACCGATACTTGGTCGTGCTCAACTGGTTTACCGAGTTACGTGCTCTCACCGCTCGGGGGGCCCGCTAGCATCGTCACGACGTACTCTTGGAGGTTTCTCGTGCGCAACCTGCTTCTCGTTTTCACGCTGGTGGCCCCCAACCTGGCCGCTCAGAGTGGCAGTCCCTTCCCGACGGCACCGAGGTCCGCCTCCACCGGTTTCTCAGCAGCCGGACTTGCGCGCATTGACAGCATGATCAACGACCTCGTCGACCGCGAGGAGATACCCGGCGCCGTGGTGTTCATTTCCCGCCAAGGGAATCTGATCATGCACAAGGCATATGGCTTCAGCGACGTCGGCACCAAGGAGTTGCTCCACCGGGACGCCATTTTCCGAATTGCATCGCAATCAAAAGCCATCACCACACTCGCGGTCATGATGCTCTGGGAGGAGGGCCGCTTCCAACTCGACGAACCGATATCCAAGTACATCCCTGAGTTCGCGAACCCCAAGGTGCTCACGAAGTTCAACGCGGCGGACACGACCTGGGAAGCCGAACCCGCGGGACGGGAGATCACTATCAGGCAACTCCTGACTCACACTTCGGGTATCGACTACGCTTCTATCGGGAGCGAGGAGTTCCAAGCGATCTACGCCAAGGCAGGCGTGCCGAGCGGGATCGGGAACGATCCGGATCGGATTGGGGAGAAGATGAGGATTCTGGGCGGTCTTCCCCTCAAGCATCGTCCCGGAGAACGCTTCACCTACAGCCTCGGACTGGACGTGCTCGGTTACTTCGTCGAGGTGATCTCCGGCGTGCCATTCGACCAGTTCCTCAGGACGAGGATCTTCGACCCACTCGGGATGCGCGACACCTGGTTCTACCTGCCCGAGGAGCAAGGCTCGCGGTTGGTCGCATTGCATGATGGTGCGGACGGAAGCCTGGTTGCGAGGCATGAAAAGGTGTTTGACGGAGTGGATCCGGACTTCCCCAAACTCCAGGGGACATACTTCTCCGGTGGAGCGGGACTCTCCTCGACCGTGGAGGACTATGCAAGGTTTCTCCAGATGTTCTTGAACAAGGGTGAGTTCAACGGAGTGCGTTTACTGAGTCCCAAGACGGTGGAGATGATGCTGACAGACCAACTCCCGTCCTTACCAGTGCAAATGGGGCTTGGTTTTGGACTGGAAACGGCCGCCAATGACTACCAATCGCCGAAGAGCCTCGGGTCCTTCTCGTGGGGTGGGGCGTTCAACCCTACTGGGCCGATCCCATGGAAGGGCTGATCGGTCAGATCTACACGAACCTGTACAACACGCGGCAGCGGGACCTCGGTGCGCGATTTCTGGTGCTCACCTACGCCGCCTTGGAAGTCACAGCTGCGGACATACCCTAGGACGTGGATGGCCGAACCCCCTCTCGCTGACACCGGTCCCCTGCCGGACCCGGAAACATCCCCTGCTGCCACTATCGGAACGGATGTAAACCTCCTCGATGGGGCCGTCGGGGTCGCGCCGGATATCGATTCGCTACGGAGTATTACTTCCGACCGTGCCCGTCCTCTGGAGGAGCGGCTTGAGGCCTACGAGGATGTGCTCGATTCGGAGGTGGGCGACACCACACTCACACGTGCCCGCAACCTCGAACGCGAGTTCGGCATTCGCCAACTGTTCCTCAAGTTCGAGGGAGCGAATCCCTCGGGTACTCAGAAGGACCGCATTGCATTTGCCCAGGCGCTCGACGCGCTGCGACGCGGGTTCGATACGATGACGACGGCCACCTGCGGCAATTATGGCGCCGCGTTGGGGTTGGCAGCATCTGTGGCGGGGTTGCGTTGCATCGTCTACATCCCTGCCTCCTACCTCGCCAAGCGAGCCGAGGAGATCTCGGCGTATGGAGTGGAGATCGTGCGGAGTGGTGAAGACTACGAAGCTGCCCTCCGGGCCTCCCGAGCCAGAGCGGAGAAGGACGAATTGTACGACGCCAACCCGGGGGGGGTGAACACTCCGATTCAGCTTCGGGCGTACGGAGAAATCGCCCATGAGATTTATGACGAATTGCGAGACGCTCCGGCGGCCGTCGCAGTGCCGGTATCCAATGGGACGACCGTCGCTGGCATCCACAGGGGGTTCGTCAGCCTCTACCGCAGAGGCCGGACCTCGCATTTACCGCGGATCGTCGTCGGATCTTCGCTCAACAACAACCCGATCATTCGGGCGTTTCGTGAAAACCTCGCTCACTGCCGAGACCTGAAGCCGGAAGGGGTGCGGGAGACTCGGATCAACGAGCCGCTGGTCAATTGGCACTCGGTAGACGGTGACCAGGCGCTTCAGGCAGTTCGAGATACCAGCGGTTGGGCCGCCGATGCGAGCGACCGGATGATGTCACGGCTTTCCCGTCAGCTTCGGGAGCGTGAAGGCCTCGACGTCCTCCCGGCTTCCACCGCCGGCCTGGCGGCATT
>QKDC01000146.1 GCA_003246755.1 Gemmatimonadota bacterium | reverse complement strand
GTCACCGGATCCTCGACCTCCGTCGCCCGGAGCTTCAGTCGAACCTCACGTTGCGACACCGGCTCCTGCAACGCGCCCGAGCGGTTCTGTGTGAGAAGGGGTTTCTGGAAATCGAAACACCGATCCTCACCAAGCCGACACCGGAAGGCGCAAGAGACTACCTGGTTCCCAGTCGGGTGCACCCCGGTGAGTTCTACGCCTTGCCACAGTCGCCGCAGATCTACAAACAGCTACTCATGGTCGCCGGATTCGATCGTTACTTCCAGATCGCGCGATGCTTCCGTGACGAAGATCTTCGGGCCGACCGTCAGCCCGAGTTCACCCAGATCGATCTCGAGGCCTCGTTCGTAACCACGGATGACGTCCTGTCGGTTGTCGAGGCGCTGATGGTGGAACTCTGGGAGGAAGCCGGATACTCGATCGGGTCGCCCTTTCTCAGGCTTGCCTACGCCGATGCGATCGAACGATACGGAACGGATAAGCCCGACCTCCGTTTCGGTGTCCGTGCCGAAGACCTGTCGCCCCTCGTCGGAACGGATGCGGCACCGTTTCTTCGATCGGGCTTGGAGGAAGGGTCGCGGCTGCGGGGCATCCGCTTCCCGGGTGGCGCAGCGATGAGTCGCAAGTCGCTCGATGGTCTGACGGAGCTGGCAAAACGGGGTGGGGCCACGGGACTGCTGTGGACCAAACGAACCGAGGCCTGGGAAGGTCAGGGTGTGAAGGCGCTCGGCGCCACATTTTGTGAGGCGTTCCCCGGTAGCGAGGGCGACCTCCTCCTGGCGGTGCTGGGCTCCGATGAGACGACCAACCGAGCGATTGCCGACTTGCGCTGCGAGGCCGCGAGGCTGTCGGGGATGGTCGAAGAGGCTGCGCACGCCTTCCTTTGGGTCGTCGATTTTCCTCTATTCGAACGGGACCCCGACACCGGGGCGCACCTGCCGGCCCATCACCCGTTTACCGCGCCGCACCCCGAGGACGCGCCCTTCCTGGAGACCGACCCCGCTCGCTGCCGAGCCTTGCACTATGATGTGGTGTACAACGGCAACGAGTTGGGAAGCGGTTCGATCCGCATCACCGACCCCCAGGTGCAGCAACGCATTTTTCGACTGTTGGGAGTCGACGAAGCCGAGATTCGGCGGCGGTTCGGGTTTCTGCTCGACGGCCTCAGCGCGGGGGCCCCGCCGCACGGGGGTTTTGCCGTCGGCTTCGATCGCGTGGCCATGCTCCTCGCTGGGGCCTCCTCGCTTCGTGATGTCATTGCGTTCCCGAAGACCACCGCGGCGCGCGCGCTCTTCGAGGGAGCGCCTACCGCCGTTGATGCCGCCGATCTCGCCGCCCTGCATCTGGCGATTCGTCATGAGTGAGGTCGTGACACAGCACTTGAACGCGGAGGGTGCCGATCCTCTCCTTCTGGCCGGTGTGAATGACGCCAACCTGCTGGAAGTACAGCGTGCCGTTGGGGTCCAGGTTTCCCTGCGAGGGGAATCACTGATCCTGTCGGGGACCCCCGAGCAGCTCGAGCGTGGGGTGCCGATCGTTCAGGCGATGGTCGAACTCGCCCGTCTGGGTGAACCCGTCGGGCTGGAGGAGGTCGCGCGCTTGGTGAGTAACGGGGGTGCCGAGCCAATGCCAATGACCGCCGAGCAAGAGTCCCGGATCGCGTTCCCGGGTTTGAAGCGTTCGATCGCCCCCAAGACGGCGGGCCAGCGCCAATATGTCCAGGCGATGAGCACGAACGACATCGTCGTCGGGATCGGGCCGGCAGGGACTGGAAAGACGTACCTGGCCGTGGCCAAGGCGGTCGAGGCGTTGAACCGGAAGCGGGTCCGTCGATTGATCCTCGCCCGCCCGGCCGTCGAGGCAGGGGAGTCATTGGGCTTTCTCCCGGGAGACCTCCAGGCGAAAGTCGATCCCTACCTTCGCCCACTCTACGACGCGCTTGACGATATGATGCCCTCGGAGCGGATGCAGCGCGCCATTGAATCCCGGACGATCGAAATCGCCCCATTGGCCTACATGCGGGGACGGACACTATCGGATGCCTTCATCATTCTCGACGAGGCCCAAAACGCCACCACCGCCCAGATGAAGATGTTCCTCACTCGCCTCGGCGTGAACAGCAAAGTGGTCGTCACGGGCGACAAGACCCAGGTCGATCTTCCCAGTCGGGAAGATTCGGGACTGTTGCAGATCGAGAGGATCCTGCCTGGCATCGAAGGACTCGCTTTCGTCTACCTCGATGACAGCGACGTGGTTCGGCACCGTATCGTGAGACAGATCATCCGTGCCTATGCGGAGGATCAGACGGGATGAAGCCGCCGGGGGTCACGGTCATGGTGGCCGGTCGATCCCCCCTTGGACCGGAGGAGACCGCGCGCGTCATCGAGACTGTGGTTCGCCAGGAACACCGTTCCGGCATCTTCTCGCTCACGTTCGTCGGGCGTGATGCCATGCGGAGACTTCACGCCAGATCGAAAGGTGTGTCACGCACCGCCGACGTTCTCGCCTTCGTCCTCACCGGCCCCGGGGGGCTGGTCGTCGGCGACATCTACATCTGCGTCTGGGTGGCACGTCGCGTGGCGCGTCGACTCCGGGTGCCCCTGCGAGAGGAATTGACGCGCTACGTGATCCACGGAGTCCTCCATGTACTTGGCTACGATCATCCAGATGATGAGTCCCGGATGGAATCTCCCATGTGGCGGCGACAGGAACGCTACGTGAGGGCGTGCCGATGATTCGTGCCCTGCAGATCTACCTCGCCCCGCTGGTGGCGGTGGGTTTGACGCTATGGGGAACGGTGATTGCGCTCGCCGTCGAGGCGTACGCACCGCTGCCCCGCATGTTGGCCGACCGTGGGCGGCGCGATCAAGCGGTGCTCCAGAGTCTCCCACGACAACTGCACCTGGTGCGCCTGACACTCTTGCTGGTCGCTGGGGCGATGGCGGCGACCGCCGTAGGGTGGTGGAGTCGGGCGCCCGGAGAGGGTCTCCCGCGGTTTCTTTCTGCGGTCGTGCTCGTCTGGCTCGTGGGTGACCTGCTGCCGCGCGTGCTCGCCGCCAACGCGCCAGACTTGGTCGAATCGGTGCAAGGTGTGGCGCGTGTCAGTCTCAAGATCTTCGAGCCGGTCCTGCGTTTGCTCGCCTGGATCGACCGCCGTACCCGCATTCCCCTCGGCGTGGAGAAGGCGATTGGTGTGGGGCAGGCTCGCGAGATGCTGCGTGGGGTCTTTGCGCTTCGCGAAATGACGGTGGCGGAGGTCATGACTCCCCGGATCGACATGGTCACGGTCGATCTTGCCGACTCGCTCGAGGACGTCGTCGCCCGACTCCGTACGTCAGGACATTCTCGGCTCATGGTCGTGGAGGGAAATCCCGATGCTGTTGTCGGGGTTGTCTTCGCCAAGGATTTGATCCCCCGGGCGGACGGGGCATCGATTGGCGATTGGAAGACCCTCGTCCGCCAGACGCGATTCGTTCCCGAGGCCAAGACCCTCGCGGCTCAACTCCAGGAATTTCAGCGTGGCCCCAGTCATCTCGCGGTGGTGGTGGATGAGTTTGGCGGTACCGCCGGCCTCATTACCCTGGAGGATGTGCTGGAGCAAATCGTCGGGGAAATCCAGGATGAGTACGACCTGGAGGAGATGGAACCGATTCTCGAGGTCGGGGAGGGACAGTGGCAGGTGCAGGGTGGCGTCGCCCTCGCGGAACTGGAGGCCCATCTCGATCATGACTTCGAGCGGGACGATGTCGACACCGTCGGCGGCTTGGTGCTGGCCGTGTTGGGCCACGTGCCGAGGCTCGGCGAGACGGCCACGATGGGTGAGTTCACCTTGACCGTGGATCAGGTGATACGGCGCCGTGTGGGGCTGGTGACCGTGACCCGGGTGACGCCCGTCGAATCCGGCGAGGAGGGCGAATCATGACCGTCGCACTACTCCTGCTTGGGGCCACGCTGACGATTCTCGGGGCCACCTTCGAGGTATCGCTGCTCTCGGTTACCCGCATCCGTCTCGCCGACATGGTCTCGCTCAGATTGCGGGGGGGTGAGGAGCCACTCACCTGGCCCTCGACCGTGAGTCAGGACCTCATGGCCGCATCGACTCTCACCACCGTGGGTGTGGTCGTTATCGGGGGTGCGTTGCCGGGCCTGGCGACCGGTGTCCCCGTCTGGCAGGTCCTGTTAGGCCTCTTTCTCCTCGCTGTCCCGATCACCCTCGTGAGCAGCTACTTCCTACCGCGTTGGTTGAGTCATGCCAGGGCGGAGCATGCCATTGCGCTGATCGGACCGATGATCAAGCCCTGGTCGACGCTCTTGCGACTCGTCTTCCCGCGAGGCAAAGTGGAGGACGACCTGCGAAGCCTCACGCGTGAAGGAGCCATTGGACTCCCCGAAGACGACGCGGAGATGGCCATGGTGGGGGGAGCGATCACCTTTGCGGAACGCCCGGTGCGAGAGGTGATGACCCCGCGCACCGATGTGGTTGCGGTGGAGGAGGGGACTTCGGTGACCCAGATCGCTGCTGTGTTCGCCGAGAGCGGGTATAGTCGCATTCCAGTTTACCGCGAAACCCTCGATCAGATCGTCGGCATGCTGCACGCGTTCGATCTGTTCAGTCTCCGAGAAGGGGATGCCCTCGAGGTGCGCCCCGTCACGCTCACTCCCGGGAGCCGGGCCTGCGCCGATCTGCTCTTGGACATGCAGCGTGAGCGCCGACATCTCGCGGTGGTCCTCGATGAGTTTGGCGGGACGCTCGGTATCGTGACCCTCGAGGATCTGCTCACCGCGCTCGTCGGCGAGATCCAGGACGAAGGTTCGGAAGCCTCCCCGGAGCCCCGGGCGGAGATCCTGTTGCTCGAATCTGACGGGTCGCAGGAGGTGAGTGACGTGGAGGAGCGTCTCGGTGTGACGTTCACCCCCGGGCACGCGACAACCATCGGTGGGCGACTGGCGGAGTGGCTCGGCCGCATTCCAGTGACTGGAGAACGATTGGTCGTGGGCGAGATCGAATTTGACATTCTCAGAGCTTCCCCGGCGCGAGTCGAGCGCGTGGTCATCCGGCGGCGCGCACCCATCCCGGTGGTCCTTCCAGAAGGCGCCCAATGACGAAACCCGACACGGGTGGACTGGAGAGCATGCTCCTCCTGATACGTGAGGGGCGTCTCGAGGAATTCATCTCGCAGGCCACCGAACTCGAGCCGGCGGATCTGGCGGACGTGTTTGCTGCGCTCGACGATGCCGAGCGACTGAACCTGGTCCGACAACTCCCGGTGGCTCTGTCGAGTCAGGGACTGATCGAGATGTCGGAGGAGGAGCACCCGGAGGAGACCCTCGCGGCGCTCGATTCCGCCCAGGCGGCGGATATCGTCGAAGAACTCGAAGACGACGATGCCGCCGATATCCTCGGCGAGCTCTCTCCCGACGAGCAGGCCAGAATCCTCGCCGAAGTCGAGGATCCTGAAGACGTCGAACGCCTCCTGCGCTACGACGAGGAGACGGCCGGCGGCAGAATGACCGGTCACCTCGTGGTCGTGGGCGATCGGCTCACGGTCGGCGAGGCCCTCGCATCGATCCGGGACCAGGCCGAAGAAGTCGATGAGTTCAATCAGGCGTTCGTGGCCGACGGCGAAGGGCGTCTGGTCGGCGTCCTCACCTTCCGAGCGCTGGTCGTGTCGCCCCCGGCGAAGAGGGTTGCCGAGGTCATGGAGGACGCCGATGTCACCGTCGGGCCCGAGGTGGACCAGGAGCAAGTGGCCCGCCTGATGGCGCGCTACAACGTTCCCAGCATCGCGGTCGTGGATGCCGATGATCGCCTGCTGGGCCGAGTCACCTTCGACGATGTGATCGATGTGGTAGAAGCCGAGACCACGGAGGATCTGTTGCGGTTCGGTGGGGTCTCGGCCGACGAGGAGCTGGGTGCTTCCTGGGGCACGGCCGTCCGGAGCCGACTGCCCTGGCTCTCGCTCAACCTGCTCACCGCATTCCTCGCGGCATCGGTCGTGATGGTGTTCAAGGATACCATCTCCCGCACCATTGCCCTTGCCGCCTGGATGCCCATCATTGCCGGGATGGGAGGCAATGCGGGAACCCAGGCGCTCGCTGTCACCGTGAGGCGACTGGCCTTGGGCCAAATCCCCGTCAACAAGTCTCTGCGTGTGATCGGCAAGGAGATCGCGGTGGGGGCCACGAACGGGTTCGCCATCGGCCTGGCCGTCGGCACCGTTGCCTTCCTGACGGGGCAAGGCGTCTTGTTGGGGGTTGTGGTGTTCCTGGCGATGGTGGGCAACAACGTCGTCGCGGGGTTCGCCGGCGCCTTCATTCCGATCGTGCTCGATCGAGTCAAGGTCGATCCCGCGATTGCCTCTTCGGTCTTCGTGACCACGCTCACCGACATTATCGGGTTCGCCCTGCTCCTCGGGTTAGCCGGGAGTCTCCTCCTCTGAGTGCCATCGACCTGGTGGCCAGAGTGCGGCAGGCCGAACCCACCGGGATCGGTCGAGCGCTTTCACTGATCGAAGCCGGGGGCCCTGACGCCGACGCGCTGTGCATGGCGCTCGCGCCGGCGCTCAGCGGAGCACCGAGAATCGGCATGACGGGTCCCCCCGGCGCGGGGAAGTCCACGTTGACCAGGGCCTTGGTCGAGCGCTGGAGGGCCACGGGGAGCACCGTCGGGATCATTGCCATCGATCCTTCCAGTCCACGATCCGGCGGTGCACTGCTCGGCGACCGGATCCGCATGGATCGCATCGCGCTCGACGAGGGGGTTTACATCCGATCGATGGCGACGCGTGGGAGGTCGGGAGGGATTGCCGCGGCAACCGCGGCGGCCTGTGACATTCTCGATGCCGCCGGGTTCGACCGGATTCTCATCGAGACGGTGGGTGTGGGCCAATCGGAGATCGACGTCATCGGGATCGCCGATACGACGGTCCTGGTGTTGGTGCCCGAATCGGGAGATGGCATCCAGGCGCTCAAGTCGGGCGTGATGGAAGTGGCCGATATCCTGGTCGTGAACAAGGCCGATCGTCCCCAGGCCGACACGATGGTACGCGAACTGGAGGTCGCACGCGCCATAGGGCAGGGGCACATCGAGGGTTCGGCTCGCCGTCCAGCACCCGAGGGGAACTGGGTTCCGCCTGTGCTGGCTACGGTAGCCATCGATGACGTGGGGGTCGATGAGCTACTCGCGGCCATCGAAGGCCACCTCGAATTCGTTCAGTCCTCCCGGTAGATACGCCCCCCCAATAGCGCACCCAAAATCAACTCGAGGAGTCCGACGGCGCCCCATTTTACGAGGATACCTGTGGCGTAGAGTCCGAGCATGCCATAGCCGACGAGGGAGAGAAAGTACCCGGCAAGCCAGACCACGACACCGACGATCACCGCCGTCTTCGGGCCCGGTCCCAGGCGCGGCCGGACCGCCGCATAAAAGAACACGAGGACGAGCCCCGTGAGGAGGCTCACCAACACCGTCATGACCATGAATCCGGCGGTGAGATCGAGTGAGAGGTTGTGCGCCTCCAGGGCGGCTTGTGCCTCCTCCATGAAGAGAACGCTTCCAACCCCTTCCAGCACCCAGATCAGCAATCCAGCCGCGATGCCCCCCGCGAGCCAACGCCCGACCTTGATTCCTCCCATGATCATTCCTCCTGATTACATGTTACGCCGATACTGGCCTCCAACGTCGTAGAGGGCCCGAGTGATTTGTCCCAGTGAGCATACCTTGCAGGTCTCCATGAGTGCCGTAAAGGTGTTCTCACCATGGAGGGCGCATTCGCGAAGGCTGGCCAGCGCGGGACCACTGCGTGTGTGATGACGTGCTTGGAACGCCTCGAGCGCCGCAATGGCGTAGTTCCGTTCCTCCGGTGTGGATCGAATCACTTCCTGGGGAAGGACGGTCGGGGAGCCATCAGGGTCGAGGAAGGTGTTCACACCCACCACCGGCAACGCGCCCGAATGTTTGAGACCTTCGTAGTACAAGGATTCGTCCTGGATCTTGCCACGTTGGTACATCCGCTCCATGGCTCCCAAGACGCCACCACGATCCGACAGCGCACGGAACTCCTTGAGCACGGCCTGCTCCACCAGATCGGTGAGTTCCTCCACGATGAAGGCGCCCTGAAGGGGGTTCTCGTTTCGGGCGAGTCCCAACTCGCGATTGATGATGAGTTGAATGGCCATGGCCCGCCGAACACTCTCTTCGGTCGGCGTGGTGATGGCTTCGTCGTAGGCGTTGGTGTGGAGGGAATTGCAGTTGTCGTAGATCGCGTAGAGTGCCTGGAGAGTGGTTCGGATGTCGTTGAACCCTATTTCCTGGGCATGCAGGCTGCGGCCCGACGTTTGGATGTGGTATTTGAGTTTCTGGGCACGTGCGTTGGCGCCGTATCGGTGCAGCATGGCCCGAGCCCAGATACGGCGTGCGACCCGCCCGATGACCGTGTACTCCGGGTCGAGGCCATTGGAGAAGAAGAACGACAGGTTGGGTGCGAAATCGTCGACCTTCATGCCCCGTGAGAGGTAGTACTCCACAAACGTGAATCCGTTTGCCAGGGTGAACGCGAGTTGGCTGATCGGGTTGGCGCCGGCTTCGGCAATGTGATAGCCCGAGATGGAGACGGAATAGAAATTCCGGACCTGATGATCGACGAAGTACTGCTGGATGTCTCCCATCATCCGCAGCGCGAACTCCGTGGAGAAGATGCAGGTGTTCTGCGCCTGATCCTCCTTGAGGATGTCCGCTTGTACGGTTCCACGGACCGTGGCCAGGGTGTCGGCCCGGATCTGGGAATACACCTCTGGGGGGAGAACCTGATCCCCCGTCGTCCCCAGAAGCAGGAGGCCCAAACCGTCATGGTCAGGGGGGAGTTCGCCCTGATACGTGGGCCGGGGTGTGCTCCGCTCGCGGTCGATGGCGTCGAGGCGAGCTTGCACTTCCTGCAACATCCCATGTTGGCGGAGGTAGATCTCGCACTGCTGATCGATGGCGGTGTTGAGGAAAAACCCCAGCAGCATGGGTGCCGGACCGTTGATGGTCATGCTGACGGACGTGGCCGGGTCACAGAGGTTGAACCCGCTGTAGAGCTTCTTGGCATCGTCGAGCGTGGCGACACTCACTCCAGAGTTCCCCACCTTGCCGTAGATGTCAGGGCGACGATCGGGATCCTCCCCATAGAGGGTCACAGAATCGAAGGCCGTGGACAGGCGTTTGGCCGCAACCCCTCGCGAGACGTAGTGGAAGCGTCGGTTGGTGCGTTCAGGCCCGCCCTCGCCGGCGAATTGCCGACCGGGATCTTCGGATTCACGCTTGAGATGGAACACGCCGCCGGTGAACGGGAATTCCCCGGGGACATTCTCCTCCAAGAGCCAGGTGAGCAGGTCGCCCCAATCGCTGTATCGGGGCAGAGCGATCTTCGGAATGCGAAGATGGGACAGGGATTCGGTGAACAGTTCCCGTTCGATCACCCGACCACGGACCGTGTAGCGGTAGAGATTCTCGCGGTAGGACGCTCTGGTCGCAGGCCAGGCCTGCAGGATGCTCGCGCTGCGAGGATCGAGCCGGTCACGCAGCGCCTCGTACTCCGCGATGAGTGCCGCCACCGGAGCGGGGTCTCCATCCTGAGGCGCCAGGGTGGGCACGGGCACGTCCCACGCGTTCGCTTGGTGTCGCAGGGCCAGTACCGCGCCGTGCAGTTGATAGAGCCGCCGTGCCACTTCGGCCTGTTGCCGGATCCATACTCGCTCGCCATCGAGGGATTCGGCAATTTCGGCGAGATAGCGAGTTCGAGCGGCTGGGATGATGGCAACCCGTTCGGCGGTGAGCCGTTCGTGCGCCGAGACCTCTCCCCCGAAAGGAGCGCCCGTCTTGGTGGCTAACACCTCCATGAGGAGGCGATAGAGGTCATTCATCCCCGGGTCGTTGAACTGTGAGGCGATCGTGCCGACGATGGGAATGTCCGTCTCGGGAAGGTCCGTCCCCCCGTGATTGCGGCGGTATTGCTTCCGGACGTCACGCAGCGCATCGAGCGATCCGGGTTTGTCGAACTTGTTGATGGCGATGACGTCGGCGAAATCGAGCATGTCGATCTTTTCGAGCTGGGTCGCCGCGCCATAGTCGGCGGTCATCACGTAGAGGGATACGTCGACGTGGTCGACGATCTGGGTATCCGATTGCCCGATCCCGGATGTTTCCACGATGACGAAATCGAATCCCGCTGCCTTGACGATCGCGATGGCCTCCGTGACCTGTCGGCTCAGTGACAGGTTCTCCCCACGTGTGGCGAGTGACCGCATGTAGACCCGAGGAGTGAAAATCGAGTTCATCCGGATCCGGTCGCCCAGCAACGCGCCACCGCTCTTGCGCTTCGAGGGGTCGACCGACAGAATCGCCACCGTCTTGTCGGGAAAGTCACCGAGGAACCGCCGGATCAATTCATCCACGACCGACGATTTGCCGGCCCCACCGGTTCCCGTGATCCCCAGAACGGGCGTTGCCCGAGAGGCCACCAGCGGCGCGAGCTGCTGGGCCAAATCGTCTCTGACGTCGGGATAGTTCTCGGCGACGGTGATCAGGCCAGCGATGGTGCTGGGATCGTGCTGGTCCAGTCGAGCTACCTGCCCATCGAGTTCCGGTGGACGAGTCGGAAAGTCGGCGGTCTTGAGCAGATCGTCGATCATTCCCTGGAGTCCCATCGACCGCCCGTCATCGGGGGAGTAGACCCGAGCGATGCCCGCGGCGTGGAGGGCCTTGATCTCCTCGGGCAGGATGGTCCCGCCTCCCCCGGCGAAGATCCTGATGTTGGCCCCCCGTTCCTCGAGGAGCTGATGCATATACGAGAAGAACTCGAGGTGTCCGCCTTGATACGACGTCACGGCAATGGCTTGCGCGTCTTCGTGGATCGCGCACTCCACGATCTCGGCGGCAGAACGGTTGTGGCCGAGGTGAATGACCTCGGCACCCGACCTTTGAAGAATGCGCCGCATGATGTTGATGGCCGCGTCATGGCCGTCGAAGAGCGAGGCGGCGGTCACGATCCTGATAGGGTTCCTCGGACGGTATCGGTCCATCTTCATAATCTAACGTCGGAGGAGGCCGGACGCCTCGCCCACGGGGTGATGTAAACCTTGAGAAGTCAACATGATGCGGCTATTCTCACGAAGATATTTCCCCTTCTAGGTCACGGACGATCATGTCCCGTACAGACGTCTCTTCCCAACTCAAGCGCCTCTCGGACATCCGGCCGGGACGTCATCCGATCATCAGCTGCTACCTGAAGCTCGAACCTCGCGATCGGGCCCGGGGAAAATACTTGATCAAGCTCAAGAATCGGGTGCGTCAAGTACTCGCCGACCTGCCCGGGATGGGGTTCGATCGGGCCGCCGAGGAGGCCGTCAAGGCTGATCTGAGCAGGATTCAACGTGCGCTGACCGGGCCGGGTGGGCTTCCCCCGACCCAGGGCATTGCGATCTTCGCCTCGGCCGGGCAGAAACTCTTCGAACGCATCCCGCTCCCCTCGGTCTACCGATCCCGCATCGTCGTTGACCGAACGGCCTATATCAGGGAACTCCTGGCCGTCGAGGACGAAGTGGGGCGCATCGTGACGGTCGTGCTCGATCGGATGGGTGCCAAGTTCTTCGAGGTAACGGCGTTCGCCGCCAAAGAGATCAGTACGCTCAGTGCGAACGCGACCCGAGGCGGACGCTATCGCCGCGACCGACACGATGCTCGGGAGCACACCTATCACAACCGAATTCGGAACGAGAGTCACCGGCACTTCGAAGCGGTGGCGGAGACCCTCTTCAATATCGACCGGCGGGAGCCCGTCCACGGAATCCTCCTTGCCGGAATCGGAACGGGGGTCGCGGGGCTGGGACCCTTCCTGCATCCCTATCTCCAGGATCGGCTGATCGGGTCGATGAAACTGAACCTCAAGAAGGTGACGCCGGCCTCGGTGCACCTGGCGACCCTGGAGGCCCGGGCGGTGTGGGAGCGGAAGACCGAGACGGATATCATCGCGGAACTCACCGATGCCGTGGCGACGCGCTGGGCCGTCAACGGATTGACCGCCACGCTCCACGCGCTTGCCAAGGGTCAGGTGAGACGACTGCTCGTCAATCCCGATACCTCGAGCCCAGGCTATCGTTGTACCGACAGCGGGCGTCTGAGTCTCAAAGCCACCGACTGCCGGGCGGAAGGTGGCGCCGTCGCCGTCGCCGATGTGATGGACGAGGCCATCGAAGAGGCGCTCCGCCAGCGGGTGGAGATCGAGGTCGTGCACTCCGCGAAAGCCGCTGCCGGGGTCGAGGGACTGGCTGCATTCCTCCGGTTCCGCTGAACACGTGATGAGCGGCAAGCCGATTCGGGTGCTGGTTGCCAAACCTGGACTCGATGGGCATGATCGGGGCGCGAAGGTCGTCGCGGCGGCGCTTCGTGACGCGGGTATGGAAGTGATCTACACCGGGTTGCACCAGACACCGGAGATGATCACCCGCGCCGCTATCCAGGAGGATGTGGACGTCGTCGGACTCTCGGTGCTCTCAGGGGCGCATATGACACTCTTTCCGCGGATCCGGGCCTTGCTCGACCAGGCCGGGCGTCCCGATATCCTCCTCACCGGCGGCGGCATCATTCCTCCCGCCGACGTGGCCGCCCTCCAGAAGCAGGGCATCGGTCGGCTCTTTGGCCCAGGGACCACCACGGCCGACTTGATCGGCTACATCCGGGATTGGGCCTCTCTCCGCGAAACCGAAGCGTGAGTGCGCGAGCGGTGACGCGACTCCGTGCGCTGACCGAAGAGTACCGGATGCTCGCCGCCCGGCTGCGCGAAGGAGGTGGACCGGAACGCATCGCCCGGATGCACGCCAAAGGGCA
>QKDC01000142.1 GCA_003246755.1 Gemmatimonadota bacterium | reverse complement strand
TCAGCAGGTGGGAATCACCGACCCCATCGGGATGACCGGATCGCGCCTCGAAGCCGAGGTCTATCTGGTGACCGTTCTCTCGACCGCACTCCAGAACCTGCGCAAGTGTGTCGAGAAGGCCGGATACCACGTAGGGGAATTCGTGCTCGAACCCCTGGCGGCGTCCTATGCGGTCCTCACCCGGGATGAACGCGAGTTGGGCTGCGCCCTGGTGGAACTGGGCGGTGGAGCCACGACCGTGTCGGTGTTTCATGAGGGGAAGATCCGGCACTTCGCCTCCCTGATGTTTGCCGGAGGGCACGTCACGAACGACATCGTGCATGGTCTTCAGGTGCCACAGCATGACGCCGAGCGAATCAAGCATCGGTATGGCTCGGCGTATGAGCCCCTGGTGTCGGACGACGATACCCTCGAACTTCCGGGTACGCCCGGGCAGGGTGTCCGGGTGGCATCACGCAGGGTGCTCGCCCATATCATCCACCTCCGGCTGCAGGAGGTACTCGAACTCGCGCTGGGTGAGATTGCTCGGGGAGGCTACCAGCAGCATCTACCCGCCGGAGTCATTCTCACGGGAGGCGGCTCACTGCTTCCGGGAGTGATCGAGCTGGCGAGGGAAGTGTTTGCGCTTCCCGTGCGAAGTGGAGCCCCAGGGCAGGGTCTCTCCGGACTGGTTGATAGCATCGAGTCGCCGAGGATGGCTGTGCCGGCCGGCCTGCTGCACTACGGCGCGCGACAAGTAGCGTTGGGATCGGGGTTCGGGAGCGGACGTGGTCGCTCCCCGGCAGTGGAGAAGGTGCTTGGTCCCGTCAAGCGATGGCTACAAGATTTCTTCTAGCGAGGCACGTCCGATGAGATTCGAACTCGACGAAACCAACGAACAAAGCGCCCGAATGAAGGTGGTGGGGGTCGGCGGTGGCGGTGGAAATGCCGTCAACCGGATGATCGAGGAGCAACTCCGCGGAGTGGAGTTCATTTCCGTGAACACCGACTACCAGGCTCTTTCCGGGTCCCGATCGGATATCAAGTGCCAGATCGGCCAAAAGCTGACCAAGGGATTGGGAGCGGGGGCACGTCCCGAGATCGGACGGCAGGCGATCGAGGAGAATCGCGAGGATGTCTCGAACGTTCTCGCGGGGGCGGACTTGATCTTCGTGACCTGTGGCATGGGGGGCGGCACCGGAACGGGCGCCGCTCCAATCATTGCGGAAATGGCCAGGGACCTCGGCGCCCTGACGGTCGGGATCGTGACCAAACCGTTTCTCTTCGAGGGCCGGAAGCGGATGAAACAGGCGGAGACGGGGATTGCGGAGATGCGTCAGAGTGTCGACACCATGATCGTC
This sequence comes from Gemmatimonadota bacterium, assembly GCA_003246755.1. Taxonomy (GTDB): domain Bacteria; phylum Gemmatimonadota; class Gemmatimonadetes; order Gemmatimonadales; family GWC2-71-9; genus SZUA-320. The sequence goes on along the minus strand of QKDC01000142.1, from coordinate 11,573 downwards.
GTCCCGAACGAGCGACTCCTTGCCGTCGTGGGGAAGGGAATCCCCTTCCAGGATGCCCTCAAGAAGGCCGACGAGGTGCTCCTGCACGCTACGCAAGGTATTGCGAGCCTGATCACCAACACGGGCCTTATCAACGTCGATTTTGCCGACGTCCGAACCGTCATGCAGAACGGTGGGGCGGCGCTGATGGGAACCGGGGTCGGTGCGGGGGAAAACCGCGCCCTGGAAGCCGCCCAACAGGCCATCTCCAGCCCGCTGCTCGACAATGTCTCCATCGCTGGAGCCACGGGGGTCCTGATCAACATCATCGGAGGGGCCGATCTCACACTGGGCGAAACCACCCAGATCAGTGATATCATTCACGAGGCGGTCGGGGACGACGCAGAAATCATCTTTGGAGCCGGTTCGGACCTGGCCATGGACGGGGAAGTCCGGGTCACGGTGATTGCCACCGGCTTCGACCGGGCCGTCACGGGAGCTACCATCACGCGCGGCATGAACACGGGATCCCACGCCACTCCAGGCGTCATCCCGCTCTCGGCTGCGAGGGCGCGCTCGGGTGTGCCGACCACAACCCAGAAGGCTCCTCCCCCGAGGAGTGCGACCCCACTCACCGATGTCGGGGATATGGAGATTCCGACGTTCATCAGGCGGCAAATGGACTGATCATGCATCGTACTTCCTCCGAGTTTCGCCGTCGAGTGCGGTGGATAGCCGCGGCCCTGACGGCTCTCGCCGGAGTTGTGCTGTATGCGCGGGTGTATGAGCCCGTCCTGCCAGAGGCTGAACCAGTTTTTGTCACTCAGGCGTATGTCTACGCCACCGATACCCTCCATCGGGGTGAAACCTTGGGCGTGCTGCTCGAGCGGAACGATGTTGCCTCGTTCGACCTGCTTCAATTGGGAAGGACCGTCGGTCTCGATCCGAAACGGCTTCGCGCGGGGCTGGAGTTCGTCTTCCGACGTACTCCTGCGGAGACCCAACCCTCGATGATGACCGTCCGCACCAGCCCGGACGAGCGCCTTCGCTTTACGCACGCCGACCACGGCTGGAGTGTCATGCGCGAGCCGATCGTATGGGATCGGGAGACGGTTCGCGTGGTAGGTGATATCAATCGATCGCTCTACACCGCCCTCGATCGGGCGATCCCGGACGACATGCTGGATGGTGGAGAACGGGTTCGGCTCGCCTGGGATTTGGCCGATGTCTACGCCTGGAGCGTGGATTTTTCACGCGATATCCAAGCCGGGGACCAGTTTACGGTGTTACTCGAACGTGAAGTCTCGGAAGAAGGCGAAATCCGATACGGACGGGTGCTCGCCGCCGCCCTCGAGGTGAGCGGAAAGGTGCTCCCCGCCTTCCGCTTCGACGAAGCGAAGCCCGGCGAGTTCTTCGACGACCAGGGCAAGTCCCTGCGTCGCGCGGGTCTGAGGGCACCGCTGGAGTTCCGCCGGATCAGTTCCAACTTCAGTCAGTCACGTTTTCATCCCGTGCTCCGCATTCGGCGGCGTCACACAGGCACCGACTACAGCGCCTCCGCTGGAACCCCCGTGCTGGCCGCCGGTGACGGGGTCGTGATCCGCGCGGGTCGGATGGGAACCTATGGCAATCTGGTGGAGATCCGGCACATCAACGGCATCCGGACCCGGTACGCGCACCTCAGAGGGTTTGCGCGAGGAATCCGCAGCGGCGCGCGGGTCTCCCAGGGCAGCGTGATTGGATACGTGGGATCGACGGGGTTGGCGACATCGGCCCACCTGCATTACGAGTTCCTGGTGAATGGGGTGGCTCGGGATTCCCGCAGGGTCAACCTTGGAGACGGTAAGCCGGTCGCCGCCGATCTCCACGACCTCTTCGAGACAGAGCGCGATCGTCTTACTCGACTCCTCCTCGCCACGGCGCCCTCCCCCGTGGCGGTGATCCGCCGCGGCGATTAGCCACCGCGCCCTCGATCCCAGGGCAGATCGACCGCTGGTGCGATGAACCTGTTTGTCCCGATTGTCCTGGCAGTAGGACTCGCCTTCACCAGCTATTTCGTTTTCGAGCGCCTCGGCATCCACGCCTGGCTCCCTGCGAGCTGTCGGGCAGTGGGTTGGGCGGCTATCGCCCTGCTCGTGGTGAATCCATCGTGCCAGATCCCGGGAGTTGCGGACAGACCGCTGGTCTTGCTCGATGCCTCGCTGAGCATGACCGCAGCCGGTGCACGATGGGATGAAGCCCGTGCCACCGCCATGGATGCCGGTGACGTGCGGGTCTTCGGAGACCCGTCTTTGGTGGGGGTGTCCGACTCCCTGCCGGTCCTCGGGAGATCGTTGCTCGCCGACGCCATTGCCACCGCGGCAGCGAGTGGCAGGCCCCTGGTCGTCGTGACGGATGGCGAAATCGGAGACATCCTCACGGTACCAACCGATCTGTTGAAGCAGGCCAGCATCAGGCTTTTTCGCCGAGCGCCGAGCCCCTCGGCCGCAATCTCGTCGGTCACAGGCCCTGACCGCGTGCTCATCGGTGATTCGCTGCGTCTCCGAGTCCAACTGCGCACCGCCGGACTGGCGGGAGGGGTATCCGCCAACCAATCGCTTGCGCTGCAAGTCCGATTGGGTGAGCAGGTCCTATCGCGCGTGAGGACCGTCGGAGCGGGATCATCGTCCGAGGTCGAAGTGATCATCCCGGCTCGCGACCTGGGGCCGGGAGAGCACCTGCTCCAGGTGGCTCTCGCCGATACGGTTGGTCGTGAGTGGAGGGACGATCTCCGGTTGCACTACGTCCGTGTGGCCGATTCGCCCGGAATCGTCCTGGTGGCATCCCCGGCTGACTGGGAGGCACGCTTCCTCCTTCGGACCCTCCGGGACGTGACGGCGCTGCCCGTGGAGGGGTTTGCGGAGTTGGCCTCGGGACGATGGTTTCGCATGTCGGATCTCACACCCGTAACGCCAGCCCGCGTTCGGGACGCCTACCGACGGGCGAGCGTTGGAGTGCGGTTGGGTTCACCATCGAATCTTGTCTCGGCCTCGCGAGCCGAATGGCGATGGCCTCGCCGTTTGCCCATCTCCGGTGACTGGTATGTTTCAGTCGGTGGCCCATCCCCACTCGGAGGGACGCTGGCGGGATGGGACGTCGATTCCTTCCCTCCAGCCACGAGTGTGGTGGAGGACACCGTTCCGGCCGAGGCCTGGGTAGCCCTGACCGCACAACTCGGGCGGAGAGGCACACCCCGACCCGTCCTCTTTGGCCGAGACGCCGGCGGGCGGCGGGAGATCACCACCCTGGGGCGAGGATGGTGGAGGTGGGCTTTCCGGGGCGAGGGAAGCGAACAGGCCTACCGGGCCATCGTTTCCACTTCCGTGGATTGGCTCCTGGGAGCAGAACCGGTTGAGGGACCCGGCCTGATGCTGAGCCGGCACACGGTCCCCCGCGGGTTGCCCTTGGTCTTTTCGATGTCCGCCGGAAGCGACTCAAGTCGGGTCACTGTGCCCGTGCAGTTTCGGTCACCGACCGATGGTTCCGTCATCGAGGACAGCCTCCGATTCGACGGGGCTGGAACCGCCTCGGTACGCCTCCCCCCTGGGGTATACCAGTACTCCATCCCGGGGCTCCCGACAACGATCTCCTCGGCCGGCTTGGTAGCCGTTGAGGAATACTCGGACGAGTGGTTCCCACACGAGGTCACCCTCCAGGAGGCGAGTGCATTGGTCCCTCATTCAGAGCGACAGAGGGGGGCTCGCCAGACACTCTGGCTCTTCGGACTCGCAGTCACGGCACTCTCGGCCGAGTGGGTTGTTCGTCGCCGGCAAGGACTCCGCTGAGATGGCCAGAGACAGAGTGACCGAAGGGAAGCGGTTGGGCTTCTGGGGAAAACTCAAACGCCTCGCCTTGACCGATGTGGGCGCCCTCGTCCGGAAGCTCAAGGCCGAAGACATCGAAGAGTTGGAGCGCGTGATGCTCGAAGCGGACTTCGGTCTCGCCGCGACCGCGGAAATCGTGGACGCCCTGGAGGCTGGTGTGCGAAAGGGTTCGCTCAAGACCGAACCCGATCTGCGCAGATTCGTGGAGGAACACCTCGCTTCACTTCTCGGGGGCGATGCTGAACCGCCGGCGCTTCTGGTCGCCGCATCAGGGCCAACGATCGTCCTCGTGGTCGGCGTCAATGGGGCGGGGAAGACTACCTCGATCGCCAAACTCGCCCACCACCTCCGTCGCAAGGGCCATTCCGTGCTCTTGGCGGCCGCCGATACCTACCGTGCGGGTGCCGTGGCCCAACTGGCGGTCTGGGCGGAGCGGCTCGACGTCCCGTGCGTCACAGGCGCGGCGGGTGGTGACCCTGCGGCCGTGGCGTTTGACGCTGTCGAAGCCGGCAAGGCACGCGGAATGGACTACGTGCTGGTGGATACCGCGGGGCGGCTCCATACCCAAGAAGGGCTGATGGACGAACTCCGGAAAGTGGTGCGTGTCGTGGGACGCCGCATTCCCGACGCACCGCACGAGACCTTGCTCGTGCTGGACGGGACCGTGGGCCAGAATGCCGTCCAGCAGGGGCGACTGTTCACCGCGGCCGTTCCGATTACCGGATTGATCATTACCAAGCTCGATGGAACGGCGCGCGGTGGCGCACTCGTGGCTCTTCGACGCGAGCTCGAGATCCCGATCCGCTTTGTGGGTCGAGGAGAAGGTCTGGATGATTTGGAGGTCTTCGATCCGGTTGGGTTTGCTCGCGAACTCCTCAGAGAGGACTGAGGGACAGGGAAATGGCCCCCGTGCGGCTCGACATGCCCATCAAGTTCCTCAAGGGTGTGGGTGAGAAGCGGGCTGAAGCATTCGGACTCCTCGGCGTTCGAACCGTCCACGACCTCCTCCTGCATCTCCCATTTCGCTACCTCGATGCCTCGTCGCTCACCCCGCTCGCCAAGGCTGAAGTCGGCAGCGAGGTCGCCTGTCTGGGGCGGGTCGTCACCAAGGGAGTCCTGCCGACGCGTCGAGGCCTGCGGATCTTCCATGCGGTGCTTCGTGATGCCAGCGGACTGCTCGAGTGCGTCTGGCCAGGTCAGGCATTTCTCGATCGGACAATTCACGTGGGTCAGACCCTGCTCGTCGCTGGACCGGTCCGATTCTATCACGGACGGCAGCTCGCTCCCCGGGAGTACGTGGTCCTGGCCGAACCCGATGCCGATGAAGACTCTGCAGCGATGGACCGGGGGCAGATCATGCCCGTATATCCTGCCACCAAGGGGCTTAGCCACCGCCTGATCCGGTCGCTGATCTCGCGGCACCTGGACAGCATTCTGGCGCTGGTGTCCGATCCTCTCCCCGCGAGCACTCGGGAAGCTCTCGGTCTGCCCACCGTGAGTGAGGCGCTGCAGGCGGTGCATCGTCCGGTACGTCTGGCCGACGCGGAACGTGGTCGCCGCCGGCTGGCCTTCGACGAACTCGTGGATCTCCAGGTGATGTTGGGGCGGGCCCGTCTCCTGGCCAAAGCGAGTCGTGGTGGGATTGGTTTCCAGATTCGCAAACAACTGACGACCAGCCTGAAGGAAGCGCTTCCCTGGGATCTCACCGGCGATCAGCGCCGAGCCCTTCGCGAGATCACCGCCGACATGACCTCGACGGAGCGGATGCACCGGTTGTTGATGGGAGATGTCGGCACGGGCAAGACGGTGGTCGCTCTGTTCGGGATGCTCCTCGCCCTGGAGAACGGCTATCAGGCGGCACTCATGGCGCCGACGGAGCTTCTGGCGGAACAGCATGGTGCGACCCTGCGGGGCCTCCTCGCGCCGCTCGCTCTCGAACCGGAACTCCTGCTCGGGCGACTCACCGCATCCGAAAAGGAAGCCGTGCGGCAACGTATCGGCTCGGGGGAGGCGCGCATCGTCGTCGGAACACACGCCCTCTTCCAGCAGAAGGTGGAATTCCACCGGCTCGGCCTCGCGGTGATCGACGAGCAACATCGTTTCGGCGTCGAGCAACGCGCCGCTTTGGTGGCGAAGGGGGATGCACCCGACGTCCTCTTGCTGACCGCCACACCGATTCCACGGTCACTGGCCCTGACCCGCTACGGCGATCTCGACATGTCCGTGCTGCGGGAACGGCCACCCGGCAGACCGGTCGTGCGGACAGCCGTCCGGGGGCCCAGGCAACGCACCAAGGTGTTCGAGTTCGTTCGGGAGGCGTGTCTTGGCGGAAGGCAGGCCTTCGTGGTCCTCCCCTTGATCGAGGAATCAGAGAAGGCCGATCTGCGCGCCGCCAAGGTACTGGCGGAACAACTGCGTGAGCAGTGGCCCGATCTCAACGTTGGGCTGGTCCACGGACAACTCAAGACCGAAGAGCGGGATCGGGTCATGCTGTCGTTCCGGAGGGGTGAGATCGACGTCTTGGTGGCCACGACCGTCATCGAGGTTGGGATCGATATTCCCGGTGCCTCGATCATGGTCATCGATCATCCGGAGCGGTTCGGACTGGCCCAGCTCCACCAGCTACGCGGACGGATAGGCCGGGGCACGGAAGAAAGTCACTGCATCCTCCTGGCCCCGGGCCCCATCCCACGCCTCAAGGCGTTCGCCGCCACAACCGACGGATTCAAGATTGCCGAGCTGGACCTGGAAGAGCGGCGACAGGGGGACCTCCTGGGTCACCGGCAATCTGGAGACGCCGAGCTTCGGATTGCGAGATTTCCGGGGGATACCGACCTGCTCCAGTCGGCCCGCGAATTTGCGCGTGCGTTGCTGGCCGAGGATCCGTTGCTCGTTCGGAAGGCACATCGGGGACTGCGGGACCGGGCCCTCGCGCGTCATCCGCGGGGCGAGGTTCTGTTTCGGACCGGCTGACGAGGGCTTTCGGCTTGATGCGAGGTGCGTTGGGAGGGGAGAGCGGCGAGGCCGACGAAGGAAGGGATCACGAGCCACATCATTGGAGTCATCGGAATCGTCTCATCGGCGAAACCGAAACCCTTAACGCGTTGACCTGCAACATGAACTCGGCGTAGGTTGATGGCCTAGCTCTGGAGAGAATGTGAAGCGAATTGGCGTCTTCGGCTGGGGCATCGTGGCCCCCAAGTCGGCGAATATCGAAGCGTTCGAGAAGAACCTGGACTCGGCGGAGAGCTGGCTCACTCCGTTCAACGGGTTCGGCCCGGACACGTTCCTCGTGGGACAGCCCGAACTCGATTTCGAGGACTACCGGCCCTGGCTGGAGGCACGATTCCCAGCCGGTCGATTCCGCCAGATCACCTCCAAGATGGGAACCCCGGTTCTCCACGCCATAGCGAGCTTCATCCAGGCCCTGGAACAGAATCCCGGTCTCGAAGCCGAGCTCAAGCGGCTCGATACCAGAACCCACGTCTACGTCGGGACCGGGATGGGCGATCTTGCCACGGTCCACGAGTCGTCAATCGCCTTGTACCATGCACAGCGCCGGTGGGATCGCTTCTGGAGCGCGCCGGAACGCAACACGGTTCTCCGCACATGGCTCGAGGAGGGAAGCCCACCGCGCCCCGACGTCCCCATTGACCCCGCAACCGTCGGGATCGACGATCGGGATACGACGGAGAGCCGATGGTGGGGCTACTGGGCGGCGCAAAGCCCGGAACTCCACGAGTATCTCTCCGCTCTCCGAGCAATCGAGGCTGCCAACGTCGTGGGCGACATCGAGCGTGGGAAGATGAGCATGATCAAGCAGAAGCAGCGGCTCATCGATCAGTTGCGGGAAGACTGGGGTGCACCCGAGCCGCCGTGGAAGGCGGTGAGTGCCAACGTCATCTGGAATATCCACAACGCGGCCGCCTCCCAGATCTCCATGCTCGGAGACTTCCATGGGTTGAGTTACGCGCCCATTGGTGCCTGCGCCGGCTTCGGACTGTCGCTCAAGCTGGGTATGGATGCGATTCAGCGCGGAGAGGCAACCGCGGTCGTTGTGGGTTCGACCGAACCGGTCCCTCACCCCCTCATCGTGGGCGGGATGTATACTGGCCGCGTCCTCGCCGCCGATTCGGAGGTATCGAAACCCCTCCATGGGTTACGAGGTACCCACATCTCGGGTGGGGCCGTCGTGTGGATCATCGGTGACTGGGATCACATGACCTCGTTGGGCTTCACGCCGCTCGGGATGGAGCCCCTCGCGGTCGGTGTGAGCAACGATGCTCACCACATCATCACGCCATCCAAGGAAGGACCGGTCCTGTCGATCGAGTCAGCCCTCGAACGTGCCCAGGTGAAGGCCGCAGACGTGACCTCGTGGGATCTCCACGCTACTGCGACACCCGGTGACTACCTGGAGGTCGAGAATCTCCGGGATGTGTTACCCGAAAGCGTGCTGGTCACCGCGCGGAAGGGAACCTTCGGTCACGGAATGGGCGCCGGTGGTGGTTGGGAACTCACCGCACAGTATCTGGGCTTCATGCGAGGGAGGCTGCATCCCACTCCGCTCAACAAGAGTGAACTCCATCCCTCGATTGCGGAACTGCACGACTTGTTCGTGTTCGACGAGGCCGTGGATGTACGCCCCGGTCCAGCGGGGAAGCTCTCCATGGGGGTGGGTGGAGTGAATGCCTGCGTCATCTCCAAGCCACTTCCGTGAGGCCAACCGGCTAGGGCGCTAGGGCTTGCTTGGAATTACGGTCCCGTGACACGCCACACACAGCGAAGGGTTCTTCTCCCGTAGTCGTTCCGCGTCGAATCCTGGGCCATGGGGACTGAATCGGAATCCTCCCCCGACGGCCGAGTGACACGTCGTACAATCTCGTTCGACGTGACATGAGACACACGACTCCAGATTCTGTCGTGCGGCTTGACCGTGGCCCAGACTGAAGTTCCTGAAGCTGTCATGATAACCCAAGCCACCCAGACGTCTCGTCGCGCTCAGACCCGACTGACGATGGCAGTCGAGGCAGAACTGGGCCGTGTTGTGGCAATCGGTACAGTTCACCTCGCGACCGTAGGCCGTCGTGGGATGGCGCGCGAGGAAGCCCGATGGGTGATAGGAGTTCGCCGAACCCGATCCGGCGGATGGGTCGGGGCGATGGCAGTCGAGACAGGTGGGTCGGATGTGGCAGCCCTCGCAGCTCGACGGCCGCGCATTGGCTTCGGGTCCGTGTCGATCCCGAAACTCCCAGGTGTGCGATGGTGGCTCGTGGCGCTGGATGCTGGGTCCGGTTGCCCTGCCTGGCCCGCCAGGATGGATGTTCGCCACCGCTTCGGGGGGGGCACCGGTGTGACACGCGAGGCAGTTCTCCTGCGTGTGACAGGTCTGACACGAGGAGGGATTCCGAGTGGCTTCGCGTTGGTGCTCACGCAGCCATTCCGGCCGAGTGTGCACCTCAGGAACCGGGAGTTGCGTCGTCAGCGCGGTGGAGCGTGGGTCGGGTTGGAGGGCTTGAATCGCCCTGGTCTCCAGCGCATTGACATGACAGGTCGAGCAGAAATCCCTGGCATGACAGGTGGCGCAACTCGCCGCCACACCCGCACCGCCGGCCCCGTTCGCCGACGCGAGAGCCCCGTGCCGTCCCAGGGCGAAACCCACCTCACGGTGGGAGCCGGGGACCGGGAGCCCGGCCACGTCGGCCCGGGTGAAACGCGACGCCTCGGCGAGCGGGAGGTGGCAGGTGGCACAACTCGCTGGCTCGTTCGAATAATGGGAGCTATCGAGACCGTGACACGTGAGACATTGCCCGACGATGGTGCGCTGCACCGCCATCTTCGGCGCTCCGAACTCGGCGTGACAGAGGGCGCACTGCGTGCCCTCCTCATCGGGGTCGGGATCCGGTGGAAAGCGTGGGTGATCGGTATGGGTGAATCGCAGTTTGCGTCCCAATGGTTCCGACCGGGGTCGCCAGGCGACGTTGGGCGCGGAATCCCCGTTATGGCACGCCTGGCAGAACTCGGCGGGAGGGAAAGGCACAGGTTCGCCATCCAACACACCGGTATGGCAGGTGGTACAGGACGGGAAGAAGTCGGCATGCCTTTCGTGCGGGAAGCTGGTGAGGGGCTCCTGCTGAGCTTCCCCTGGAGTTGCAACGGTTCCGAACGCGGCCAGGGAGACGATCAGCGTCACGAGCTTGAACGTGGACGTCATGGTCGCACCCTCCGGGCCCGCGGAAGTGGTGCACGGTCGGCATTGGTCCCGAACGTGAGAGAGACACCCCCTCGCAATCGGATCTGATCGAAGGTGTTGGCACCCGCGTCTGGGCGTTCGCGGTCGTCGTCGTACCAGGCTGCATCGGCCCAGAGCCTCCACTGATTCTGCAGTCGGTATTCCGCGCGTCCCCCGATCCACGTCGTGGTCGCGTCATAGAATCGGAGTTCGAGCGGCCGTTCGAGGCGGCCCCCGTAGGCCCCAAGGGTGAGCGCCGTGGTCGCCGAATAGTTCACCCCGGCGTCAAACGAGCGCGAGGACGCTCCGGGACCGAAGTCGGCGAGATACGACCCGTCGAGAGTCCATTGCTCATTCGGCCGGATGGTGCCCCCAAGGCTGACCCTCCACCCATGATCCTCCAACTGGGGTACCAGCGCGGTCGAGACGTCAGCCGATTCAAACCAGTACCGCTCCGCGCGACCATTCAGGGTGAGCCAATCGGTGGCCTGGACTCGCGCCGAACCATGCACTGTGTGGTAGGGAACCGGGCTGAATGCCCCCCAGAGGGTCCAAAGGCTGAAGTAGGGTCGGTAGCGCCGCGCCCCGCCCGTGACCGAGAACCGGGACTCCAGGTACGTCACGCTCAAGTCGCCCGAGCCTACGTGCCCCTCCGCAAGGTTGTAGTCCATCCCGCCGCGCGCCTGAAGAAAGCGCCACGGTTGCAGGGTGAATGAGGCCGCGGCACGTTCTGAGACAAAATGATCGTCTTCGGGGTCGACTTCCCTCCTGTACTCTGCGCGAGCGTCCAAGGGGCCATCGCTCCACGCTACCTCAGCGCCCGCTACGAGCTGACGATCTCTCGGCCGGTACTCATCCAGGGGATTGAGCGCAGGACTCGACACGGGGACCACGGCAGCCTGCCCCAGGCCCCATCCTCCGTAGGCCGTTACGTCCAGACCGGGGGCAGGAGTCCGGACCCGCAGCCAGCCACCGTCAAACCCGATCGGTTCAAGCCTCGAGGTCAGGAACTGTCGTCCGGCGCGAGCGGTGAAACGAGATCGGGAATAGTCCGCGTAGGCCTCGATGAGTTGGGCCCACGGCTCGACGGCGGGCCAAACCTCGTCTTTCCCCGCATCGGCAACCGCCCTGCCGCTCGCGTGAATGGTGAGGCCCTGGACTCCGATGCCCCAGAGCACCAGGCTTGCCGAAGAGCTCACTGGAATGCCTCGTTGAGTGTCACCGGGGCGGTAGAAGTAACAAAATGCGCTGTTGGAACATCGGGCAGCGAATCCATCGGGCGTGACGAGTCCACCATTGGTTCCGGTCACGATGTCTGTTGCGGCGACACTGTCCGCAATCAGGCCACGGAAACTCACGGCTTGTGCTCTGGCATCGATCCGGACGCGATAGCCCTGGGCACTTATGCTCGAGACCGGTAGCAGTCCTGCGACCAAGAGCAGAATGAGACGAGGCCGGAGATTGGTGGAAGGAAGAACGACATGTGATAGGTGTCGCAC
>QKDC01000060.1 GCA_003246755.1 Gemmatimonadota bacterium | reverse complement strand
GGGACCGGCAAGGAACTCGTCGCCAAGGCCATTCACGACTTGTCACCGCGGCGGGGCAAGCCGTTCATCGCCGTCAACTGCTCGGCGCTCCCCGACACCCTGCTCGAGTCGGAGCTCTTCGGTCACGAGAAGGGCTCCTTCACCGGAGCGGCCGAGCGACGCCTGGGTCGATTCGAGCTGGCGCACGAGGGGACCATCTTCCTCGACGAAATCGGTGATGTCCCCCTCAACACCCAGGTCAAGCTGCTGAGGGTGCTGGAGAGCCGGACCTTCTTCCGGGTGGGGGGGACCCAGCCGATCAAGGTCGACGTCCGGGTGGTGGCCGCCACCAATCGTCCCATGGGCGATTCGGTGGCACTCGGGGAGTTTCGGGAGGACCTCTTCTACCGCCTGAACGTTCTCACCATCTACCTCCCACCGCTCCGCGAGCGCCGGGAGGACATTCCCCTGCTCGTCAAACGGTTCATCCGGGAGTTCTCGACCATGCACGACCGGGCCTTCCGGGGCATCACCGCCGAGGCGATGCAGCGGCTGGTGTCGGCCCCCTGGCCCGGAAACGTGCGTCAGCTCCGGAATCTGATCGAGTCGATGGTGGTCCTCGCGCCGGGAACCGAGATCCGGGCCTCCGACATTCCGCAGGACATCTTCGAGGGGGCCCCCAGCCTCCTTCCCGTGCCGGCGCAAGCCTTTACGGCCGGCGGCGATGCGGGGACCCAACAACTCGAGTTCATCCTCCGGAGCATCATGGATCTCCGGATGCAGGTGGAGCACCTCAAACGGAGGCTCGACGAGGGGGGGTCGCACGTCCAAGTCATTGAGGTGACTGAACCTACGCTACACCCCCTCACCACCGACCGGGAACCGGACGCCATCCTCTACCGGCATGGCATGACCATGGCTGATGTAGAGAAGGCAACCATCGAGGCGGCGCTTCGGGAGGTGCAGGGCAATCGTCGTCTGGCGGCCCAGGCGCTCGGCATTGGAGAGCGCACGTTGTACCGGAAAATCAAGGAATTCGGCCTCGCCTGAGCGGTCCGCGCCTCCCCGGCTGCCGTCCCGGCACGCCATATTCGCCCAAGGGAATGAAAATGTTGCTTGACAAAATCCGTAAGTCACAGGGATATTGTGATTTCCGGCATGCCGTCGGAAGCATTACTTGAAGTTCGTCGTTGACCAGGACCACTGTGTCGGCTGCTTGGCCTGCCCGCGGGTCTGCCCCACCGGGGCGATCGCGGTGCCCGCCGAGTCCGCCACGGTGTCGATCATCCAGGACGCGTGTATACGGTGCGGGCTCTGCCTGCCGGCGTGTCCACACGATGCGATCGATGTGGCGGGGGCGCTGGAGACGGCGCTGCAGTTGGCTGGGCGGGCCGACACGGTCCTGATACTGGCGACCGAGGCCGCCGCCCACTTCTACCCCGCGACCCCCGAGCAGGTGGTGAATGCTTGTTATGCCGCGGGGTTTCCTGTCGTCTCGAGGGGCGTGGTGGGCGACGAGCTGGTGGCCGAGGAGTACCAGCGGCTCTGGACCGAAGAGGGGTGGGGGACCATGATCCGGTCCACCGACCCCGTGGTGGTGGCGGCGTTGGCCATGAATTTCCCGGAGCTGGTGCCCTATCTGGCACCGATCGCGAGCCCGCCGGTGGCGGAGGCCCGCTACCTCCGGAAGCTGGGCGGACCGGACCTCAAGGTGGTGTACGCGGGGGTCTGGCCGGTCAACAGCATGACCGAGGTCGATGCGGTGATCACCTTCGAGGACCTGACTCGGCTGTTCTCGGGTGCCGGTGTCGACTTGCTGTCTCAGCCCAAGGTGTTCTCCCGGATCCCGCAGGAGCGTCGGCGGCACATCTCGCTCGCGGGAGGGCTGCCTCAGGCGTGGATCTGGGGTGAACCCGGGTCACCCAAGGTGCACCGCATCAGGGGGCTGGACGGGCTCAAGGCCCTGGCCCGGGCGGTCGCGGTGGATCGGCTCGACCTGGGCTTCGTCGACCTCGTCTCGTCGGAAGGCCTGCTGGGCCATCCGGTGGCGGGTCCGGGGGAGGAGTTGTTCTGGAGGCGGTCGGTGGTGGCCATCAGCGAGCCGCCGCGGAGCCCCACGCCGGTCGTGGACACGCGAGCCAAGCCGTCGGTGGGAGAGGTCTTTGGTCTGAGGGCCCCACCCCCGAAGGCGGATCCGCGTGCCGTGGCGGGGGTCCTGGAGCAGATCGGGACGAGTCCGGCGGGGAAGCCCTGGGACTGTGGGGCCTGCGGGTTCTCGACCTGTGCGGAGTTTGCGGAGGCGGTGGTGCGCGAGCGGAGTTCGCTCCGGCTCTGCCCGCCGTACGACAAGAAGGCGGCCCAGGAGTCGCATCAACTGGCGGCCACCGACACCCTCACGGGTCTGGCGACGCCGCGGGTCCTCCGCGACCGGCTGAACCAGGAAGTGGAGCGCAGCAAACGAAGTGGTGAGCGGTTCGCGGTGCTGTTCCTGGACCTCGACCGGCTCAAGGAGATCAACGACGCCTTCGGGCACGAGGCTGGCAACAAAGTCCTGATGGCGGTTGCCGATGAATTGCGCAGCGCGGTACGTGCGACCGACCTCGCGGCCCGGTATGGTGGGGATGAATTCGTGGTGATTCTGACACGGACCGACCAGCCAGGCGCCACACGTGTTGCGGAGGCGCTACGGTCGGGGGTCGAACGGGTGGGCCGGCATCTGGGCCATGCGCCCGGATCGGTCACGGTGAGCGTGGGAATTGCGGAATACGATCCGGCGTCGCCCGCGGTGGGCGACCTCCTGGATGAGGCCGACCGGGCCATGTATCGGGCGAAGGCAGCCGGTCGCAACATGGTGTTCTAGGGGGGCGAGCACATGAGTGGAGTGATCGAGGCGTGCCGGTGAGCGGCCAGAACGTCGTTCGCGAGAGTGAGGCTGGTGGACGTATGGCAGGTGACCTGGAGTCGATCCCCGATCCTTGGGGTGTGCGTCGGGCGGAAAATCTCCTGACCACCCTGGAGGGCGTGCTCTCCGCGCGGGTGGTGACCACGCCGCTCGGCGAGGTCTCGGAGATTCACATTCTGGCCCAGGCCGGGTTGCAGCCCAAGCAGGTGGTGCGGAACATCGAGTCCGCCCTGCTCGCGCATCTCGGGGTCAAGGTGGATCACCGGAAGATCAGTGTGGCCCAGACCGCCGACATCAAGCCGATCGAGGCGTTGGAGCAGGGGGCGGTACGCGCGCAGGCGTTGCGCCGGGCCTCGTTGTTCGAGGGGGTGGCGGTGGCGCCTTCGGGGCGGGGGCATCGGGTCAAGGTGTCGGTGACGCTCACCATGGGCGACCGGACCGAGACCCGTGACGAGGAGGTGGCCGACACGAGGGTGCGGCCCGTGCGACGGTGGCGGCCCTGGAGAGCGTGATGGAGAAGCACTCGCTCATTCTGGAGAGTGCCCGAGTGGTTTCGGAAATGGATCGCGAGATCGTGCTGGTGGTGGTGCGCGGGGTGGGCGGACGCGAGTCCCTGCTGCTGACGGGCACCGCGGCGGTGCGTGAGAACGCGGAGCAGGCAGCGGTTCTCGCGGTGATGGATGCAACGAATCGGTGGGTTGGAACGCGTCGGTCCCATTCGGGCTCGACAACGGCATGAGTACACGAGTATTAGTTTGAAAAGGAGGTCTAACGGAAAGACAACCGTCAGCTAGCGAAGACTGAGCGGGCAGTTCAGCGGAGCGTCTTGTAGGCGACAGCGGTGCCTACTCCTTACTCGATGGACATTGTCAATCGAACGGGGGTGACGCTCATGATTAGCTTGTTTGCGCTCCTAGAATTCTTTGCCAATCTGTGCTTGGCTGAGACTCAGAACTGGGGCTAAGTAGACTGACGGGTTGTCTTTCCCTTCATCTTATGGGTACGATTTCGAGGGTACCTACCTTCCGGCCTAGCCGAATCCAGGCGTTTGTCCTGTTTATTGGGCTACTCGCTGTTCTTGCCCTGATCCTTAGCTGGCGTCTTGGAGAGTTGACACCCTCGGCATGGGGGCTAGCGACGTTCGCCTTGGTCGGGGCGCTGTTCGAAATCTCCAGCGTCCAGCTCCGAGAAGGTGAGGCGCGTGGTCATGTTGGGTTTGTAGGCGACTTGGCCGGAGCTGTCCTCTTCGGTGGATTCTGGGGCGGACTTCTGGCCGCGATCGCGACTCTCGTTAGCAACTCCGCGAAACGCAATCAGCCCATCAAGGTTTTGTTTAATGCCTTCCAGCGCTGCCTCTCGGTTGCCGCTGCGGTTCTAGTCTATTTTGCGCTGGGGGCAAGACTCCCCCCTGCCTTCCTCGTGGCACCAGTCTCAGCGCCTTTCGAATTGGTGGTGCAGGAGCTCCTGGCCTTCTTTGCGGCCGCCTGCGTCTACTTCCTCATCAACTCTCTCGCTGTGAGCGGAGCCATTGCGCTCACGACGGGACGGCAGTTCCGGCAGGTGTGGAAGGCCAACACGCTTTGGATTCTCGGCTATGACATTGCTGCCAGCACCTTCAGCCTTGGAGTCGCGTGGGTGTACCTCAAGTTCGCCGATTCGCCGGGAATTGAGCGTCTTGGCTTCTTGGCCGTGTTTCTTCCGATCATTGCAGTCCGGCACATCTACGGAAGGCTAAACACGGTTCAAGGACTCTACGCCGAACTTGATCACGCCTACGCCAACCTGGAATTGGCGCTCCGTGAACAACTGGCAATGATGGTGAAGTCGATTGAGGCGCGTGATCCCTATACATCAGGCCACTCTAGACGGGTTTCAGCTATCTCGCGAGCGATAGCAATTGACGTTGGTTTCGACGAGCACTTGGTTGAAGAAGTAGAGAATGCCGCTTTGCTGCATGATGTCGGTAAGATCCACGCGGAGTTTGCCCCGCTTTTGTCGA
>QKDC01000056.1 GCA_003246755.1 Gemmatimonadota bacterium | reverse complement strand
GATTTGCCTACCCGGCAACGCCTACCTCCTTGCATCAGCATCCATCAGCTGACGGACCTTTCACTTCTGCGTCCCTCCGCAGATTCAGACGCACCTGGTGTGGTACGGGAATGTTGACCCGTTTTCCATCGGCTACGCCTTTCGGCCTCACCTTAGGGGCCGACTAACCCTGAGCTGATCGACATGGCTCAGGAAACCTTGGGCTTACGGCGACAGGGGTTCTCACCCTGTTTCTCGCGTACTCATTCCGGCATTCTCACTTGTCTACGCTCCACGGGAGGCCTTCCGGTCCCGCTTCGATGCCTAGACAACGCTCCCCTACCCCGCGGTGACTCCGTAGAGTCACTCGCAGCCTTAGCTTCGGTGGCTAGCTTGAGTCCCGACCATTATCGGCGCAGACCCGCTTGACTGGTGAGCTATTACGCACTCTTTCAAGGATGGCTGCTTCTAAGCCAACCTCCCAGTTGTCTCCGCAAATCCACATCCTTTGTCACTTAGCTAGCACTTGGGGACCTTAGCTGAAGGTCTGGGCTCTTTCCCTTTCGCGCACGAACATTATCGCCCGTGCACTGCCTCCCTGAGACCAACTGACGGGCATTCGGAGTTTGGTAGGGGTTGGTATCCTTTTGAGGACCCTAGCCCTTCCAGTGCTCTACCTCCCGCAGTCTACTCAGAGGCGATACCTAAATATCTTTCGGGGAGAACCAGCTATCTCCAGGTTTGATTGGCCTTTCACCCCTAACCACAGCTCATCCGAGCGGTTTTCAACCCACAACGGTTCGGCCCTCCACGAGGCATTACCCTCGCTTCAGCCTGGCCATGGCTAGATCACTCTGGTTTCGGGTCTTGCCCCAGCAACTCAACGCCCGTTTAAGACTCGCTTTCGCTTCGGCTCCGCCGCTGAACGGCTTAACCTCGCTACTGAGGACAAACTCGCCGGATCATAATGCAAAAGGCACGCGGTCACCCGAACATCCTCCCGAAGGAGGAGTCGAGCTCCCACCGCTTGTAGGCACACGGTTTCAGGTTCTATTTCACCCGCCTCCCGGCGTACTTTTCACCTTTCCCTCACGGTACTCGTGCACTATCGGTCATGGACTCGTATTTAGCCTTGGCAGGTGGTCCTGCCGGATTCGATCGGGATTTCCCGTGTCCCGACGTACTCAGGAACGATTCCGAGCTCGCGTGATCGGCTTCGCCTACGGGGCTGTCACCCTCTTCGGCTTGGCTTTCCAGACGGATTCGACTCACCGTCACGCTCACACCGAGAGCCGGCAGACTCTCACGAATCGCCCTACAACCCCGTACAAGCAACGGCTGCCGCCTTGGCACCTGTACGGTTTGGGCTCTTCCCCGTTCGCTCGCCGCTACTGAGGGAATCACGGTTGTTTTCTCTTCCTCGAGGTACTTAGATGTTTCAGTTCCCTCGGTTCGCTTCCTCCGGCCTATGTATTCAGCCGAAGGATGACTGGGCATCACCCCAGCCGGGTTTCCCCATTCGGAAATCCAGGGATCAACGCTTGCTTGCAGCTACCCCTGGCTTATCGCAGCTTGCCACGTCCTTCATCGCCGGTCCATGCCTAGGCATCCACCCTGTGCCCTTACTTGCTTGATCCATCTTCGTGACGGCATCAAGCACCTCAGACGCACTCGGCGCCCAGCACTCTAGTTCGCTACCTGATTGTCAAAAAGCGTCCCCTCGCCCCGGCACGGAGCCGTTCGGAGGGAGGCCGCATAACGTAGCGGGCGGACGGTGCTTCGTCAACACCGTCCGCCCGCCTCGATCTGCCCGCCAGCCGGGGAGATTCGCGACCCGCCGGAGGCGCGGCCGCGGCCCCCGCCGGGGGCTCAGAACCAGCCGATGAGGACGCCTCCGCCGATCACGAACTGCTCCACACCGCCGATCGTGAAGCGTGCCTCCACGAAGGGCGATGTGTTGGTGAAGTCGAAGCGGTATCCGCCACCGAGGTTCACGGCCAGCTCCGTGTCGGAGAACCCGTCTCCGCCCGGATCGATGTGACCGATGTTGAGCCCGGCGCCCACGTACGGGACGCCCGAGCCGGCGACCTCGATCTCGTACCAGACGTTCCCGTTGATCTCCCAGTAGTCCGCCGGACCATCCGGGAAGAACAGATCGAAGGACCCAGAGAAATCGAGCGGGATCGAGGTCCCCAGATCGGTCTGCACCCGGGCGCCAAGCCCGAAGTCCGTGTCGGATCCGAACAGCGCCTCGGCGCCGAAGGCGACCTGGGCGTGCGCCGGCGACGAGGTGAACAGCAGACCGCCCAGCGCGAGCGCGGAGAGCACCACTCCCTTCTTCATCATCCCCAACCTCCCTTGTGAGTGCACGACGTGCGTCACGTTACGATCCGCTCGACCGGAGTGGAAGACCGCCCGCGTTGCCGGCGCTCAGGCCGCGTCCGCAGGCTCGACTTCCTCGGCCAGGATGGATACCTCGTTGTCGATGACCTGGAGGAAGCCCCGCGCCACGCGGAACCGGGTCTCTCCGTCGAGCGATCGGATCCGGAGCTCTCCCTCGCCCAGCAACACGACCATCGGCGCGTGTCCGTAAAGGATCCCCACCTCGCCGTCGTGCGCGGGGGCGACGATGGACGTCGCCGCGCCATCGAACGCGGACGAGGCCGGCGAGATGACGGTCACGTGCAGCCACCGCCCGGGCGTCAGGTCGCCCGCGTTCGGGAGGTCGTTCCAGGGGCCGTCGCGGTCCATGGGCGTCGGACGATCCGCCATGATCGGCGCGGCCTAGGCCGCCTGCTCCTCGAGCTTCTTCGCGGCCTCGATCACTTCCTCGATCCCGCCGACCATGTAGAACGCCTGCTCGGGCAGGTGGTCGAACTCGCCGTCCACGACGCGCTCGAACGACTCGATCGTCGTCTAGAGCGGCCCGTAGCCACCGGGGATGCCGGTGAACTGCTCCGCCACGTGGAACGGCTGCGACAGGAACCGCTGGATCCGCCGCGCCCGGTTCACGATGACCTTGTCGTCCTCGGAGAGCTCCTCCATCCCGAGGATCGCGATGATGTCCTGGAGGTCCTTGTACCGCTGGAGCGTCTCCTGGACCCGTGTCGCCACGGCGTAGTGGCGCGCCCCCAGGTATTGCGCGTCGAGGATCCGGCTCGTGGAGTCGAGCGGATCCACGGCCGGGTAGATCCCGAGCTCCGCGATCTGCCGCGCCAGCACCGTCGTCGAGTCGAGGTGGGTGAACGCGGCGGCCGGGGCCGGGTCGGTCAGGTCGTCGGCGGGGACGTAGATCGCCTGCACCGAGGTGATCGACCCCTTCGTGGTGGAGGTGATCCGCTCCTGGAGGTTGCCCATCTCGGTGGCGAGCGTGGGCTGGTAGCCGACGGCGCTGGGCATCCGGCCAAGCAGCGCGGACACCTCGGACCCCGCCTGCGAGAAGCGGAAGATGTTGTCCACGAAGAGGAGCACGTCCTGCCCCTCGACGTCGCGGAAGTACTCCGCGACGGTGAGACCGGTGAGGCCCACGCGGAGCCGGGCGCCCGGGGGCTCGTTCAT
>QKDC01000018.1 GCA_003246755.1 Gemmatimonadota bacterium | reverse complement strand
CCCGCGGCGGTCCACCGCCTGGGGATGGTGGGCTGTCCGGTGAACTCGCCGGGTTCGATCCCGTACATCTCGCCGGCGTCAGTAATGGCCATCAGCATTCCGCCGAGTCCGGTCACCTGACGGGCATTCCAGCTCCCACCCTGTCGCTCCCAGCGCACCCCATACCAGTTGTACGTCGCGGAGCAGGTCTCGATGGGTAACCCACAACGGTAGCCGACGATCTGATCGCTCTCGTTCATCCCCATGACGGTTGCGAACCACCCCTGTTGGAGCAGTTCCACACCGCCGTATTCAGACCAGAAGAAGGGTGAGGCGCCCATTCCGGCCACGTGTCCCTGGTTGTTGATCTCCGCACCCCACATCAGCAGCTCGCCTTCGGGCGAGTAATTACCCAGGTCGAGCAGCTGGAGCACTTCGAATCGCTCGGCACCGATACCCCGCTTGCCGCCTGCCGTGGTAACGGCCACGTCGTAGAGCGCCGGCTCGGCGTCCTCGCTGATCGTGATGTTGGCGACGAGACGCTGAGAACTAATGAAGGTCGTGCTGACCGTCGTGATCCCGGGGGCGGGTGTGCCGGTGCCCGCACCTTCGAGGTTCACCTGGGATCCTTCGTCGAACCCAGATCCGTCCACGGTCAGGTCAATGGTAACTGACTGCGGTGCATCCACGGGAGCGAACGACTTCACGACTGGATCCGTGGAACCGCCGCCGTTTCCCGGACCGCCCCTCTTCGCTTGAATCCCGTTGATGGAGGGTGCCACAGGAGGTTCCGAACAGGCGGCGAAGGCCAGCAACAAGCCAAGCACCGCCGGCCAGGCTGCCCGCGCGGACCGACTTCCGAAGGAATAGCGGCTCATGGGACTCTCCAGGCTATGGCCCGATGATGGGGCCAACTGTCATTTCGGCCGACGACGACCCCGCGGTTGTTGATCGCATGGGCTTCGGCGGGTCTTCCAAGACTTATGACACGCGTCGTACCCCGGAGCCACAGGGCCGGAACCTCCTGGAGTGACCCTCTGCCCTTGGAGCTGACACGCTGGTAACCGCGACCGACTACGTCCCCCGCCTCGTTCATTCCATGGACGAAGCCGTACCCGTTCACCGCAGACCCGTCACTTTCGAGGAACTCCTTCGACCCGCCCGCCCCAGGCCAGCGGACGGGAAGACTGGTGCACGTGAAGTCCGAACATGGCCAGGTCGCCCCGGCAATCTTGCCCTGGCTGTTGATGGCGAGCGCCGCCCCGGGGTCGGCATCGACCAGGATAGGCCCGGTCCAGAGTCCCCCGACGCGACGCCAGACGACCGCCCATTCCATTGGGTCGGCGGTTTTTCCCACACGTCCCGCAATCCACTCGCCGCTCGCGCTGATCATAGTCAGCGTTGGAGCGACGTAGCCCCCAAGGGGCAACGGGGTGAAGGGGCCCCACGAGGACGGTCCGGAGCGGGCCCAGGCTCCCCAGGTCGATGGCGTTGCTGAACCGTCCCCTACCATCCCGATGATGGTCCCGTCATCGGCGATGTCCAGACCATAGGCCCACGCTCCCAGGGAGTACTCTGTGCCGTCCGACCGGCGCACCCAGGACCACCAGGTGGTTCCGTCATGCTGACGAAGTAGGATCTCTCCGGCGTTGTTGATCGCGATGGCCGACCGGCCAGCCGTCCCGATGATCTCGGCACGCCACCCGCCGGCACCGTCGGGTGTCCATCGCAGGGGGTAGAGATTGTCAGCCGCAT
The DNA here is from genome assembly GCA_003246755.1 of Gemmatimonadota bacterium. GTDB lineage: Bacteria > Gemmatimonadota > Gemmatimonadetes > Gemmatimonadales > GWC2-71-9 > SZUA-320. The sequence goes on along the minus strand of QKDC01000018.1, from coordinate 11,593 downwards.
CGAACATGGCTCCCACGATGATCCCGTCGTCGTTGACGTCGGAGGCGCTGGACCGCACCCCACCGGGCTGGGGTAGCACAATCTCCTCGGCCACAACCGTGAGTTGTTGGACCCCGATCCCACGCTTCCCACCTGACGTTACGGCGATGTCATAGCCGGAAAGGGGGGCGTCTGCCGCGACTGTCGTTGTCGTCAACAATTCGGTTGAAGAAATGAAGGAAACGGACGTTGCCGTCACTTTTGTGGTCGTCATGCCCGCGAGGGCGTACTCCACCGTCGCGTCCGACCCGAAACCCGATCCCAGGATCCGGACCGCGAGCGTGGTGCCGATCGGCACCGTGTCCGGGTCCGCTGCGGTCACGGTGATGGAGGTCTTGGGGCCTCCCCCGGCGGTGCCTTTCGCGAGCGCCGGCCCATCGGGGCTGGTTGGAGGTTCGCTACCGCAGGCAATCGCCGCCAGCGCTATCGAAGGCCAAAGGGCACGGAGCATTTGGTTCCGTTTCATTCGCCACCAACCTGTTTCTGGTCGAACAAGAGACGGTTCCCCATACATGGATTCCTCGGACTCGACCGGACCTATTGTCGCTCTTGGCCGTCACGGGCCCCGAGTTGCGCGGGCGCCACCTGGGTGAATCCCGAGCCACTGACCTGGTAGGCGGCCCAGTAGTACGGCGCTCTATACCGGGAATCAGCCCGCATCGCCCGCTGCGCCTGGGCAAGGGCTTCCACCGGATCCCCCGCTGAGGTGAGAGCCCCGTAGAAATGGCCGGCAAAGACCGCTGCCGCCGGGTCGTTCACGCGCCACAGGGTAGCCACCACGTTGGCAGCTCCGGCATAGAGAAACGCCTGGGCGAGGGTCACGTAATCCTCCCGGTCTTGAAAGGCGGTCCGCCAAGCCGAGCCCGTTCCCGTCTCACATCCGGAGAGAAAGACCAACTGCGCCGCGACCCGGAGCCCCAGCAGCTCGTGGACCTCCAACCGCCCGTCATCCTGACCGGCCGTCCCTGCGTCCGGGCCCCCTCTTCGGCTTCCTCCCGGGGCCAATTCCAGGCGGCTGAACATCGGGTTGATGGGGTTGAGTATTCCGTGGCTGGCGATGTGAAGGATGGGGGAGGTGCCCAGGTCCCGGCGGAGGGCCGACTCACTCGCGCGATCTCCGACAAGCACTTTCGCCCCCAGCAGCCGCCCCATTTCACGGACTTCGTCCCTCGAGGCCGGGAGTTCTGACGATAGTGGTGCGAGCGCCAAGCCTCGCGCCAGCCGGGAGGCTCCGCCTGGACGCTGTCGGAGGATCGCCAGGGAGGAGGCCGAGGGAAGCACGACCATCGCGAAACGATCAATCAGGAACGACCCTTCCGGACTCTGAAGCGCGGCGAACGGCAGGTACACGAGGGGTCCCTGCGGTACGACCACCAATCGCCCGATACCCTCCAGTACTCCCATCGCGACCAGAGGCTCTACCAGTACGCGGTACAGTTCCCTTAGCACGGGGGCATCATCGACCCCTGACGAGGCGTGGCCGATTAGCTCTCTCGCCAGACGCACCCGCGAGGCGAGCTGGACCGCTCCAATCGGCCGGGTGGAATGCCTGATTCCTGCCGCGTTCATGGCGAAGATGTCCAACCGATCGGGTGATACGAGGTACTCAACGAGGACTTCGTCGGGCCGAAGCGTTTGGCGAATCTCCTGGGAGCCGACTGTCGTCACACCGAGCAAGGTCGCCGCTCCAGGCGTACTGGAGACCCGTGCCAGCAACGCCTCGTAATCCGCCCGAGCCTGGTCGAGCTCCGCCTCGATTCCTCGCGTGGCCTCCTCACCCGGAGACCGCTCACCTGGCGGTCCGCCGGAGGCCTCGCGGAGCCGGCCCGTGAGCGCATCGATCCTTCTCAGCAGTTCCTCCCCTCGCAGCAAGGGCCCCGCGCCGCCTGACCGCTCCAGTTCCCGGCGCGCGGCGCCGAGGTGTTCGAGCAGGGCCCGCCCCCGCGCGGCATCGGCCACCTCGAACGCCTCGGCGATGCGATTCCGCGCGAGGAGCACCAGCACCAGATCCGCGTACAGGTCGATCCGCTGGGAGAGGTAGGCGGTTCGGAGCACCCCCGATCCGTAACCGGCCCGAAGACGCTCCGCCGCCGCGACCGCTCTTCTTCCCAACAGTTCCGCCGTCTCGGCACGGCCCAGTCGCGCGTAAGCCCGCGCACGAAGCCCGTCCGGTTCCCAACTCCCGCTTTCCGGGACCAACGCCAGCGCGGCACCAGCGGAATCGAGGGCGGCGAGCACCGCCTGCGGTGTGCCCAGTCGGTCGTGGATGCGGGCGGCCACGAGGGCAACTTCCGCTTGGGCAAGGGGCGCCCCGAACGTTCGCGCAGTCAGGCGGGCAGCATCGATCGCAGCTGCAGCGCCCCGTCGATCGTTTCGATCCGACGCCAACTCGGCCAGCAGGAGGTTGTCGGCCAGTTCGGCACTTCGGAATCCTCCCGCTCGGTGGATCGCGAGTGCCCGGGTCGCGCGGCCCAAAGCCGTGTCGGGGTGTCCCAGAGTGCGATAGCTGTAGGCCTCGCTCCGCAGGGTGTTGCCCTCCTCGAGGCCCAATCCGAGTTCCGAGTTGACGGCCTGGGCTCGTGCGTATTGATCGAGCGCGCGGCGGTGGTCCCCTGCGGCTGCGTAATAACTGCCCAGCAGTTGAAGGTCCTCGGCGACACGCCGACGCAGACCCCGCGATTCCGCGAGCGCCCTGGCGCTATCGATCGCGGCGAATGCGCGCTGACCTTCGCCTAGTGCGTCGTAGGCGGTCGCGAGCTGACCCAAGGCGTTTTCCTCCGCCTCCGCGTCTCCCGTGGCGGCCGCCAGGAGACGGGCTTCCTCGACCGACGCTACCGCAGCGAGCGGGTCACCGAGTTGCAGATCCAGGCTCGCGAGATTGAGGAGGGCACGGCTGAGCGAGATCGTATCACCCACGGTGCGACTGACATCCCGCAACCGGACGAATCCTGCTCGCGCCTTCAGTGGTTCACCCCGTCCCATGTCCAGCAACGCGAGATTGTTCGCCGCTTTTGCGACACCCATGCTATCTCCCGCGGCCCGCGCGGCGTCGGTTGCCCGCTCAAAGAAGTCAGCTGCTTCGTCGAAGTGGTCTTGGTCCCAGGCGAGCAGCCCGAGCGCGTTGTAGGAGCGGAAGAGATCGCGGTGGAGGCCAAGTTCGAGCTTGAGTTCGAGGGCCCGTTGGCCGACTTCGCGGGACTCGTCGTAGCGCCCCAGGTTCTTCTCGGCGAGTCCAATAGATGTGAGCAGTCGGGCGGCACCTGCGCTGTCTCCTCGCGCGAAGGCGCCCGTCACTTCGGTCGCCCAGATGTTCCGGGCCTCTTCGAACCGCCCAGCGGTGTAGAGTGACTCGGCTCGGGCCAGGGTGGGGGAAGGTGGGGGTTCGGGGGAATCGTCGTCGGGCACGCCTCGGTCGGGTGCGCACCCGAGCCAGGTAATCGCGAGGATCCACCTGCAGGTTCTGAGATTCATCGGATGCTGAACCGCAACGCTCCAGTCGTGAGTGACCGGCCGTCGGTACCGAGCGCGTCCACAAACCAGAAGTAACTGCCACCCGGGAGCAACTCGATGTCCCCCGGCACGGTGATCGATGTATCACCGGTTTCCGATGACCAGAGGGTCTCGCCGTTCGCGTCCAGGAGGTTCACACGATACCGGCTCCCCGCCTCGGCGCCGTGCCATGCCAGCACCAGCGGTTGGGCGGTCGGTCCGCGCTCCACGATCGCGTCCGGTGCCGGCGAAGCCGCCGACAGGTCGCGAGTCTCACGCTCCGGGGTCCGGACCGCGACGGGAACGGGCGCTCTCAACCGTCCGTCTTGCAGCAGTGGCAACCCGATCGCGACCAACGCGACCACCGCTGCAGCCGCGAGGAGGACGGGAGGTCTACGCCACATGGGCCGTGTTGAGATGCCGGTCAGCACCTCGCGGACCGCAACGATCTCGTCGCGGCATGAGGCACAGACGGCGAGGTGCGCTGCCGCCCTGTCACGCGCCGCCCCGGTCAGATGACCTTCGACAAAGGCAGAGGTGGTCGTGCTGTCCAGATGGTTCGCGTCGTCAGGGGTCATGGAGCCGCGTAGTAGGGAAAGGTCTTTCCTCTCCCCTGGTTCCTCGGACAAAAACCCAGGCATTCCGGCATCCGGTTCACTCATCCCCATCGATCCCCCTCCCGTTGAGTTGCGTCCGGAGCTGCGTGAGCACGCGATCGAGACGGCGATAGACGTGGAAACGGGTCGGGAAGTGCATGGTCCTGGCGATTTGTTCGGCTTGGAGGCCGTCGTCGAACCGGAGCGTCAGAAGAAGTCGATCCATGGACGGGAGTTCTTGCACGGCCTGGGTCAGGGCCTCGAGGCGCTCCGACCGATCGAGCAGATCGTCCGCGGCAGGGTGCTCGTCTCTCAGGGCATCGAGGTCCACGGTGTCCCCGGCAAGCGCGAGGAGACGGCGGCGAAACACTTGGCTCTCGCGACCAACCCCGTCACCGGTTGCGGTGCCAGTCGCTTGCGTTCGTCCACCCGAATGGCGCAGAAAATCCACGGTGAGACGCCGTGCTACCACGACGAGCCAGGTGGTAAACTTCCCCGCACCGTTGGCCGAGTAACCGCGCAGCCGCCGCGCACCGTCCTCTCGGAGCCGTTCCAGGACCCAGGCGTAGGCATCCATGCCTCGGTCACGGTCGCGCACGAGTTTGCGGATCACGTACAAAATGAGTCGGGTATGTTGGGCTACGAATCGTTCCCAGGCGGCGTCACGGGTCGTTTCATCGTCCGCGTGCAGCAGGAGGGTCACTTCCTTAGGAAGCGCTTCGGGCATAAGCCGCCCTCTGGGGTGGGGCGAGCCTGCCCCACGCTGCCAAATCTACCGGCCGCGTGGTGGCCCGCAATAGCGAACGCCCCATCCGAATGATCAGGGAAGAGCGGAGAGCAGCCGCTTCCCCTATGGAGCGTACCTCGGAAAGAGTGGATTACCCGAGGGGAGGTTGTGGGCGCGGCCTACTCGGCATCAGTAGCCACGCCCACCGCTGGCGTGATGTGAAAACTGCCCTGAAGCATGACCGCCGGTCGGCACTTTCCGCATCTGAAATCTCCGGATGCCACCGTTCCGCAATCCGAGGCCAGGGGTCCGAGAGATCTGGGATAGGTGGACACGATCCGCCGGAGCGTCATCGATTCCTAAACGGAGTGAGTCACCGTGAAACCAGTGGCGGAAGTCTGAGTCCTTGCAAGATGTCCTTCCCCCTTTGGTACGAAGCTCCGGTTACCTCGCAGGGCGAGATAATGGCGCGCCCCTCGCTCAGGGCCGAGTAGCGGCGGCGAACTCGTGCCCCGGTAGGCGCTTCTCCAGCCAGGCGATCTGTCCGCGGTGGTTGGCTTCGTGCTCCACCACGTGGAACCACTTGCAGTAGTTGTTCGTGGGCTGGTTTTGGAAGAACGGCTCCGCTTCCTGGAACCAGTCGTCGTCCCGCCGTCGGAACTCGGCCAGGGTCTTCTCCCGCACCTCTTGAAGGGTGGAGAAGTAGTAGTCGAGCCCGTGGCCCTTGATCTGTTTTCTCGCTTCGGCGCCCAGCCGAGAGGCGGCTCCCCAGCGACGCTCCTCCGCTTCGTTCCTCGCACGGCCCTCGAACGTATTCACCTGGTAGAACACCTCCGTTGCGGCGAGGTGCATCAGCAGGGCACCGATCGTGTTGGACTCGGAATCGTGGAGGTGGTCCAACTCCTCCTGGCTCAGGCCTCGCGCCGCACGGAGGACGGACGGGCGAATCCAATTCGCCATGGCGACCAGCTGACCGATCTGGGGCGAGTATCCCTCGAGTGGCCTGATGAGGTGAAGGCCGGCTGCCTGCTGGTCTGAAGGCATCGGTCGAGCCAGGGGGGGGATGAGGGCAGCGGTGTAACCCGCGTCCAGCGCGGTTCCCGCCAAGGCAGTGCAGGAGCCGAAGACGAAGTGTCGGCGATCGATCATGGAATCCTCCTGGTAGGGCTACCTCAGAGATAGTGTTCGCCGGAGACAAGCGCCACCCTGCAACACTTTGGGGTCGCGGGTTCACGTGGAACGTCGGGAGCGGGACGACCTCCACCGCCCTCCTTCCCGAGCCTGCCGGCGCCTGGTTGAGTAGCGATGGGATGGAGGCCTGTTTTCGGAGGTCATTTCTTCGAGGATTCGGAGTGGGCGGTCGTTCACTCAGACCGGAGCGCCTCGATCGGATCCCAGGACGCCGCCCGGTGCGCCGGATACACCCCGAACACCACCCCAACGGTCAAGGCTGACAAGAGAGCGACCAGGACTGAGGGGGTCGTCACCACCGCCGACCACTCCGTAAACCGCCCCACGACCCACGTAGCAGCCAGTCCCAGGGCGAGCCCGACGACACCACCAGTTCCCCCGAGCGTCAGCGCCTCGACCAGAAACTGCGTCCGGATGTCACGGCGCCGAGCACCCGTCGCCACACGTAGCCCAATTTCGGAACAACGGTCACGCACCGACAGCAACATGATCGAGAGGATCCCCACGCCTCCCACCACCAGCGCGATCGCCGCCATTCCGGTGATCATGAACCGGAACGACGCGACGGTCTCCAGTTCGGCATCCAACACGAGCTTCTGATTCTGAATCCGGAAATCATCAGCCTTGTTCTGCCGGTCTAGCCTGTGGCGGTCCCGCAGAATCGCGGCGACTTCGGACTCGGCGACCTCCATCAACGCAGGATCGGCCACCTCCAGATAGATCAGGTTGAGATAATCGAGATTGAACACCCTGCGAAGCGCGGTGTTGATCGGAATCACGACCTGGGCATCCTCGTCCGTTCCCCCACTCACACTCACCCCCTTCGCCTCCAGCACACCGACCACTTCGAAGGGCACCCTCCCGATCCGCACCGTCCGACCCACCGCCTCCTCAGCCTCAAACATCCGCTCGCGAATCCGCGCACCGATCACGGCCACCCGCATGCCCGCACGGCTCTCCTCTTCGGTGAACCAGCGTCCTTCGGCGGCGGGAAAGTCACGAATGATCTCGTAATCCGGAGTGGTTCCACGGATTGTCGCCGTGGTAGAGCGATCGCCGAGGTTGATCTGGGCACCACGATCCTGGGAAGGGGCTGCACGAGCGATCAGACTCGACTGCTGCAGGATGGCATCCCGATCGGCAATGGTGAGAGTCTGAACCGTGGCACCGCGTATCACGGGGCGCCCCGGTACCCGTTCTTCGGGGCCCGCACTCACGACCAGAAGATTACGGCCCAAGGCACCGATCCGGGTGACGACCTCCCGCTTGGCCCCCTCGCCGATCGCACTCATGGCCAAGACCGCCGCCACACCCACGGCGGTGCCGCCGAGCGCCAGTGCGGTCCTCGTGCGATGCCGCCACAACGCCTTGCGCGAAAGCACGACGTTGCGGAAGAGCTTCATCTGAGTGCGGCGATCGGATCCATCCGGGCGGCACGTCGGGCCGGTATCACACCCGCGACCAAACCCACCAGGATTGCAATACCCATTCCCATGAAGGTCACAGGCCAGGGGAACGCGGGATCCGCGTTCATCATTCGGGCGATGAACTGCAGGGCGGTCGCACCCACACCCAATGCCAGCACTCCACCAAGCGTGGTGATGAGTGTCGCCTCGAGGACGAACTGCCACCACACGTCCCTCGAACGCGCACCGATCGCTTTCCGGAGCCCGATCTCCTGCCGCCGCTCGTTGACCGACATCAGCATCAGGTTGGCGACCACCACACCCCCGGCCAGGATCGAGACAATCGCCACGATTGGGAGGAAGACGGTGAACAAGTTGTTGGCTGATTCCACCATCTGTTCCACCTGGACCGGCGTGATCATGTGGAAATCATTTTGCTGATTGGCTGCAAGGCCGTGGCGTTCCCGTAGCACATCCTCGATGGAAAACACGGTGGCATCGAGATCGGCCTTGCTGTCCACGAGGATCTTGGCCGATGCCAGATAATCCTGATTGTTGAGCCGACGCATGACGGTGGTAACCGGTACGATGATTTCGTTGTCGAGGTCGAGCCCGTGCGGGTCGATGCCGTACGGTTCGAGGATGCCAAGCACCTCGAAGGGCACATTCGCGATGCGAATCTGTTGTCCAATTGGATCCGCGTCCCCGAAGAGGTCCGCGGCGACCTTCTCACCGATGAGGGCCACTCGTCCGGACGATTGGACGTCGGACGCGGTAAAGAACGACCCTTGACTCACACTCCGGTTCCAGACGAGCTCGGCGCTCTCGGACTTGCCCGTTACCCGAACCTCGGTGGAAGCCCCCTGGTACACCACGGTCCGAGTGCCCGCCATCTGCATCGGGTCGATAAGCTCAATCGCAGGAACCGACTGTTTGAGCGCATCGATGTCGTCGAGGGTGAGCGTGGAAGTGGGCCCCCCCTCGCGGGGGTCGTTCCCCATCATCCCCGACCCGGCGCTCAGGAGGATCGCCGATCCGGAGAACATGCGCTCGATCCCGCTCAGGACTTGGTTTTGGGTCGCCTGGCCGAGAGCGACGACCAAGGTGAGGGCCGCAACGCCGATCAACGTCCCCAGCATCATGAAGAACGTACGGAGCTTGTGACGGCCCATCGCGCGGAAACTGCTGCTGATCATGCGGCTGGTCTTCATGCTATCCCCGCTCCCCGAGATCGGTGGATCGAACTTCGAACTTGGTCGTCTGCTTGATGACAATGTCAGGACGCTCGGTTCCGGCCGATACCCCGTCCGTGACTTCCTCACCGATCATTTGGACGAGCACACCCGAGTCCGCATCGAAGCACCACGTCGCCGACCCGGTGAGTTGTCCCTCGTACGGTTGAGGGTCCCCATTGAATGACCCTTCCGACAACGTTCCCGCCGACTCCGAGGTCACCTCCATGCACCGGGTCCCCTCGACGGTCTTGCGACCCTTCACCCGATACGTTGTGGTCACGTCCGCGGTGACCCACATGAATGCTTCGAGGCGGGGATACCTGCGTGTCTCGCTCCAGGTCGAACCGGTGGTGACAGGTTCACTGGGCAGGGTCGGGAACCCGTAATCGATCATGATGCTCGCCGGCACGGTCCCACCGGCCTGACCACCCATCTCGATGACTGGGAGGGTTGCAACATCATAGGTCGGGGTTCCGCCGGTGGCGGGAACCGCAAGTGGGAAGGAAACCCCGGCCAGATGGCGGGTGTCGAACCGCTGCTGGTTCTCTCCCCAGATCATCGAGGCGCGAATGCTGTCGAGTCGTGCGGTTTCGCCGAGGATCGTGTATCGAGCGCGCAGTTGACGGGAGCCGTGCATGCCATGATCTCCCATCGAGAAGTCGATTTCGTGGGCCAGCTCCGCGGCGTACCCGTTCCCTTGGGTGGCGTCGAACCGGTAGGCCAGTTGGACCGGTGCATCGGCGCCACGGCAGCCGACGGCGGCGAGGGTGAGAAGACAGGCGATATGACGGGTGACTCTCCGGCTCATACGGGCACCACCTCTCTCAGTGCGGCGCGTGCGTCGCGCCGAATGTCGATGGGACTGTCTTCCGTGATTTGTCCGTCCACGATGCGAATCAACCGCGAGGCGACCCGGGCCACTTCAGCATCGTGCGTCACCAACACGATCGTCTTTCCCTGATCATTCAGTTCCTGCAAGATCCCCATCACCTCCAGCCCCGACTGCGAGTCGAGATTACCGGTGGGTTCGTCGGCTAGGATCAAGTCGGGGTCGTTGACGAGCGCCCGCGCAATGGCCACCCGTTGCTGCTGTCCGCCCGACAACTCGCTCGGTAGGTGTGTCGCGCGATCGGCCAGGCCCACACGCTCGAGTGCCTTGTGCGCCAAACCCGAGAGATCGTCACGGTCGGAATAGATCAGGGGGAGTTCGACGTTCTCGACCGCGGGAGTCTTGGGCAGGAGGTGAAAGGCCTGGAAGACGAACCCGATCCGCTGGTTGCGCAGGTGTGCCAGTTCGTCGGAATCGAGCGTACTCACGTCCCGATCCTCGAAGCGAAAGAGGCCCTCATCGGGACGGTCGAGCAGCCCCAGCACGTGGAGCAGGGTAGACTTACCGGACCCCGAAGGTCCAACGATGGCGACGAATTCTCCGGAGTCGATCCGGAGCGAAACGTCGGCCAGCGCGGTGACCACGTTGGCGTCTTTACTATAGCGCTTATTCGCGTGCTCCAGCGCGATCATCGATGCCATGCTCGCTCTCTTTCGTTCAGTTACCAGAGGAAGGGGAGGGACGGTCCGACCGTGCGGAGCCGGCATAGACGCTGTCACCTTCCTTCAGACCCTCGACGACTTCCGTGTACTCGCGTCCGCGATAGCCGATACCAATCGGTTGACGTATACGCGCCTCGCCACGCACGGTGAAGACGTAGGGGCCATCACGATCGCGCCGTAACGCTGTGTTGGGGACCGCGATCACATTGTCGCGTCGTTCCAGTATGATGTTCACCGTCGTGGTCATCTCGGGCCGCAGGGTCTTGCCATGCCCACCCGCGATCTCGATGACCGTGATGTAGTTGACCACGTTGTCCTGGATTTCCGCAGTGGGGCGGATGGCCGTCACCACACCCTCGAACTCCTGATCCGGGTAGGTGTCCACCGTAAAGAGCGCAGGCTGTCCCACCTCGACACGTCCGATGTCGGTCTCATCCACATATGCCCACACTTCGAGCCGATCGAGGTCCACAATCGTCACGAAGGTCGGTGCGGCCAGACTCGCTGCGATGGTTTCCCCAACCTGTGTCGACACGTTGGCGACGACCCCATTGATGGGGGCGTAGATGCGGGTGTAACTGAGTTGGATGCGGGCCGATTCGAGTGAGGCCTCCGCCTGCCGCAGCTGTGACCCACGCACATCGCGAAGACGTCGCGCCTCGGTGAATTCCACCTCCGTGATGACTTGACTGCGGAGGGAGGCCTCAGCTCGAGCGAATTCGCTGGCGGCGTATTCGTTCTCGACCTTGGCGTTTTCGAGGTTGGCGGCAGCCAGGGCGACCCGTGCGGCGAATTCCGCCGAATCGAGTTGGGCGAGGAGCTGACCGCGGCGCACCCGGTCGCCATCGGTGACATACAGGCGTTCGAGGACACCCGACACCCGCGAGCCGACCCGTACCTCCGCGCCGACCTGGGGGCGGACGACCCCAGTGGCCAGGACAGTCGCCCCGATATCACGACGTGTGACCTCGACCACCTGGCCGGAAGGTGTCCCTGCGTCAGTCGGTGCCCCCGACGGCTGGCGAGCGACGTACCAAATGCCTGACCCCGTGGCAAGGACGGCTGCAATCGCGATGAGAGTCTTCATCTGGGTCAATGCGGGAACGTGTGCTGGGCGCGATGCATGCGCTGGTGCTCCGCCTCCAGCCAATCCTGAAAGGTCGCCCGCTGTTCCTCGGTGAAGAGGTCGGTAATGGCCCTCCGCGCACTGTCCATCGTGCTCTGCAGGGCCGGTTGTATCGTACCCCACGCCTGCTCGACGTTGCCCTGGTAGTGGCCGAGGATGCTGTCGACGGCAGCGCGTTGAGTATCACTCAGGTCCATGTGGTCGAGGACGGCGCGAAACCGGGCCGCGTGTTC
>QKDC01000008.1 GCA_003246755.1 Gemmatimonadota bacterium | reverse complement strand
ACTCCCCAGGATTCGCTCTGCGCTCTTACCCTCCCCTCCCTCGACGCCCTCACACCACGATCCTCGCGGTGATAGTCACCGCCATGCTGGGGTGCACACCCACTCCGCAGCCTGAATGGCATCAAGAGACAGGCTACCGGTGGCGCGACCTCGTGGTCCCCACGCGTGGAGCCACGGGGTTCACGCCGCTAGTCAGCGGCCAGACGGGAATCGATTTCGTCAACACCGTCAGCGATTCGTCGGCGCTCGCCAACCGTGTCCTGGTCCAGGGCGGTGGAGTGGCCTTCGGTGACGTGGATGGCGACGGGAGAATCGACCTCTATCTCAGTCGGACTGAGGGACCCAACGCCCTGTATCTCAACCAGGGTAACTGGCGGTTCCTCGAGGCCGCCGCCGAGCGGGGTGCCGATGCCCCGGACCGGCACTCGACCGGAGCAGTCTTCGCTGACGTCGATGGTGATGGAGACCTCGACCTTCTCCTCAACGCCCTCGGTGGCCCCAACGCGCTATTCCTCAACGACGGTACCGGCCACTTCACGGAACAGGGCGAGGATGCCGGGCTTGTCTCCAACTACGGAAGCACGACGAGTACCCTGGCGGATGTCGACGGGGATGGCGATCTCGATCTCTTCACGGCCACCTATAAAGGTTACACCACGCTCGACCGCATGGCGCCCGAGGTCCGGGCCAACACCAATGTGCTTCGGCAGATCGCCGAGGACAGCTTTGTGGTCCGACCCGAGTTCGAGTCCGAGTACCGAATGACTCCTCGACCCGATCTTGGCGGGGTCACACTGGTTCAGCGAGCCGACCCCGACTTGTTCTACCTGAACGACGGCGCTGGGCATTTCGAACGTGCCCCCATGACCTCACCACGCTTCCGTGACGAGGACGGCGGGCCCCTTCCCTTCGATCCAGAGTACTTCGGACTCGCCGCCAGGTTCTATGACGTCAATGGTGACCGTGCCCCCGACCTCTATGTCGCCAATGACTTCGAAGACCCCGACGAGTTCTGGCTCAATGATGGTCGTGGCAATTTCCGTAAAGCTCCGCGACTCGCACTCCGGGGAACGAGTAACTCCTCGATGGCGGTTGACTTCGCCGACATCGATCGAGACGGCAACACGGACTTCTTCCTGGTAGACATGTTGAGCCGGGATACGCGGCGCCTCAAGACACAGAGCCCGGCCCACAGCGTGCTCCCGAAGTTGCCGGGAGACATAGACAATCGTCCTCAGATGCAGCGGAATACGCTCTTTCTGGGACGCGGCGACGGCACCTGGGCTGAGGTCGCTGCCATGGCGGGTGTCGAGGCGTCGGGGTGGTCGTGGTCGACACTCTTTCTCGATGTCGATCTCGATGGGTTCGAAGATCTCCTGATCGGTACCGGCCATGTCTGGGATCTGATGGACACCGACACACAGCTCAGGCTCCGGAATCGCATGGCCGCCGTAGACTGGCGACGGACGCTCTCACTCTTTCCGCCGCTCCACCTCGGGAACATGGCTTTTAGAAATCGAGGGGACTCAACGTTCGAGGATGTGAGCCAGGCCTGGGGTGTGGCGCCGGAGGACGACATCTCCCATGGACTCGCGGTTGCCGATCTCGACGGCGACGGCGATCTCGATGTGACGTTCAATCGCCTGAATCGGACCGCCCTCGTGCTCCGGAACAACAGTACCGCACCACGGATTGCCGTCCGACTCCGGGGCTCCTCCCCCAATACCCAGTCCATTGGGAGCCGCGTTCGGATCACCGCCGAGGGGATGCCGGATCAGGAGCGTGAGGTGACCGCCGGTGGCCTGTACCTCTCGGGATCGGACCCGATGCTCACATTCGCGACGGGGAGCGCCACGGAAGTGACGATTACGGTCGAATGGCGTGAGGGCGGTCGTTCGACGATCGGTGGAGCCATCCCCAATCGGATTTATGAAATCACGCCACAGGTTCCCGACGAATCAGTTGAATCCCCGACCAGGGTCTCGGCCCCAACGCCGATGTTCGAGGACCAGACGAATCTACTGGCGCACACGCACCACGAGTCCCTCTACGAGGAGTACTCCCGACAGTACTTGCTCCCCAATGGCCTGGGTCTCCTGGGGCCCGGAGTCTCCTGGATCGATTTCGACCGGGATGGTGATGAGGACTTGCTGGTCGGAACTGGAACGGGAGGGCGGCTCGCGTGGTTTCGCAACGATGGTGGCCGGCTCACTCGGCAGGCGCCTTTAGGAGCCCCTGCAGCAGGTGACTACACGACTATTCTCGCGGTGCCCGCGGCGGGTGGAGTACAGAGTCGCCCAGTCATGCGCCTGTTGGTTGGAGTCTCCAGCTACGAAGCCCCCACCCCGGATTCCGCGATCCGAGACTCTTCAGTGATCTCCTTCAACCGCATGTCAGGAAGCACGAACCCGGGACGGCCGGTCGTCCTGGGTGACACGTCGAGCGTGGGACCGATGGCCCTGGCTGACTACGACGGTGACGGGGACCTCGATCTGTTCGTCGGCGGCCGTGTTTTCCCGGGGGCCTACCCTTTGTCGGCAAGCTCCCGGCTGTTCCGGAACGAGGACGGCGCCTTTCACCCCGATTCGGTCAATGCGTCGCTCTTTCTTCGCATAGGGATGGTGTCGTCAGCCCTCTTCACCGACTTCGACGGTGATGGTGATCCCGACCTGTTACTGGCAATCGAGTGGGGCCCGCTGAAGTTGCTGATCAACGATGGGGGCCGTTTCACGCTCGCCCCAGAATCCCTCGGCTTTTCACGGTGGTTCAGCCGATGGAATGGGGTGGCAACGGGTGATCTCGATGGCGATGGTCGTCCAGATATCATCGCGACGAGTTGGGGAAGGAACATCGCGCAACACGCCGACAGTGCTGCGCCGCTTTACATCTACTTCGGACGCTTCGGATCGCAGTCGAGTGTGGACATGCTCCTGGCCCGGTGGGACCCTCGGATCGGGGCCATCGCCCCGCTCGACCCCTTCGGCCGCGTGGGGACGGCAATCCCTGACATTGCACAGCGCCTTCGCACCTACGGTGCCTACGCCGAATCGAGCATCGATCAGGTCCTCGGACCCTACGGCCCGAGAGCGTTACAACTCGGTGTGAGCACTCTGGATCACATGGTCTTCCTCAACCGCGGCGATCACGTCGAGGCGCGAGCCATTCCGTCCGAAGCGCAACTCGCGCCGGGGTTCTATGCCGGCGTGGCCGATTTTGATGGCGACGGGCTGGAGGATGTCTTTCTGAGCCAAAACTTCTTCCCAACCGAGATGGGGACACCACGCTACGGTGAGGGTCGTAGCATTCTCCTGAAGGGCGATGGCACTGGTGGCCTCAGAGCCATCCCGGGCCAGACCAGCGGGATCGAGGTGTACGGAGAGCAGCGCGGTGCCGCGTTCTCGGACTATGACATGGACGGACGACTCGACCTGGTCGTGACCCAGACGGGAGCCGCCACCCGGCTGTTCCGAAATGTGGGTGCACGGCAAGGACTCCGGATTCGGCTCCTCGGAAGTAGCCTCAACCCCGATGCGATTGGCTCCAGCATCCGCCTCGTCTATGGGGATCGTATGGGCCCGCGGCGCGAGGTGCAGGCAGGATCGGGATACTGGTCGGTCAACGGCGCGACTCAGGTGATGGGACTCTCCGGCACGCCGACGGAAGTGTTGGTCCGGTGGCCGGGTGGCGAGGAGAGCCGCACCGCCATCCCCCCCGGGGCGCGGCAACTGACGATTCGACACCCGTAGGTTCGGTCTTCGCTCCTTCTCGCATCTAGCCGACAAACGCGAAGAGGCGCTCCCGAAGGAGCGCCTCTCGCATGCTACAGCCTGCAGGGAGTGGGAACCTACTGGGTCCGCTTCCCTGCTCTCACGCTTTGATGCAGTTCCGCGCTGATCTCAGCCGCGATCTGCTTCACGTTCTTGACCTTGCCATACTGCTCGAAGCCCGGAATCAACGCAGGGGCTCCCGGTCCACCGAAGGAATAGAGCTCCAACTGCAAGAGCCCCAGTTCCCGGGCGGGAATTGGCTTATGGCGTGGTGTGTCAGCCCAGAGCTTGTCAAAGCGCCGGGTGAGGTAGAAGGTCGCTGAGCCAAGCCCGAGGGTCTCGATCCTCGACTCGTAGTACACGTCATCCAGCAGGGACGCCGTCGATTCAGTACCCAGCCTTTTCGAGAGACCACCACGATCGAAACGCGTCCGGTTGATGAGCAGAGCCGCTTGGGCCTTGCTCCCACCACTGCGGAGCAGCCCTTCAGCCCACAGCAGATCGTTGTACGCCTGGGTGTAGATCGGGGCGTAGCAGTCATAGTCCCCATTGATCGGGGTCCCCTCACCAGGATACGCACAATCGTCGTAACGCCAGTGACTGATGTTGCTCTGATGGAACTGGCCACGGGCCGACGGGAAGATCACGCGACCATGCCAGGCAAAGTCGGTGCCCGCATTGGCCGTCGCCGCAATGCTCTGGGTGGCGCTGGCGTTGTCGAATGGACCCCAAGTGCCGTCACCCAGGCGCTTGTCGGATGAATTGGGCTGTGGGTTACCAGCAGGATCCGGCCATGGATCAGACTGATTGCCACCCGGGAAGGTCGAGGCGAGTCGAGTGTCAACCCGCACTGTGAAGTTGGAGTTACCCCACAGCTTGGTGTAGTCGAGGAACACGGTCGCGGGGTCAATTGCGAAGCCCCACGTGTAGTCCATGCCCTGTGAGGCCAGCGTAGCAACCTGACCCCAGTTGACCGCAGCGACTTCTGCACCGTTCCGCGGGAAGCTGGCCAGGAGATCGGCCTGCATCGTGCGGATGAGCTTGGCAATCTGGGTGTTGGTGTAGGTGTCGCCGTTCGCCACACCCATCCATGACGGTTCGGTGATGAACGTGTTGGCCATCGCCAAGGCATGCGCATCTTCAAGCTTGGCAAAGGCGGCCGCCTGCACTTCCGCACGGGTCGACAGCGGGAGCGCCGTCGGGTCCGAGAGGTCGGTGGTCTCGTCAACGATGAAACCCTGATCGTAGTTCAAGGCGATGTGGGCGAGTGCCATGCCCTGCATCATGACCCCGATGGTCTCGATCATCTTGGTGTAGGCGGCATCATTGATGATGACATTGTTCTCTCGGATGGCGAAGACCCCGTCCGTGGCTGACGAGAGGGCGGAATACATCCCGTAATACCCACTCTCGACCTCGGTGTATTGACTGGAGGTCAGATTGTTCTGCCACCCGCAACGGTTGGGGCACTCCACTCCGTACGAGGAGTAGTACCGCATGTTCCAGTTGTTCCAGGAGGCGGTATAGCCATCCGCCATGCTGCTCATGAGCAACCCGACCCGCGGGCTCTCATGGGTTTCCATCCACGACTTGAGCGTGCCGCCGACGACCGCGCCAACCGTGGCCGGATCGGAGAGGGCGCGCACAGCGTCAGGTGCGTTGGGGTTGATGATCTCCAACTCCCCGCACCCGAGCATGACCGTCAGCGCGAGTCCCGCGCTGAGGCCACGCCAAGGAAAGCTTCGATTCATGTTCAGTCCTCTCATGATCAGGTCAGAAGGCAATTTCGACCATCCCCGTGAAGGTGCGGAACTGGGGATACTGGAACCAGTCAATCCGTACCTGGAAGGGATCGCCGTTGAGTCCGGTGACCTCAGGATCGTACCCTGAATAGTCCGAAATCGTGAAGATGTTACGGCCGATTACGCCAAGCCGCAGTTCACTGAGGCCACCGAGCCCGATCTTGCTGAGCTGGTCGCTGTTGAGCGTGTAGTTGACCGACAACTCCTTCAGTTTCACATAAGTCGCCGACTCGACGAAGAAGTCGATGCCGTTGAGTGCGTTGTAGAAGAAGTTGTAGTACTGCTGCGGCTTCCGCTCTTCGACCGGCTTGCTGCGCTGGTCGTAGATACGGTCACGGTTATCGAAGAACGGCCACTGACGGGTCCCGTTGTACAGGTCGCCGCCCTGGACCCAATCGACCAGACCGCTGATGACGAACCGCTTGTAGTTGAGCGTCGAAGAGAAACTGAGGTTGAAGTCGGGGTTGGCATCGCCGATGTCAACGATGTCCTCGCCCTTCTCGTTCACGTAATAAATCGGCTTCTCGTTGACGGTACGCCACGTGGACTTCCGTACCACGTAGCCTTCTTCGTTGACGATGAAGTTGGCCGGATCCCAGGTCTGGCCTGGGCCGCTCAGGGCTGCCTTCGCCGGGTCGTCGTACAGGTCGTCGATGTTCCGAACGGCCTTCTGACCCTTCATCAACCCGAGTTTCGCGCCCTTGTTCTGGTAGAAGATCGCGGGCATCTGACCGAAGCCATACAACCGCTCCGGCAACTCCCACTCGGTGATGAACTGACGGGTCCGGTCGCCGACGACGTTGAGCGTCCACGCCACGTCCCGCGTATTCACGAGCTGGGTCCCGATGGAGATCTCGTGGGTCTTCGCCTCGAGTTCACCGGTGTTCTGCCACTGCTGGCCGAACCCGACGACGCTCGGAAGATCGACCGCCAACAACTGATCCTTGGTTCTCTTGATGGCGTAGGTGTACTCGATCTGCCACTTGCCACCACCGAACTCGATGTTGGTTCCCACTTCGAGCTCTGAAGACTTCGCGGGACGGAGATTGACGTTACCCAGCTGAGTCTTGATGAAGGATCCCGCGCTCGGTGTGAGGACTTCGTACTGGTTGGAGAATGAGGGGCGAAGACCCGCGGTTCCGTACGAGGCACGGAGCCGAAGCTCATCGATCCCGGAAATGTGGAGGTCTTCGTTCAACCGCCAGGCGCCGGAGACCCGGTAGTAGGTCTGCCAACGCTGTTCGAGGCCGAAGAGCGAGGACCCATCACGCCGGACGAGGCCGTCGATGATGTACTTGTCGGCGATATCGAACGTCGACACGGCATAGAAGTTCCGGCTTCGGATCTCCTGGCTATTCGAGGCGGCGTCGCGCGACGACTGCTCCGTCGCACCGAACTCCGGGACACCAGCCACGACGAACGTCCCAGCGCTCGCGGACAAGTCGTTCCGATTTTCATCCTCGTAGATGTAGGCGAGTCGCGTCGTGTTGACCACGTCACCAAAGGTGCGAACGGCGGTCAAAGTCGCGTTCGCGTTGAAGGTCTTGTGCGTCCTGTGGAAGGAAGACAGCGACCCGTCCGTCGAACTCCCAGTTGCGGTCAGGAACCCAAACGGCGTCTCAGACTTATCGTCTCGCTGTTCGTGGTCGAAGTTGTAACTCGCTTCGGCCGTGAGCCAATCTCCAGGCATCCGCCAGCGGAGTCGCCCCGCACCGGTCGTGCGTGAGCGACGGCTCTCGATGTTCCGGTTGGCCAACTCATACAGCGGGTTGGCGGCGTTGCTCAACCGATCGGGAATGAACGCCGCGAATGGCGACCCGTCGGGGTTGGTGTCGAGCGCGTTGAAATCCGGCTCGAGGAAGGTGACCGCAAAGAACGGCGAGCCAGGGCCTTCCACGGCCACGCCATTCGAAGAGGTGGCGTAAAACACACTGAGCGACGCGTCGACCCGGTCACTCAGACCCTGGTCGATGTTCACCCGGTAGTTGTCTCGCCGATAGCCGTTCAGCCCGAAGATGATGCCTTCGTTCTTGGTGTGCTGATACGACCCGCTGAAGTTGGTGTTGCCCCGCCGCTGTGCGACCTGGGCATATCCAGTCCAGAACTGTCCACCCGTGATCAGGGCGTCGTCGTTCGGGTAGGAAACCTTGTACGGGTTGTCGGCGATACCATCGGGCTCCGGGATACGCGATCCACCCGCGTTCCGGATGTAATCCCCGTTGGCGTCGATCTGGAAGATGTGGGCCTGGGTCGTGGGGATTCGCTTCGGCAGGAACGAGCGACCAACCTCCGCCCGCGCGATGACCTGAAGCTTGCCGTCGGCCAGGTTGGCCCCACGCTTCGTGAAGATGTTGATGACGCCGTTGGCGGCATCCGAACCGTAGAGCGATGACGCAGCCGCACCCTTCACGACCTCGATTCGCTCGATGTCTTCACCCGCGATGTCAGCGAGGGTAGAACGCGTAATGACCCCGTCAATGATGATGAGCGGGTCTTGTCGGCCACCGATGCTGGTGGCGCCGCGCAGCCGGATGTTCGGGGCGTTGCCCGGCTCACCGGTCGCGTTCTGCACCTTCACGCCCGCCACCTTGCCCGCGAGCGCTCCGAGGGCGGAGGTCCCCGGGACTTCCTGCAGCTGGGCCTCACTCACCCGGCCGACCGCGAAGGTCAGCTTTTTGGTGGATGTGGCTTCGCTGACGCCGGTGACGACGAGTTCGTCGAGCCGGAGGGGGTCAGGGGTGAGGGTGAAGTTCTGTTCCTGGGATCCTGCGGTGAGGGTGATCTCGCGGGTCACCGGGCGAAAACCCAGGTACCGCGCCGTGAGGGTCACGGTTTGACCCCGAACCGCGTTGGCGGAAATGGTGATCGAATACACGCCATTCGATGCCGCTGAGGCACCAAAGTTCGTGCTGTTCACGATCACCGTTGCACCACCGAGCGGATCACCTCGTTCCGAGGTCACCGTGCCGGTGATGACGGCCGCGTTCTGCGCGACCGCTTGGCCTACACCCATGGCTGCCAAGGCCATGAAGGCGCCGCCAAGTGTCTTGCCCAACCGTCTTACGTTCATGCTTGCCTCGTTGTGGTTAGGGACGGTCAAAAACCCACTTCGAAAACTGCTGAAAACCCAGTGCAACCCCCACGTGCCCCGCTTGGCCGAGGGATCACGGTGAGGCAATGCGGCAGGTGGACCAGGTAGGTCCAGAGCCGCTTTCGAAACTGTTGACCTGGGTTACGATCACCCCGACGCGCAGGTTCTGGGCCTTGAATCAAGGCCAGCTAACCCGTTGTCAACAATGCCCTTGAGTAATGCTTTCCCAGCCGGCGTGTACAAAAGACACGTTCAGATTCGTCCCCTACCGTGTCGAATCCGGCCAAGCACAGAACCATCCATGCCAAGTATGGACGCCGGTTTTGGACGCCTTTGCAGCCCGGAGTAGCAGCTCCGGGCGGATATGGTATTGTTGCCAGTTTCAAGGATTCCAGTAATTTGACCCAAGATTCCGGGTCGCGCAACCTCGCCTCTTCCGATCGGACAAAACTATGTTCGCACGCCACGTCAGCCGCCGCTTCGGATCAGCGCTGTTTTGCTCGAGTCTGATGTTCGGAATGGTAGCCCTCCGCCCGGGGGTGCTCGGGGCACAGGCGGCAACTGGGGCTGTCCTCAAGGGTTCGGCGATCGACGACGAAACCGGTGAACCCGTAGGCGCCGTGATCGTCAGAATCCCAGGGCTGCCGGTGGTCAATGGGGATTCCCTGGGTCACTTCGAGGTGCCCAACCTCCCACTCGGTGAGATCGAAGTGACCGTGCAGGGTCTGGGTTACCGGGCCCTTCGGGTGAAGATCCGGGTCAACTCAGATACCGACGTGATCCAGCGCCGTTTCGCGATGGAATTCGACGGCCAGGAACTCCCAGAGATCGTCGTTTCCGCTCGCGCCCAGAAACTGGTCCCGCGATACGTCGATTTCGAGCGACGCCGGGAGCGCGGGCTCGGTGCCTACTTCCGCTGGGACGAAATCAAGGACCGGGGGTTCAACCGAGTGGGGGATGCGCTGCGGACCGTCCGGGGTGTCAGAATCAAGTGCGACCAACGCAGTTTTGAGTGTTACGCGTATATGTCCCGGTCGCAGAACTGTGCCCCGGTTTGGTACATCGACGGCGTCCGAGTCGGCAGCTTCCACGAGAATACTCCGATCAGGGACCTCTACGGGATCGAGATCTATAGGGGACCCGGCGAGACCCCGGCCGAGTTCACGGGGTCGGACGCCGCCTGCGGAGCCATTATCATGTGGACCAAATCGCGTCCGTTCAGACCTTGATCGACCCAGCGACCTCGTAGAAACAAGCGCGGCGCCGGAAGGCGCCGCTCTCGTTTCGTATCTGGGACTTCAGTTTGCCCGGGCCATCATCCGCTTGATCGGACCGATCAAGAGGGCCATGATGACCCCCGCAAGGACCGAGTACCCAGCGACGGCACCAAAGATCGCCTCGCGGGAGAACGACTCGTAGAGCCCCGAGATCTGCCCCCCCACATAGTTCCCCACGGACGACGCCAGGAACCACACGCCCATCATGAGACCCGTCACCCGAGCTGGCGCCAGCTTCGTCATGGCGCTCAACCCAACCGGACTGAGCCACAATTCACCAATGGTGTGAAGGAGGTAGGTGACGATCAGCCACATCGGACTGACCTGGACCCCATTCCGGGCGGCCACCGCTGCCCCGATCATCACCGCAAACCCGGCCCCGAGGAAGAACAATCCCACGGCAAACTTCGTTGGACTCGATGGGTCGCGGGAGCCGAGCTTGACCCAAAGAGCGGCGAAGAGGGGAGCGAGGAGGACGATGAAGAGGGCGTTGACCGACTGGAACCAGCTGGCGGGGAAACCCAGCCCGAATACCGAGGTTCGTGTGCTGCGCTCGGCGAAGAGGTTGAGGGTCGATCCCGCCTGCTCGAAGGCCGACCAGAACACCGCAGCCCCAAAGAAGAGCACCGCAATGACGATCAGGCGCTTCCGCTCCTCGCGAGTCCAGTTGCTGGCCATGAAGAGCCACGCGAAGAAGGCCACGACGATGATCGCGAGCAGCCACCCGAACGCCGTCCCCACCAACTCCGGTGTGAAGGCGAACACACCCAGATTCGCGAGATAGGCGAGCGCCGCTGCGACGGCCAAGACGCCGATGAGCCCTAGCCAGAACTTCCGCTTGGTCGCGCTTTGCTCCTCTTCGGAACCTGCCCCCATGGCAGTCAGACCATGTTCACCGAGGAACCGCCCGCCCAACGTGTACTGCACCAAGCCCAAGAACATCCCCACCGCGGCGGCGCCAAACCCCCAATGCCACGAGGACTCGGGGGAAAGCCCCCAGCCGCTGAGGATTCCCTGAAAGGCTTCGTGCTGTGCCAGCCACCCGCACACCAGGGGGCTCAGGAAGGCGCCGAGGTTGATACCCATGTAGTAGATCGAAAACCCAGCATCCCGGCGGACATCCCCTTCGCCGTAGAGCTGCCCGACGAGGGCGCTGATATTCGGCTTGAGGAGACCGGTTCCGATCACCACGCACAGGAGGCCAAGGTAGAAGAAGGCCTCACTGCCAGGGACAGCCAGCAGGATATGACCGGTCATGATCACGACGCCGCCAAAGAAGATCGAGCGGCGGAGTCCTAGTATCCGGTCGGCAATCCAACCCCCCGGAAGCGCGAGGAGGTACACCAACGCGGTGTACGTCCCATAGATGGCCCCAGCCTTGGCGGTATCCCATCCCAGGCCGCCGGTTGCAACTGGCGCGACCATGAACAGGATGAGAATGGCCCGCATCCCGTAGTAGGAGAAGCGCTCCCACATCTCCGTGAAAAAGAGCGTGGACAAGCCGCGCGGATGGCCGAAAAAGGCCGTGTCGTGGTTCTTGGTCGCCACGTGGACTCCTCAGAAGTTGAAAGTCAGGGTTCAGTCCTGCCGGCCGAGCTTCCTCTTGAGTTCAGCGAGTTGATCTCGCACCTGCGCCTCGCGGGCCCGTTCGTCCAGCTGGAAGTGTTGGACCTCATCATCCTCAGGGACGCCGCCGCCGGCTGAAACCGCACCCGGGCGGATACCTCTCTTGGCCGCTTTATACTGTTGTGTGAACTCCTCGAGCTGGCGCTCAGCCATCCTCAGCTCGTCTTCCTGGACGGGGAGCTTTCGTTCGAGCAGGGCCACGCGCTCGCCGTGTTTCGTGGCCCAGATGCCCGCGAGGTCGGCCGTCTCGGAATCACCGATCTCCGCCGCCAGCACCCCCCGCCTCTCTGCGTCGGCGAACTTCCCTCGTTCACTCTCGAGCTCCCGCCGTGTGGCCCGGATCGCATCGTGAAGTCCGGCGATGGCCACCTTGGTATCCAGGAGCGCCTGGTAAAGCCCGTCCGTGTACGCCCGTGTGTCTCCAGCGGACGCCAGCAACTGCTCGAGACGGGCTTTCAGACCGTCAATGGACATGCACACCTTTCGGAATTCTGACCGAACCGCCAGAAATGTTAAGTTATTCCATTGGAACTGGCCACCAACCCAAGGTTCTCATGCGGGCAGTCCTCGGCACCACTTCGATCGCGCTCTTCATGGCTTGCACGCCTGGAACGGGAGATCCGGCCTGTGGGATCACCGCTCTCGCAGGGGCGACAGTCCTCCTCGATCAATTCAACGTCCCGCGCCAGACACTCGCCGACGCCCCCCTCGAGGCGCCAGGTCTGCTTCCGGTCCGCGTCGCCGCCGGCCCGGCGCTCCGCGGGGGGGTCACCCTGGGGGAAGCAGGGTGGGTGGTGAGGGTCGAAGGTGATCTTCCCCAGGGTGAAGCACCAGGTTTCGGAGTCCTGGTCATCGGTCTGGATGCCTCGCCAAGAGGTGTCATGCTCTACTCGGGGCCGCCGGTTTCCGGGGCCCCGGTCATCGGGGTTGTCGAGGTGGGGCCCCTCGAGGTCCCTCTGATCGGCCTCAGAGCTGACGTGGCAGGGCTCGAAACTCCTTCCTGCCCTTTCTTTCCCGACTCCCTCCGCAGCCCGTAGTCCCGGCGCAGCCGAGTGCGACCACGCCTCTCGGTCGTCCTCATCGTGAAGGATGAAGCCGAACGGATCGAGGAGTGTCTCGGCGAATTGGCTTGGGCCGATGAAATCGTCGTTCTCGATACCGGAAGTACGGACGGGACACCCGATCGCGCCCGTCCGCTTGCGACGACTCTCTTCCAGATCAACTCCTGGCCGGGGTTCGGGCGGGCCCGCCAAGTGGCCGAGTCCCACGCAACCGGCCAGTGGGTCCTCATGGTCGATGGTGACGAGCGGATCTCCCCGGAACTTCGCGAAGACATCCAACGCGCCGTCGAACGGAACGACCGCACGGTGGTTTACTCCTGCCGGGTCCAAACATGGTGTTTCGGACGCCGCATCCGATTCGGAGGTTGGTCGTCGTTTTGGGTCACCCGACTGTACCCGCGCGGGGTGGGTAGGTGGAATGACGCGCTGGTGCATGAGCGCCTTCTCGTGTCGGAGGGCACGAAGCGGGTGAAACTGAAGGGACATCTGAAGAACTACACGTACCGGACGCGGGAGGAATGCGAAACAACCCTAGCCCGGTACGCGAAGGATTGGGCTGAAGAGCGTCGGGACCCGGCGCGCGGTCCCCAGAATCTGCCCGGACCCGTGGCGCGGGCGACATGGACCTTCGTGAGGTCGTATGTCCTTCGTCTCGGTTTTCTGGATGGACGGGTCGGTTGGATACTCGCCGTGGCGCAGGCCGGCTATACCAGGAGGAAGTACGAACTCCTCCTGGGCAAGCGCTCGTGATGGCAAGGTAAGTGTGGGCATCACG
>QKDC01000026.1 GCA_003246755.1 Gemmatimonadota bacterium | reverse complement strand
GCCAGGCAGACGAAGTGATCGCGATGAGGGGTCTGGCGAGCACCGCCGATCCGTAACCGACCAGGATCAGGGGCTTTTTCCATCCGGGACGATCGGCCAGCCGCCCACTCACCCACCTGAGGACCGCGGAGGTGAGGTCGGCGGCCCCGTCGAGCGCACCGAGTGCGACGGCGCTGCCGCCAAGCGTCCGGGTAACGAACGCCGGCAGGAGAGGGTAGACCAGTTCGCTCGCGAAATCATTGAAGAGGGAGACGAGCCCCAGGCCCTTGACGGTGCGGGGAACGACCGGATCTGAATGACCGCGCGTCACGAGCCGGCGCCGTTCAACAACCAAAGTGCCAAGGAATGCTCCCGTGCTACGAGAGGGTCACCACGGCCTCGGCCCACCCGGTGGGGTCGGTATCCTCCTGGAAGACCATGTCCACATCCACCAGAATCTGATCTCCCGCGCGACGGATCGGGAGCCGGTCCATGGAGCGGGTCGCCCGGCCACTCAGGTACGTACCATCCGGCCCGTACTTGGAATGGTGCTTTGGGCACTCGAACCGGTTGTCCGCCTTCCGCCACCGCAGTGCCGTGTTCTGATGTGGACATGAGAGCGCAAAGGCGTAGACGCGCCCCGCATGCCGAACCATGATCACGTCGTTGTCCGTATCGATACTCACACCATCCTGGGGAGGGATGGGATAGGCCTTTTCCCCATTCAGGTCTTCTCCACTTGGGATCAGACGGAGAGGCCGGGCGGACGCCGGCATCGCCGAACCCCCGAGTGCCACGACGATGCCGAGTGCCGTACGAGAGGCCCTGAGGAGAAAATCCCGTCGGCCAAGTTCGCAACCCTCACACGCGGGTTTCTTGGTCGTCCCACCTTCGGTCTGTCGGGTCATGTGCGGCTCGAGATCTACGAGAGGTTGATCAAGGCGGTCCCCATCAGCGTGATGACGAGCCAGAGCGAGAGGCTCGCCATGGCTCGGCGTCGCAGATGAAGCCAACTCTTATCCAGGTCCGGGGAACCCTCAACCGCCTGGCCCGCCCTCCGGAGCAGAACGCCGTTCCCGAGCAGCAATACGACCATCGTCATCTTGGTCCAATACACCCAGGAAGTGAGGTAGGTCTCGAGGTCGGCCAGGAAGAGGAGCAGTCCACTCACGATCACCACGCCGAGCCAGGTGATGACATGACGATGTGCCGCCCCGAGATCCT
The DNA here is from genome assembly GCA_003246755.1 of Gemmatimonadota bacterium. Lineage (GTDB taxonomy): Bacteria > Gemmatimonadota > Gemmatimonadetes > Gemmatimonadales > GWC2-71-9 > SZUA-320. The sequence continues at coordinate 12,336 of QKDC01000026.1, read as the reverse complement.
GGATCCGAATCGGCCGCTCGGCGTCTGCCCCTCCCCCAGCCCGAAGAACCATCCGATCGTTGGTCACGGCCAACCCCCCGGCGAGCAGAAGCCCACCGAGGTGTGCGAAGGTCACGCCGGTGCGAACCAGGGCGTGGTCGCTGTAGAACGTGGCCCAGGGCTCGGCAAAAGAGGTGAGTCCGCTCAACATCACCGATCGATCACTTCCAGATCTTCATCAGGAGACCGGCGGCGGTCATCACTGCCATCGAGCTGATGGCCAGCGTTCGGTGCCGGGAAGGATTGCCCTCGAGAACCCCATTGTCCTCTCGCTCGGGGGCGGTCGCGCCAACCGCCACGAAACCGGCCCCCGCCAGCAGCATCAGGGCACTGTGAACGTTCCTCCGGGTGGATCCCGGGGACCCCCAGTCCTCGATGCCATTCCAGATCCCGGTCACGGCATTGACGCCAAAATCCAACGCGATGGCTGCCGCGAGCGGCCGGTGAAGATCTTGAACCCACTGTTCCGCCGCCGTGCCGTTGCGGTAGAGGTTCGTTCCCACGAAGTACTGTGCCACGGCGAGTGGGACCATCACGATAGCCCCCACCCGATGAATCTTGAGCCGGGTATAGTAGAGGTCGCTGTGGCGAACGGCTCTCGCCCGTTGCTGTTGCGCCAGTTCGTCGGCAGCGGGAATGCTCGCGGTCTGATCGCCGTACAGGTCGATCCGCTGGGGATAGAGGTAGTGCAGTGGAGGGACGAGGCTCGGAGCCGGGAGAACCCTCAGGAGAGTCGTGTCGGAGACCGAGGGGCCGCTGAGCGCAGTCAGCACCATGATCAGGCTAACGAGCATGAGAACCCCTCCTGTGTGTCAGATGGGAAAGGAGGCATCGACCATAGCTGAGATGGCGAATGTGAAGGAGACGCAGACCGCCGGACAAACCTGCACAAGGTCACTGCTCTCGGGGATCCGATGGTTTCAGTCATCGAAGTCCATGCCCCAACGAACCAGGGGAACCGGAAGCCCACCGAAGGATAGTACGCGGGCATGGAACTCAGCGAGGGAATAACCGGCCCCCTCCTGGTGACGGAAGTCGTCTCGGAGTCGGAACAACTCCCGCTGGCCCACGATCGCCCCCACCGCCTCCGTGGGTTGGAGCAGGCAGCCGATCACCAAGGCATGAGCATGGGACGGGTCGAGATCGAACCGGTCCTCGAGCCGTGCGACTCCCCCCTCGACCGTGATCTGGTGTTTGTGAATCCCCACGTCGATTTGAGCCAGGAGAATCCGCAACAGAAGGTACGATCGGGCAACGAGACGACCCCTGGTGGTGGGCCAGAACCCCAGTTCATCCATCAGCCGCACGGCGTAGAGACCCCACCCTCCTCGGGTCAGCCTGCTCTCCAGGTGCCTTCGCACCTCGGCGCCGAGCCCGGCGGCGACGGTCTCATGTTGATGGAGACCGGGAATACCGAGTTCCACCATCCATGGCGAAAGCCAGCGAGTCGTCGATGCCCACGGCCCAAGCCCGATCCGTGCCTCCGCCCGGAGCCCCACGCTTCCACGCGCTGCCGGTCGATATTCCGGAAGTCCTTGGATGACCTCCAAATACCGGGGAAGCACCCCCACGGTCGGGAGATCGACCGAGGGAAAGACGTCACGGTCCCGCAGGAACGTCGCCAGCTCGTAGAGTTCGGCCTCAGCCTCGGCGATCAACGTACTGGGAGGCTGGGACGGGTCTTCATCATCCCGAATCTGATCGAGCCACGAACGACCGGGATCATCCGTCGCGGCGAGTGATGCGAGTTCCTCCTCGGTTTCCTCCTCGAGATGCAGGAGGTAGCGCCAGAGTTCGGCGGAGCCGGCGCGGACCGCGTGCAAGTGGTGCAGCAGCCGATCGAACTGTTCCGTACCAACCCCGACGATCCCGTTCGCAACCTGCCCATCCTCATCCCCCGACAGGCTCACCGTCAGTGCCGTCCGCCACGAGGTCAGAGCATCTAACGCCAGCTCGGCCGCGGCGTCAGCGTTCTCTTCGGCGTAGCCACCGAGTCTGTCGCGGAGGTCGGCCACGAGGGTTTGGGCCGCATCAACCAGCCGAATGCCGGCCTCGATCAAGGGAGGGGCGGCATCCCGAAGCTGAATCGTGGTATGGGCGTCCTCCACGAACGATGGGACACCCCGGAGCCTGGACAGCGCCAGCTCAGGCCCGCTCTGTTGGCTCTCGAGATGACGACCTACCGTGGCGAGCGACTCACAGAGATGCAGGGCCCAGAAGGTGGGATCGTGCCGATGGGGAGACTCGTACTGCAACCTGAAGATGGTTCCCCGAACGTCGTCGAGCAGTGCGGTACGATCGATCTCGTCTGCCGCGTCACCGATGTCGAGTTCTTCGACCGCCGCTTCGAGCGCGCGGAAGGCCGCCAGATGTTCGTCGACGGACGCACCGTCGAAGTGACCGAGACGCCCGTCGTGCTCGGTGAGACCGACCTGGCTCGCCGCCGCGGGATCGAAGTGCCAACGGAGGTCGAGATACGAGCGACAGAGCTCATCCGTGAGTGACACCAACGCACTCTGCATGACTGCCGAGACTCACCGAGCCCGTGAAGCCTCTCACCCGAACACTGTCCCCGAGCATCGATCGCTCCAGGCGTGAACCGGCAACTTCGCAATCTCGGCCGATGATGGTGTGGGACAACCGGCTGTCGCTCACGACGGTACCCGACTCGATACTGACGTTGGGTCCGATGGTACAGCGTTCGAGGCGGACACCGTCTTCCACGTACACCGGGTCGATGAAGGTCACCCCGGGGTGATCCCCATGGCGGGCGGCACCCTTGGACAACAACGTCGCATTGGTCTCCAGGAGAGCCGGCAGCGTACCGCAGTCATACCACCCCCCGACCTCCGCCGTGAGAATCCGTTTGCCCTGCTCGATCATGTGCTGGAAGGCGTCCGTGAGGAAGTACTCTCCCTTGTTCTTGGGAGCCCGGATCACCTGGTCGATCCCTTCCCACAGCGCCTCGGTGTCCCGGATGTAGTACAGTCCGATGTTGGCGAGTTTCGAGATGGGTTCTTCGGGCTTTTCGACGATCCGGGTCATATAGCCTTCGGAATCCGTCACCACCACGCCGAATCGTTGATAGTCCTCGACCTCCTTGGCCCAGATCACTCCGTCCGCGTCGGTCCGCTGCGTCAGGGTCAGGTCGGCCTCGAAGACCGTATCCACGAAAATGATCAGCACCGGTTCGGTGACGTATGGTCTGGCGAGGTTGATTGCCCCTGCCGTCCCATCCTGTACCGTCTGCTCGATAAACCGGGAGGGCCATGGATACTTGGCCGAGGCATACGTCTCCACCTGATCCTCCAGGTGCCCCGTGATGAAGATCAACTCCGAAATCTCGAGACCTTCCAGACGATCCATCACCCAGTCCATCACCGGACGTCCGGCCACCTTCAGGAGCGGTTTGGGAGTGAGGTGGGTGTGGGGACGGAGTCGAGTGCCCTTCCCGGCGAGTGGGATGATGACCTGCACGGCTCAACTCCTCCCGTAGCGGTCCGTCAACCGGACCAGGTCGTCGAGTTCCGGGGTCGAAGCCTCGAGAATGTCACTGTCGGTTATGGCCTCCACCTCGTGGACCAAGCCCGCCGGGATGTGGACTGATTCCCCCGCCGTCATCCTGCGTTCCTCGAGTCGGTCCTCGGTACCCGTTCGGAGAATGATCTCTCCCCGGAAGAGATGCATCGTCTCGTCTTTTTGCCGGTGATACTGGCAACTCAGAGCGTGCCCCGCCTTTACGTGGAGGACTTTGCCGACGTATCGATCCGTGTGAGCCCAAATCAGCTCATACCCCCAAGGCTTCTCCACCCGAAACGGGACATCGCTCATCGGCGCACCATGGGTCGGAACTCCAGAGAAGGTGGAACACTGATACAGGCCTTGATACACACACCACACCCCACGCAGCCCTCCTTCCGCAGCACGGGATGTCCCGCGTCGTCCATCACCAGGGCCCGTTCCCCGACGGGACAGGCGTCGGCACAGGCCTGGCACGCGGTCCCTCGATAGGTGACGCACCGCTCCGGCACGAACTCGATGGTCCCCAGCCGGTAGCCGAGCCACCCACCATCGGGAACCGAGAGGGCCTCGGTGGGACAGACCGACGCACACGGCATGTCCTCGCAGGCGATGCAGGGCCCTCGCCGGATATCCAGGTAGGGAGTGCCGGCGGCCAGTCCGCCTTTGGTGGGTACGGTCCGAATGACCTTGGGCGGGCACGCGGTGACACAGTCGCTGCATCGGGTACACGCCGCCAGGAACGCCATTTCCGGCAGCGCGCCCGGCGGCCGGAGGTACCGCTCCGTGACGACCCGGTCTTCGGTGTTGTCAATCGCCTTTTCGATCCATTGGCCAACACTCTCTCGCAGGAACTCCCGCCTCCCGCCGGGCCGTTGGTCTCGAATCATGTGAGGCTGGGCCTAGGTCTGCTCGGGGACCGCCTGCCGCAGGTAGGCGTCCGTCCCCGAGAGCCAATCCTCTCGTGGCGGGCTGAACACGTCTACGTCGAGCGTATCCTCGAGGGCCACCGCCTGGTGAGGCACGTTGGAGGGGATGTGGAGGACCTCACCGGATCGCACGACCACCTTGGTCGGGCTGTTGCCGATGGTGAACTCGAGCGCGCCGTCCAGGATGTAGGTGAGTTGTTCGTTGTCGTGCTTATGCATCGGGACGATGCACCCTGCTTTGAGATAGACATGAGCCAGCATGACGCGGTTCCCCGAGACCAGCCGACGGCCGAGCTTCGGGTTGAGTTCTTCGAGGGGGAGATTCTCCCACCGGTGCAGCGTGACTCTGTCGTTCATAGCGCTCGTGCCTTGAAAACGGTTGTCCGAGTGAATTGGAATCGGAAGATACATCGTGGCTGGTCGGAGACGCAGGGGCAACCCTTCCCCACCCAGGCCTCAGATCCAGAAGCCCTGGGCGATCCTGCTTCCAAAACGACAAAGGGCCGGGCATCTGCCCGGCCCTTCACGTTGCCCGTTTTGGATCAGCGCGTGAGCAGTTGCCGTCGCAACCTCGTGAGTCGGCGCCGGAGCGAACCATCGAGCACCCGGTCGCCGAGCCGCACCACGACCCCGCCAAGGATCTCCGGGTCTTCCGAAAACGTGGCGATGACCTCTTTCCCGACCTGCTTTTCGAGCGCGGCAACGATCGCCGCTCGCAGAGTCGGGTCCGGCTCCCGAACGAGGGTCACGCCAGCCCGTGCCCGATCGAGTTTGATGTCGAGCAGGCCCATGTAGGCCGTGGCGATCTCGCCGAAGAGCACCTGACGACCGCGCTTCACGACGGCAGCGAGAAAGAGTTGAAACTCCTTCGGCGCGGCCGACACCGACTCCACCAGAATTCGTGTCTTGGCCTCTTTGGTCACCTTGGGAGAAAGCAGTACCGCCTCCACCTTGGGCGAAACCTCGATGGCACCGGCGACGGCGTCCATCCACTCCGCGTAGGCGACCGTATTGCCACTCCGTTCACCCAGCGCGAACAGCGCCTCCGCGTAGTTCTTCGCGACCGTCTCGGCTCTCAATGGACGTTCCCCACGCTGTCGAGATAGTCCTCGATGAACTTCCGGTCGGCCTCACTGTCGAGACGGCTCTCCATCAGTTTTGCCGCGGCCGCCAACGAGAGGTCGACCGCCTCCCGTCGCAACTCGACGAGGGCTCGGTCCTTCTCCGCGGAGATCTCGCGCCGTGCTCGGGCCAGAATCTCCTCCTGCTCCTGTTTCGCCTTGTCGAGCACCGCGGTCCGTTCCTTCTCGGCGGCGGAGCGCGCTTCGTTCACCATGCTCTGCGCGCTGGCGCGGGCATCGGCCATCGCCTGCCGGCTCTCCTCCAGGGCAGTGCGCGACTCGGCGTTCAAACGGGCCGCCTCCCCGAGTTGCTCGCCGATCTTCCGTTCGCGTTCCTCGGTGGCCTGCACGATCGCGGGCCAGGCGTACTTCTTGAGCACGAAGTACAGCGCGATGAAGACCAACCACGTCCAGAAGAACAACCCGAAGTTGACTTCGAACGGCGAGGCCGGCCCCGCCGCACCTTCTTCGGCGAACAGCATCATCGAGATGACGTTCATCAGACCGCCCCGCTTATGGGATGAGCTTGAAGAGCAAGGCGAAGACGAGCGCGATGATCGTGGCACCTTCGAGGAGCACCGCAAAGAGCAGCGCCGCACCCCGGATCTCGGCCGTGGCCTCCGGCTGGCGGGCGATCGCTTCGGCGGCCTGACCACCGATCCGGCCCAGACCGATTCCGGCACCGACCAGCGCCAGTCCGATCCCGATGCCGGCACCGAGGAGGGCGTTGGTATTGAGGGCTTCCTTGATCGGATTCGCCAGTTCCGCGGCCTGGAAAAGCGCAAGCATGTTCAGCATGTCATTCGTCCTATCGCACGGGGAGAGTGAGGAGTTGGCGCGCTGCCCGCGGAACCGAGGTCGTCTCTCCCGAACGACCGACCCGCATGGTGACCCGCCAACGGCCGTGAGGCCAGCGGGTTTCTCCAGTCATCCGACCGGATACGTCGAGGTCCGAGCGCAGCGCCGCTCGGCTCGTGGTGCTTCAGTGCTCGTGCTGCATCAATCCGATGAAGACGGCACTCAGTAACGCAAAGACGTAGGCCTGCAAGAAGGCCACGAACAACTCCAGCAACATGATCCCGACCACGAGCGCCGCGGTGGTGACGCCGATGGCGTAATTCCACACCGAGAGGTGCCCGAAGAGGAAGATGATGCCGAAGAGGGACAGAATGACGAAATGCCCCGCGGTCATGTTGCCGAAGAGTCGAACGGCCAGGGCAAAGGGTTTCACCAGCTTGCCGATGATCTCGATCGGGGCCATCGCCACCGAGATCGCCACCCCGGCGGCGCCACCCATGCCGGGAATCGTCGGGAAGATGGTCCCCATATAGCCGCGCGGGCCGAGCTTCAAGAACCCCGAAATCTCCACCACCAGGAACACCAGAATGGCCAGCGCGGCGGTGACCGCCAGATTCCCCGTCGGGGTGGAGCCATGGGGGATCAACCCCATCAGGTTGCCATACAGAATGAAGAAGAAGAGCGACATGATCAGGGGCGCGAACTTGGCACCGTTCTCATGCCCGATGTTGGCGATCGCCATCTCGTCTCGCACGTACAGCACCAGCCCCTCGATGGCGTTGGCGAAGCCCTTGGGGGCGTTTTCGCCCGCCCGCTGTTTCCGGAGCTTGTTGCCGGCGACCCGCATGGTCAGAAAGACCAGAAATGCCGTGAGGAACAGGAAGATGACGTGCTTGGTGGGGGTGAGGTTGAGGGTCAGCGCGCCGAGATGAAGGTCGGGCCACTTCTCCCAGTGGAACGAGAAGAAGGGCTCGATGCCGATCGCATAGGCATCCGCCGTGTGATGGAGGACGACCTCACCGATGTTGAGTTCCTCAGCCGCCGCCTGAAACACCATCATTGCACCATGAAGAATTCGAGAGCCAGCAGGGGCATCAAGACCCCCAGAAACCCGAGCGCCGTGGGTAGTGGTACGAACACGGCCGGATCAATCAGTATCAACGCCACGATCACGAGAATCCCAACCACACGGAGGCCCATCCCCATCCCCCATCGGGCCATGAACCGCGCGAACGCCGCATCACGTTCGCCTTCCATCAGCTTGCCCGCGCCCATCTGAACCAAGGTGGCCACCAGTCCACCGGAGCCGGCGGCGATCGCTCCGTCGGATCCCTGGATCACCCAACCGACCATGCACGCGACAACGGTGAGGCCAAACCCACTCAGTGCGAGCTTCACCAGCGACCCGTGGGGCCGTCCCCATCCACGTCCTTGTCGGTCACCACCTGGCGGTACACGCTGAGAAAGCTCAACACCGCTCCGAGTACCGTGCCGCCGATAGTGAACAAGGGCATCGTGCCGAGCCAGCGGTCCAGCGCGAGCCCCCCGAACATGAAAACGATGATGCCGCCGGCGAACTTCATCCCGACCGCGAGGTACTTCTGACCCAGGGCCATGCCCCTGCCCGACTCCCGGCGGCCATCCATAATCGACGGGAAAACTAGGACTTTGTGAAAAATTTCGCAAGCAACCAACCGGCTCGCGAAAGCGTAGTGTTGGGGCTAGGTTACGCCCCTCATCACCTGAGGAAACCCCGGGCTCCAGATGCCGACAACCACTCAGCCCACCGCCCCCAACGATGTCGAGCAGCTCGCCCGTCTCGCCCAGGCCGTCGCCGACCTGAGGGAGCAGGTCTCGGGTCGGATCGTGGGCCAGGCCGAGATCGTCGATGGGGTCCTCACGGCACTCCTCGGTGGGGGGCACGCCCTCCTGGTCGGGGTGCCGGGTCTCGCCAAGACGCTCCTGGTCCAGACCGTCTCCGAGGCCCTCGACCTGACCTTCAACCGGGTCCAGTTCACGCCCGACCTGATGCCCGGCGACATCACCGGCACCGAGATCGTGGAAGAAGAGCCGGCCACCGGGAAACGGGTGTTCCGGTTCATCGAGGGTCCCATCTTCGCCAACGTGGTGTTGGCCGACGAGGTCAACCGCACCCCGCCGAAGACCCAGGCGGCCCTGTTGCAGGCCATGCAGGAGCACCGGGTCACCGCCGCGGGAACCACGTACGCGCTCCCCGATCCCTTCTTCGTCCTCGCCACCCAGAACCCCATCGAGCAGGAAGGCACCTATCCCCTGCCCGAGGCGCAGCTCGACCGCTTCATGCTCGAGCTTCGGGTCGACTACCCGAGCCGGGACGAAGAGGAGATCATCGTCGAGCAGACCACGGGGTCGGTCGAGGTGGCCATCCGGCCGGTGCTGGATGGGCCGACCCTCTGTGCCCTCCAGGATCTGGTGCGACGGATTCCGGTATCGAAGGGCTTGATTCGGGCGGCCGTGAAGCTCGTCCGGATGACCCGCCCTCGGGATGAGGACGCACCGGCGGCGATCCGTCAATACGTCGAATGGGGAGCCGGCCCTCGGGCGTCGCAGTATCTCGTGCTCGGCGCCAAGGCCCGAGCGGCCTTGGACGGGCGTCCCATGGCCGACCTCGAGGACGTGCGAAGCGTCGCCCAGTCGGTGCTCCGTCATCGGGTGGTGTCCAACTTCGCCGCCGAGGCCGACGACCGGACCAGCGAAGACCTGGTGCAGGAACTGCTCGAGGACCGTGCGTGGGAGACCGCGGCCCACCCACGTTAGGGAATCGGACATGGCCTCCGACCTCAGTTTCGTCGAATTCGTCGTCGACCAATTCGAGCAGGACTGCGCCATCACCTACAAGAGGATGTTCGGGGAGTTCGGTCTCTACAGCCGCGGAAAGTTCTTCGGCGCGATCTGTGACAACATGCTGTTCATCAAGCCGACCGACGGCGGCCGGGCGTTCATCGGGGACCCCGTCGAGGCCCCACCGTATCCAGGGGCCAGGTTGAGTTTCCTGATCGAGGACAGGGTCGAGGATGGTGAGTGGCTGAGCGAGTTGGTCAGAATCACGGTTCGCGAGTTGCCCGAACCGAAGCCCAAGAAGCCGAAGAAGGCCAAGGCCCCAAGGAAGAAGAAGTAGGCGAGAGCACCAGGGCGGTGTGGGTCTTCCTTACGACGACTCTCCCGTCATGGAGGGAGGGACATACCCCCGCTTGGCCATGCGTTCGCCCCCCGCGAGGTACGCGGCCTCGGGCATATCGCTCACCCCCGTCGCATCCACCCAGATATTGAGGAAGTTGAAGAGGGCGCAGACAGTAATGGCGTCGTAGATCGCCTCGTCGTCCCATCCTGCCGCCTTCACGGTGTCAACCTCTGGCTGGCCGATGTCCTTCGAGGAGCGGTTGACCGCCTCGATGAAGGTGAAGAGCGCCTTCTCCTTCTCGCTGATCGGCGCCGTATGGTGGTCCTGGAGCACGGCCTGCACGAGGTCGGAATCTCCCAGCAGCTGCGCCGCGACCGCGGCGTGAGAACCGATTCAAAAGAGGCAGTCGTTTCGCCGTGAGGTGAACGCCGCGATCAACTCACGCTGGCCCGCGGACAGCGGCGAAGGGCCGCGCATGACCTCGTGCGCGAAGCGCGAGAAGTGCTCGGTCATCTCCGGCTTGAAGGCGAAGAGGTGCATGATCTGCGGCACGGGCATCCCCGCTCCACGGAGCTGAGCAATGCTTTCGGCGTAGTGCCCGGTGGGTTCTCGACCTTCGACTTCCGGCAAGTACATCGGATGCATGACCAGTCCCTCGTTTGAAGCCATTTGTCACGTGGCGGACCGACCCGCATAGTCTATCACCGACCCGACCGACGCAACCACCGGCCCCGCACGACCCCATTAGGCTTCATGACCATGAATCCCGCGATCGCCACACTCCTCGCCCTGGCCGCGGCGATCGTCCTCTCGATCGTCTCACGCATGAATGTCGGCCTGGTCGCCATCGGGCTGGCCTGGATCGTCGGCGTCTACGTGGCGGATGTCGGTCCCTCCACGGTCATCGGGGGGTTCCCGACTTCGCTCTTTCTCACCCTCACCGGTGTCACGCTGCTCTTCGCGGCGGCCGAGGCCAACGGTACCCTGGAAGGCCTGGCTCGGCGGGCCGTGGGGCTCGTGCGCGGCCGGGTCCAGCTCATCCCCTGGATGTTCTTCCTCATCGCCGGGCTCATCTCCTCGGTGGGGCCGGGGGCGATTTCCAGTGTGGCGCTGGTGGTTCCGCTGGCGATGATCATCGGGAAGCGCGTGGGGATTCCGCCGTTCCTGACCGCGTTGATGGTGGCGAACGGAGCCAACGCGGGAAATCTCTCGCCGGTGAGTTCGGTGGGGGTGATCGTCAACACCAGCATGGCCAGTGTCGGGCTGGGCGGTCACGAGGCCAAGGTCTTCCTCACCAACTTTCTGGCGCACGTCGCGGTGGCGATCGGGGCGTTCCTCCTCTTCGGCGGCAGGAAGCTATCGGGGCGGGTCGCGTCCCACGTAGAGGAGACGGCTCTTCCGGCGTTGAGCCGATCCCATTGGGCCACCCTCGTGGTGGTGCTCCTCTGGATACTCGGCGTCCTGGTGTTCCGGCTGAGTCTGGGGTTGAGCGCTTTCGCTGGGGCCGCGCTGCTGATCGGCACGCGGGCCACCGACGAGGGGGCGGCGATCCGGCGGACCCCGTGGGGGGTGATCGTAATGGTCTGCGGGGTGACGATGCTGGTTTCCCTGCTCGAGGTCACCGGGGGCATGGACCTCTTCTCGTCTCTGCTGTCGCGGCTTGCCACCCCGGGGAGTGTGAACGGGGTGATCGCCTTCGTGACGGGGACCATCTCCACCTACAGCAGTACCTCGGGGGTGGTCTTGCCGGCGTTCCTGCCCACGGTGCCGGGGTTGGTGCGGGAGTTGGGTGGGGGCGATCCGATCGCCATTTCGCTCAGCATCAACGTGGGGTCATCGCTGGTGGACGTGTCGCCGTTGTCGACGCTGGGTGCGCTGTGTGTGGCGGCGTTGCCTGACGATGATGCCGGGGGTGCTGCGCTGCTGTTCCGGCGGCTCCTGATCTGGGGGCTGGCGATGTCTCTGGTCGGGGCGGTGATCGCTCAGATTACTACGGGAATATTCGCCAGCTTAGGATCTTGACGGGTTGCGGGCCCGCGGCCTTTCTTGAGGCGCTGACCAAGCCCCGATGCTCCAAACCGCCGTTAGAAGACAAGACTTTCAGCCTTCCCTACGGCAAGCCATGAATGTGTCCTTATCCGTCGTAACAAGTTCATGTGGTCTCGTTGGGATTCAGCGGGGGGACGATCGCCTACTAAGCGTGAGGTTGGCACTTCGCCTCCCGCTCGGCCATCAGAGGGCGCGGCGTGATTCGATCCGTTTTTTCGAGGATCCACCGAAGATGCGGGGCTAGCGAGACTCGATGCCGAAGCGCCTGCCAACAAAGAAGCTGCCATGCGATCGGAGAGGTGGCGTTGTGGTTTCCGGCGGCTGCTGTATTGCCTCAGCTACCTCATGTGTGTGTGTGGACACCAGCCGTCGGATGCTAACTGAGTTGATAGCTGAGTCCACTAGATCAGGGGCGAATTGTGTCCCGCGATGCTTCTGAAGCTCAGAAATAACGACATCAAACCCAAGAGCCTTGCGGTACGGCCTGTCTGTCGTCATTGCATCAATCGTGTCGGCGATCATGATTATTCTGGCTCCAAGCGGGATCGCCTCACCTTTGATCCCGCTAGGGTAGCCACGACCATCCCAACGCTCGTGGTGGAACCGGACTGACTCTTGAACATGTCCATTAAAGCGACTGAAGAGACCAACAAGCTCCGCACCCTTCTCTGAGTGCGATTTCATGGTCTCCCATTCGTCCGGCGTGAGCTTCCCCTCCTTC
>QKDC01000157.1 GCA_003246755.1 Gemmatimonadota bacterium | reverse complement strand
CTGGCCCGGTGGATTCGCGCCGCCAGAGAACAAGTGCAGTTCCAAGGACTGCCGGCGCGCATCTGTTGGCTCGAGTATGGCGAGCGCGCGGAGATGGGGCTCAGATTCAACTGGCTGGTCAAGCATGGGAAGGTGAAGGCCCCCATCGTGATCGGGAGGGATCATCTCGACACCGGATCCGTGGCGTCACCCAATCGTGAGACGGAGGCCATGCTCGATGGCTCGGACGCGATCGCCGATTGGCCGCTCCTCAATGCCATGCTCAACACCGCCTGCGGGGCGAGCTGGGTGTCACTCCATCACGGTGGTGGAGTGGGCATCGGGTACTCGATCCACGCAGGGATGGTGGTCGTGGCCGATGGCACGACGAAGGGCAGTGAGCGCCTGGAGCGAGTCCTCACCGCCGACCCGGGAAGTGGCATCATGCGACACGCCGACGCCGGGTATGACGAGGCCATCGCCGTCGCACGAGAGCGCGGCGTGGATCTTCCGATGATCACCGACGACTAGCACCCCTCCGCGTGCCCGTTCTTCGTAACATTGGGCTCCTCGCGCGCTGCCTCCCTGTCGGCGGACAGAGCGATGTCCACTCCATGTCGTCGGCCGCCATTGCATGGGATGCCGGCACGTTTCGGTGGGCAGGTCCGGAGTCGAAGATCCCTGCGGAGTACGCCGATTGGCCGACCGAGGATGCAGGAGGACGTCTGGTGATTCCAGGGCTCGTCGACTGCCACACGCACCTTGCTTTCGGCGGTTGGCGTGGCGACGAGTTCGAAGACCGGGTCCTCGGCCGAAGCTATCAGGAGATTGCCCGCCGCGGTGGGGGCATCCTCTCCACGATGCGACACACGCGTGAGATGACTCTTGAAGGTCTGGTCGAGCGCTGCAGCGGGTTCCTCGGCGAGATGGCCGCGCTCGGGGTGACCACGATCGAGTGCAAGTCTGGCTACGGGCTCGATACCCGTTCCGAACTTCTGCTCCTGGAGGCCTACCAAGCACTCAGGAATGTCGCCCCACAGCGGATCGTGTCCACCTTGCTGGCGGCGCACACCGTCCCCCCGGAGTACTCCGACGATCGGGATGGGTACATCCAGCTCATCATCGACGAAATCATTCCAGAGGTGAGCAGTCAGCGGCTCGCATCGTATTGCGATGTCTTCATCGAATCGGGCGCCTTTTCGGTCGGTGAGGCCCGGCGGATTCTCACGGCAGGTATCAGGCATGGCCTCGGAGCCAAGATGCACGCCGACCAATTGAGTTCCTGTGGCGGTGCCGAACTCGCCGGTGAGCTTGGGGCGGTTTCCGCCGACCACCTCGAGCAGGTCTCGGATGCCGGGGTCCGGGCCCTGGCCGAGGGAGGGATCGTGGCCGTCAGCCTGCCACTCGCGACCCTCTATCTTCGTCAAGCTGCGCTCCCTGCGAGGGCGTTACTCGAGGCGGGGGTACCGGTAGCCGTGGCCACCGATTTCAATCCGGGGTCAGCGCCTTCGTTTCATCTCCCGCTGGCGATGACGTTGGCCTGTATCACCCAAGGGATGAGCCCCGCGGAAGCGCTCAAGGGCGCCACGATCGTCGCCGCTTCAGCGATCGGCGTCGCGTCGGAATGTGGGTCCATCGAACCGGGGAAGGCAGCGGACTTTGCGGTCATCGACGCTCCAGACGTCAATCACTGGCTCTATCATTTCAGGCCCAACGCCTGTGTACGCACTGTGATAGGGGGTGTTACCGTTGCGTCACCCCAATGATCTCCATCTCTCACCTCGCGTGATCCCATGCCTCGACTAACTCGCCGAACTTTCGTTTCGCTCGCCACCGCCACGGGGGTTGGGGGCTCGACGTTCCTCGATGCCCTCTGGAACCGGCTCGAGGGGTCCGTCCCTCCGGTAGGCGACGATGGCCTGACCCTCCAGCAGCAACAAGCGCCGGCGGTGGTGACGCGGGAGATGATCACCGCTGCGGAGAAGATCGCCGGACTCGAATTGACCGATGCCGAGCGCGACATGATGATCGGGAATCTGAACCGGAGCCTGGTCTCGTATACGCAGCTCCGCGCGGTGCCGCTGCCCAACGCCGTTCCTCCGGCGATCCAGTTCAGTCCCATACCCCACGGACGCCGACTCGAACTGCCCGAAGCTCCGGCGAACACGACCCGTCGCAAGACCGTCCAGCGACCGGACACCGAAGAGGAGCTTGCTTTCATGTCGGTCGTCGAGCTCGCTGAACTCGTGCGGTCCCGGCAGGTGACGGCGATGGAGTTGACCCGGTTGTACCTGGGACGGCTGGAGCGGTACGGACCCGGGCTCGAATGCGTGGTCACTCTCACCCCGGAGCGGGCCATGCGGCAGGCGGCGGAGGCGGATCGTGAGATTGCGGCTGGGCGATACAAAGGCCCACTCCACGGGATCCCATGGGGCGCCAAAGACCTCCTCGCTGTCCCCGGGTACCCCACAACCTGGGGGTCCGCGGCGCACAAGGACCAAGTACTCGACGATACCGCCGCGGTGGTCGAACGACTCGATGCCGCCGGGGCGATCCTGGTGGCGAAGCTGACGCTCGGGGCCCTGGCGAGAGGTGATTTCTGGTTTGGGGGCCAGACCCGAAACCCGTGGAAGACCGATCAGGGTTCGAGTGGATCATCGGCGGGACCGGGTGCCGCCACCGCTGCGGGTCTCGTCGGGTTTGCCATCGGGAGCGAGACACTCGGCTCGATCGTATCCCCTTCGACCCGCAATGGGGTGACGGGTCTTCGGCCGACCTACGGACGGGTCAGTAAGCATGGGGCAATGACCCTCTCGTGGAGCATGGACAAGCTCGGCCCCATGTGTCGCTCAGCGGAGGATTGTGCCACGGTCTTGGACGCCATCATAGGCGCCGACCCGAGGGACCCGACGGCCGTTGATGCTCCCTATGGGTGGAATCCGTCCCGTCCGCTCACGTCGATCCGAGTCGGATACCTCAAGGCGGCGTTTGACGAGGACCATCAAACCAAGCGTTATGACAACGCCGCGCTGGCGGCCGCGAATCAACTCGGAGTGCCACTCGTGCCGGTGGCGTTGCCGGGCGATCTACCGATGAGCGCCATGCGGATCATTCTCAATGCCGAGTCCGCTGCGGCCTTCGACGATCTCACCCGTTCGAACCGAGATGACCTGCTCACACAGCAAACACCAAACGCCTGGCCCAACAGCTTCCGGTCCGCGCGGTTCATTCCCGCGGTAGAGTACATCCAGGCCAACCGGGTCCGCACACTCCTGATGCAACGCATGGCTGAGGTCTTCGATGCGGTGGATGTGTTCATCACGCCATCGTTCGGGGGCAACGTCTTGCTCGCCACCAACCTCACGGGGCACCCTTCCATCACCATGCCCAGTGGCTTCACCGACGAAGGGACGCCGGTGAGCATCTCTTTCATCGGGCGGTTGTACGGGGAGTCGGATCTGTGTCTGGTGGCTCACCGGTGGCAGGAGACGACCGGGTGGCATCGCCGGCACCCGGAAGGGTATCAGTAAGGTCTAGAGCGCGGGCCACTGCTGGGTGACACAGTGGCAGGCCCCGAGGCCCCAGACCAGGTCGGCGCTCTCGATCGGGACCACACGCCGGGTCGGAAAGAGGTCCTGGAGTGTGGTTCGGGCCAACTCGTCCCGTTCGGCGTCATAGGCGGGCATGAGCACCACCCCGTTCGCGATGTAGAAGTTGGCGTAGCTGGCCGGGAGTCGCTGTCCCTCATACCACAATGGTCGTGGCATCGGCAGCGGAACGATGCGGAGGGGCTCTCCGTCTTGGTCCGTCATCGTGTGGAGTCGGCGAAGGTTGTCCTGGAGTGGCGCGTAGTTGGTGTCAGCCGGGTCGTCCTCCACCACCGTGACGACCGTCCGGGCATCGACGAAACGTGTGAGGTCATCCACATGACCATCGGTATCGTCTCCCTCGATGCCCTCGCCCAACCAGAGGACTTTCGTTACTCCCAGATGCCGTTTCAGGGCCGATTCGATCTCCGACCGTTCGAGGTCGGGGTTCCGGTTCGGATTCAGCAAACAACTCTCGGTCGTCAGCAGGGTCCCTTGGCCATTCACGTCGATCGATCCTCCCTCGAGGATGATGCCGGTCGAGAGGACCGGTATCCCGAGTTCGGCGCCGATGCGAGAGGGGATGATGTCGTCGAGGTCGTAGGGCGGGTACTTCTCACCCCAAGCGTTGTACCCCCAGTCGAGGATCAATTCCTCGGAGCGATCACCTGAGGTGCGCTGGACGAAGATCGGGCCGTGATCTCTGCACCAGGCATCGTTGGTCGGGTGGCGATGGAAGTAAATGTTGGGTCCTGCACCCAGCGTGCCGAGAAGCTCCCGGGCCGCCTGCTCGAGGGCTTCATCACCCACATTGATGTGGACTTCCTCGTGGGCCGAGAGCAGTTGCACCATTTTCGCGAAGACCGCGGGGATGTGATCCATCTTCCCGGGCCAGGAGGCCTCCTTGTGCGGCCAACTGAACCAGGTCCCGCGATGAGGTTCCCATTCGGCCGGCATCCGAAAGCCTTGCCAATCGGGTGACCGTGACGGATCTCGGTCAGTCAAGGTATCGCTGGGTGAGATCTCCATAGGCGTCGATGCGCCTATCGCGGAGGAAGGGCCAGTGGGTGCGTACTTGGTCGACGAGCGACAGGTCGCATGGCACGACCAGAACGGCTTCGCTCTCGTCCGCACTGGCGAGGACCTGGCCGTTGGGATCGGCCACGAAACTCCTTCCCCAAAACTCAATGCCGGGCCCCCCCGCCTCCGGGCCCGCCGACTCGAGGCCCACTCGATTGACCGCCGCGACGAAGACGCCGTTTGCGACGGCATGGCTTTTCTGGATCGTTTCCCAGGCGGCATGCTGCCGCTCGCCAAATTCGGCTTTCTCCGGTGGGAGCCACCCGATGGCCGTGGGGTAGAGCAGGATGTCCGCGCCGGACATCGCGGTGAGGCGCGCCGCTTCCGGATACCACTGATCCCAACAGATCAACACCCCAATGCGTCCGAACCTGGTGCTCCAGGTACGGAATCCGAGATCACCCGGAGTGAAATAGAACTTCTCGTAGAACTGGGGATCATCGGGAATGTGCATCTTGCGATACTTGCCAAGGTAGGTCCCATCGGCGTCGATCACGGCGGCGGTGTTGTGGTAGAGCCCCTCGGCCCGCTTTTCGAACACCGAGGCGACGATCACGACTTCCAACTCACGTGCGAGTCCGGCGAGACGCTCGGTGGTGGGACCGGGTACGGATTCAGCGCGCGCGAAATTCGCGTGATCCTCCGTCTGGCAGAAATACGGCCCGAGGAACAACTCCTGAGTGCAAATGATCTGTGCTCCCTCGGCTGCCGCCTGACGGATCCGCTCGATCGTACGCGTGAGCGCGACTGCGGGATCACTCTGAGTACGTTCCTGGATCAGTCCGAGCGAGACGACGGGCCGCGGTATGGAGTTGGTCATGGTCGAAAGTTACTGTTGCCTGAACCGAACCGCCGCTCTCCCCAGAAAGGCAGGCCAGCACAGGACGGTGGCCTGTCCTTGCACCGTCTTCTCGAATCCCTGCTCCGAGCGTGCCAGGGTCTCCACTGAGTAGTCCCAGTGGGTCTCATCGGCGCCCGCCTCCGTGATGATGTTCACCGGTACCGAGGTCGTGATCTCAGTGCTGAACTGTGCCCCGTCCGTACCCGGTTGCGGCATCCACTCGTAATCCACGGCGATCTGCCCCTCTGCCGAGAATCGCAGCCGTTTTGTCAGGCTCCCCTCCCCGCCGAGCTCTACGACCACCTGGCCCTCATGCATGAAAACCGAGAAGGACATCGCTGACCTTGCCCAGGTCCTGAGCGGGACGTATTCCGCCGAGATGAACTTCTCACGGGTCGTCCGAGCATCGAGAAGCCGGTCGAGGAGAAACGCCCGGGGCTCGCGATCGACGGGCGGCAAGGCATCTCGTGAGAAGGCTGGACTGACTTCGTGGATGCTGGGAAGCCCGTCGTGCGATGTCGCAGGGGCTGCTTCACTGTCGGGGTAATGGTAGGCCTCCCGTCGGCGAGTCAGGATATCGAGCGCGTTTCTCCCCGACTCGAATACCGTCCACTCCTCTATCGCCCCTCCTCTGGCCGGCGCCACGATGGCGGAGAAGTGCTCCCCGTGAATCCAGACCTCCTCGCTTCCGTCGCCATCGTAGTCGAGAATTTCGAACTCGAGTGGCTCCCCGAGGCGCATGGTTCCCTCCGCCTCGGCGAGGTTCTGCCAGATGGCCTCGCGGAGATGCGGGAGGTACAGTCCACCGAAGATTCCATGCCAATAGGCGTCGTTGCAGTGCGCCCGTCCGAGGGCTTCGTATACCGATGGAGGGGTGTTGCAACGCGCGCGAGCGAGGCGGGAAAGGAGGGCCGCCTTCTTGTGCATCCGGTTGGACTCCGGATACTTCACCAGGAAGTGGCGCCAGTGAGATCCACGCAGCAACGAGCCCTCGGGACCCTTGAGCCGATCACCCAATTCCTGTTCGAGGGTCTTGAAACCAGTGCTCGCTTCCGCCGGAAGGGACCATTCTTCCATCTCTCGGTATGAGGCACTCGGCAGATAGGCGAGACCCCCACCGGGCTCCACCTGATTCGCCTGCGCACAGGTCACGAGTTCGATTGTCCCATTCTCCCGGAGGCGTGCGAGCGTTTCGAGGAACTCCGTGAGCCATCCCTGCTCGTACACCCACGCCTTGGTGCCCGGCCACCCACCGAACTTCTCGCCATCATCCGCCAGGACGGCCAGCGGGCAACCCTCCTTGCGGAGTGTTTCCACGTACTGCGCGAAGGTCGCAGGAGGTTTGAAGGGGATCAGGTACCTGAGGTGCTCGTCGATGGGTAGCACACCCAGCCGCCGCCCGCCGAACTCGGTGTGGAATGGAGCGTGGAGTTGAGCCCGCTCGAAGCCACTGACCAGGAAATGCCGGTCGTCGATGAGCACGTATTCGATGCCGGCATCAGCGAGATCGCGGGCAAGGTCGGGCTCCCATACGCGCTCGGTGAGCCAGAGTCCCCGAGCCTCGATCCCGAAACGTCGTTGAAGCTTCTCGCGCATCCGTCCGATCTGGTCTGCCCGATCCTCCCCTGAGAGCGCTGCGAGAATCGGCTCGTCGTAGCCGGAAGCGAGGAGCTCGACTCGGCTGTCCGCCACAAGAACGCCGATGGTATCGATCAGGTCCGGAGCATGATCCTCGAGCCAGCACAGCAGAGGCCCGGACAGGTGCAGAGTGAAGGGGAAACAGTCCGCGGTCTCCAGATGCTCTAGGAGCGGCCGGTAGACGTCGGCAAGATGTTGTTCGAATACCGAGTCGAAGTTCCCGACGGGTTGATGGATGTGGAGGCCAAACGCGAAACGGACCGGAGGGTTCATGGCCGCTTCACTTGCTGCGGGCGATTCGACCAGACATGCCTGTCGAAGATATCGGCCCCAGTCCCCTCGTTGGGATCGTTCGACACGGCCAAAGACAGCCGCTCCCTGAAACCGGCGAGAAGCTGCGCCCCATCGGCCTGGGCCAGATCGATTGCGCGGGCTGCCGACCGGAGACAGATCAGCGTTTCCAGGCCCGCCACGTCATCGAAGAACCAGCCACAGGAGGTGAACATCCGCAGCATGTGGTGCCGCATCTCCTTGGGTACGTCGGGGGGAGGGTGCTTCGCCTCCAGTCTCTCACGCAGCCACTCGAGGGACTCACGAAGCGGGGTTCTCCACGCTTGCGATGTCCCTTCCTTGGTCCGGCACCCACAGTCCGACCTCCAGCGCTCGATACCGTGGTCGCAACTCCATGACGTCCTCTCCACCAACGTCGTCGTCCGTTCTGGTGGCGGTGGATGCTTCGCGAGGTACGAGGCAAAATTGGTGACTCGGGCCTGGGAATCCATCTCCAGTCGTTCCATGAGGGCGGCCAGGGCCATCTCACCGAAAACGTGGTGGTGTCCGTAGGTTTCGCCGTCGGTCGCCAGCGCGACCAGTGCACCCTCTCCGCCGTCCTTGCCCGTCATCATGCGGTCGGCCCACGCAGCGGCGTCTTTGATGAGGGGTCCGAAGGCGACGTCATGTGAGAGTTCCCCATCATACGGAAAAACGACGATCGACTTTCCGCTGGTCGTCCGGATCCACGAAGGAAGACCGTCGTGTGTTTCGGAGACCTGATGGGGGGCGAGGATGGTGAATTGGATTCCCGCTTCGGCGAGGACGTCGAGCGTTTCCAGGTCGGCCGCGGTCTCGGGAAGCCACATCCCTTCCGGGTCACGTCCGAATCGTTTCCGGAAATCGCGGACGCCCCAGGCAACTTC
This sequence comes from Gemmatimonadota bacterium, assembly GCA_003246755.1. Classification (GTDB taxonomy): domain Bacteria; phylum Gemmatimonadota; class Gemmatimonadetes; order Gemmatimonadales; family GWC2-71-9; genus SZUA-320. The sequence goes on along the minus strand of QKDC01000157.1, from coordinate 36,102 downwards.
GGTGTGTTTGTCGCTGCGCGAGGCCAGCGGGAGAATCACATGGTGATAGGGCGTCGCAATCGCATTGCCCCAGCCGAGGGCCCTGACGCTGGTCGCATCCGCTTCCAGGATCGCACGGTACGTGTCTTTCGCATGGACCTCCAGCCACTCGAGAAGGGTTGGGCCGAAGTCGAAGCTCAGGTCTTCATAGAGATTTCGGGTTGCCCGGGTCTCACCCTCTGGCGTTGTGAGTCTGGCGGCGGCGACAACACCGTAGCACTCGCGTTCGATGCGCTCGTTCCAGTCATGCCAAGGGGCCGCGTTGGGCTCACGGTTGACCTCCCCCGTCCAGGGGTCGTCGCGTGGGGGCTGATAGAAATGGGCGTGAACGACGATGGAGGGCATGGGGGAGCTCAGGGCCCGTGAATGACGGTGTGGAGCGTTTCGAGGACATCCGGAAAGAGATCGTCCTGGGCGTTGAGCGCCTCGACGCGGGGAGCCACCCGGGCGAGTGCCTCACCTGAACCCTCCTCGAGTGCTTCGACGAGCGCTTCGAGACCGTCACAATGACCGGTGAATCGGCGCTCAGCGTAGTCGGCCGCGGCCCCGGTCGAGATGATGAACTGCCAGTCGGACGACTGTGCGAGGAGCAATTCCCGGCATGCCTGGGCGAGCGTGTCCTCCACTGCCTTGTTCCCGCTCGTCCGTGGGCGCGCAGCCACGTTCCAGAACCGCTCTTCGAGCGACCACAGGCGCGACCAGGTCCACGCCGTCCCGGGATTCAACCACATGCTGAAGTCCCCCTCTGCCCCCCAGGACCCTTCGGCGAGGCGCAGGGGAGTGAATCGGGGTGACGCCGCGATGGCCGCTCCGGCAGAGCTTGGAATGACCCCACCGGGAGTTGCCGCAATGCTCCGATAGAGGTCGGAAAGGAAGTCGACGCCCTCGAACCACCAGTGACCAAACAGCTCCGTGTCAAAGGGCGCGACGATCACGTGGTCGCTCTTCGGCCTCTTGGCCGACGTGAGATTGCTGAGTGCTCGAGTGAAGTCTGCGGCGTCTCGATGGGCACGGGCCCTCGCGACATTGTAGTCGTACTGCTGCTTTTCGCCGAGATCGACGTTGACGCCCGTCACCTTCCAGAGCTTCAGACCCCCCGGGAAGCGGATCTTGTGGAACTCGAGATAGGACTCGTCACCGGGATAGCCTTGGTGTCGACTCCAGACACGGAGTGAGGTTTCGGGGTCGCGCACCAACACTCGGACACCAGCCCCTGTTCCGTCGCACGGCAAGGTGTACACCCGGTACGGTGATCGTGGATACTCCTCGTTCTCCCGTGAGGCGCTCTCGTCGCCATAGGCATCCACGACTCGGCCGGCGCGGGCCAGGTGCGCGTCGGTGTAGAAGTACTCGTAACCCGACTCCTCCAAATGAAACTCGATGCCAACGCGATCACCCGCGCCGAGGCCAGGCGCATCGGCCGCGGGTTTCCAGGGCCCGGATGCCCGATAGGCACACTCGGGGAGCCAGCATCCTTTGGGTTCGGTACCGAACAATCTCCGATGCTCATGCCGCCCGACCATCAATTGCAGCCGCACACTCTCGTCTCGCCCGAGGAGCGGCAGGAACCCGTGTGTGGCGGCGGAGCTGATCAGCTCGATCCGTCCATCCCGGGCGAGGCGCGAGATGGCTCCAATGATTCCGCCACGGTCGTTGAGTTCGCGGAAGCCGCGGAGGATCCGTCCGAGATGTTGGCGCCAGTAGAGCGCCAAGGGGACGTAGTGCGCTTCACCGGAACCCCGGAAGGTCTCGATCGCCTCGTCACAGGCCCCGAGGCGTTGGGCGAGGAAGGCCTCGAGTTCGGGGGCGAAGGACGGGTGGGCCAGCTGATTGGCCAAGACCGGCGTGACACCCAGAGTGATGGGAGCGGCCGTGCCTTGGTGCTTCAGGCTCTCCAGGGCGGTGATGAGCGGCAGATAGGTGTCGACCGCTGCCTCACAGAGCCAATCGCTCCCGTGCGGCCACCGGCCGTGGCCGAGAACCCACGGCAGATGGCTGTGCAGAGTGAGGATGAACCTCATGGTGCGATTGGTGCGCGGAACGTGCCGTCGATCACCCTCCGGTAAACGTTCAGGTACTTCGCAACCGATTGCTCCCAGCTGAAGTCTCGCGCCATGGCGGCTCGCATCATGCGCTCCCACTCACCAGGGCGGGCAAAGAGGTCGATACTTCTGAGCGCTGCCCCAACGAGGGGTTCCGCCTCGAAGCCATCGAAGATGAACCCGGTGATGCCCTGATCGACCGTATCCGCCAATCCCCCAACGCGCCGCACGAGAGGGAGCGCGCCATAGCGCTGGGCCCGCATCTGGGTCAGCCCGCAGGGTTCGTATTGGCAGGGCATCAGGAGCAGGTCCGCCCCTGCCATCAACTGGTGCTCCAGGGTGTCGGTGAAATCGGTATCGACCGCAATCCGTCCGGGAGCACTCGCCGCCCATCGGTGGAGTGCGCGCTCGAACCGGGGCTCACCCGAGCCAATGAAGACGAATTGTGCGTCGAGGTCGAGAAGCTGGGGATGTCCCAGAATGATCTCCAGACCTTTTTGCGTGACCAGACGGGCCGCCATCCCGAAGAGTGGGAGATCGGAGCGGCGCTCGAGCCCGAAACTCTCTTGGATGGCGGTTTTGCACTCCGCTTTTGACTGGAGGTTCTGGGCATCGAAGTGCGCGGCGATCTCCGGGTCGGTTGCTGGATCCCAACCCATCTGATCGATCCCGTTGATGATGCCCGAGAATCGGGGCCCCATCCACGCAAACACTTCCTGGAGCCCGAACCCACCCGCAGGGGTGCGGAGCTCACGGGCGTGATTGGGGCTGACCGTGACCGCCGCATCGGTGAAAACCAGCCCCGCCTTGAGGAGGTTGAGCTTCCCGTACCATTCGAGATGCCGCCAGGTGAACAACTCGGTCGGCAGGCCCAAATACTCGACGGCCTCTGCCGGGAGGTGACCCTGATACCCGGCATTGTGCACCGAGAGCACCGTCCTGACCTGCTCGTACCAGGGATCGCCGGCATATCGGGTGCGGAGGTATGTCAGTGCGAGTGCACTGTGCCAGTCGTGCGCATGGAGGATCAGCGGGCCATCGGCGATGCGGGGCAGGGCCCCCAAGGCGGCAAGACAGAAGAAAGCCCACCGTTCGGGATTGTCGTGATAGTCGGCTCCATCCTCTCCGTAGATCCCCTTTCGGTCGAAGAAACCATCGTGCCGGACAAAGAACACATGGGCCCGCTCGTGGGGTTTCCGCATGCGGTAGAGCCGCGCCGAGTGGATGTGCGGGCCGAACCGGACTTCGAAGCGATCCCCGACCTCCTCGAGGTCGCCCGCCGTTTCCCGTGCCGAGCGATGAAGCGGCATGATCACGGCCGAGTCCAGGCCGGCGAAGGTGGAGAATTTTGCGAGTCCGTTCGCCGCCTCGGCGAGACCACCGGTTCGCGCGAATGGGACATACTCGGCGGCGAGGTGGACGACCGTCACCGGCCGGCCTTCCGAGTCCTTCAAAGGGCAGGGTGGCCGTTCGACCCACCGTCGGTCGCCGGTCTCAGTCACCGCGCACCGGCGTGTTCGCATCCTCCTCCTCTCCCCGCAGGAGAGGTGGGGGCGTGTCGGTGAGCGGAGTCCCCTTCAGGGCCGGTGCATAGGCGACCGTGGTGTACTCCTTCACCATCCGATCGGCGGTGAAGTGGGTGATGGCGACACGGATCGCGTGGCGCATGCGGTCGACCCAGTCGAAGGGGATGTCGTCGTCGTCCCGCCGATAGAACAACGGGACGATCTCCTCTTCGAGAACCTGATACAGGGCCTCGGTATCCTGAGCATCGGCCTCGTCCGGTGTCAGGTCGGCATCCAGGCTGGGAAGCGCCCAGCCGTTGTTCCCGGAGAAGCCTTCTTCCCACCACCCGTCCAAGGTCGAGAGTTGGGGCACTCCGTTGAGTGCCGCCTTCATCCCGCTGGTGCCGCTCGCCTCGTGAGGGACACGCGGGAGGTTGAGCCAGAGGTCGACTCCCTGGACTAACAGGTGGGCTCGGTGCATGCCGTAGTCTTCCACGAAGGCAACGCGACCCTCGTAGAAGGGGTCGTGGGTGAACCGGTACACTCGCTGGAGCACCTCCTTCCCAGGAGTGTCGGCGGGATGGGCTTTCCCCGCCATGATCAGTTGCACCGGTCGACGCGGGTGGACCAGAAGACGATGCAGGCGCTCGGGATCGCTGAAAATCAGGTGGGCGCGCTTATAGGTCGCAAACCGCCGCGCAAAGCCGATGGTCAACGCTCTCGGATCGAGCAGCGTGCCCGCTCCGGCCACCTGTGTCGCGTCCTTCCACTCGTCAGCGAAGTGGCGGCGGGCATCCTCGCGCATGAAGCGGAACAGCGTGTCCTTGAGCCGGAGATGGACTTCCCAGAGGGCCGTGGCATCGAGAGAATCGATCCGTTCCCACAGCGAACGATCATCCCGGCGGCTGCCCCATTCGACGCCGAGGTGTTTGTCGAGCAGGTCCATGACGGGGTTGGCCATCCAGGTGGCGAGATGAACGCCATTGGTCACCGCCCCGATCGGGACTTGGTCGGACGATCGGCCGGGCCAGAAGGGCTGCCACAGTTGGCGTGAGACGGCCCCGTGGCGAAGCGAGACCCCATTGACCGCCGCGGAGAGACGCAGGGCGAGTGCCGTCATTTCAAATCGGCCGCCGTGGTTCTTGGGGTGCGCGGCGAGCGCCAGAAACCGCTCGCGCGAGAGCCCCAGCTCGTCCCACACCGGTCCCGTGCATTCGGCGACCTGTTGCGGGTCGAAGGTGTCATGTCCCGCGGGAACGGGAGTGTGGGTGGTGAAGATCGAGGTGGCGCGAACCGACGCCACCGCCTCTTCGAAGGATGAGCCGGCGGTCGTGAGTTCGCGAATGCGCTCGAGAAACATGAATGCCGCATGGCCTTCATTGGCATGCCAGGCACCGGGGTGGTGACCCAGGGCTCGGAGCACTCGCACACCACCGGTGCCGAGGAGCCACTCCTGCCGGAGGCGGAGGTCCTCCCCGCCGCCATAGAGGCGACTCAGCAGGGTGCGGTCATCGGCGTGATTCTCCTCGAGGTCCGTATCCAGGAGATAGAGCGGAACGCGCCCGACCTGAGTACTCCAAGCACGGATGTGTACCGGTCGCCCGAATGTCTCGACGGTTGCCAGGTAGGATGACCCATTCGGCGCAGCCACCGGGGCCACGGGAATGATCCGGGTGTCGACGACCTCATCGGTGTTCTCCTGCCATCCATCGAGACGGAGTCGCTGATCGAAGTAGCCATGCCGGTAAAAGAGCCCCAGGCCTATCAGTGGGACGCCGAGGTCGGAGGCCGCCTTGCAGTGATCTCCGGCAAGGACCCCGAGTCCCCCGGAATAGATCGGTACCGAGTTGTGGATGCCGAATTCCGCACAGAAGTACGCAATCGGCCCTTGTGCACGAAGCTCAGCGTGGTGACGAGCGAACCAGGTTTCGGAGGCATCACGCTCGTGGTCGAGCCATGCCACCGTCGCATCGTACGCTTCGAGAAACGCCGGGGAGTTGGCGAGCCGTTCGAGTCGTTCGGGATCGACTCCTTGGAGGACTCGGATCGGGTTGTGCCGCGTCTGGTGCCAGAGCAGTTCATCGACTTGCCGGAAGAGGTCTCGGGCCTGACGGTGCCAGCTCCAGGAGAGATTCTGAGCGAGCCGTGCCAGGCCCTCGATGCGTTCCGGGAGTGGAGGGATCTTGTCGTCGGTGGCCATCGGTCAGTGGACCAGTTTCTTGTACTTGATGCGGTGGGGCTGGTCGACGGCGACTCCCTTCCGCCGTCGGTAATCGGCCGAGTACTCCTCGTAGTTGCCCTCGAACCAATACACTTGGCTCTCTCCTTCGAAGGCGAGGATGTGCGTGGCGATGCGGTCGAGGAACCACCGATCGTGGCTGATCACCACCACGCATCCACTGAACCGCAACAGGGCATCCTCCAATGCCCGAAGGGTATCGACGTCGAGGTCGTTGGTGGGCTCGTCGAGGAGGAGGAGGTTGCCGCCGCTCTTGAGGAGCTTGGCCAGATGCAGCCTGTTCCGTTCGCCCCCCGAGAGGTTCGCCACCGCCTTTTGTTGATCTGCCCCGCGGAATCCGAAGCTGGCACAGTAGGCACGTGCGTTCACTTCCCGTCCGCCGAAGTCGAGCGTGTCCTCGCCGCCGGTGATTTCCTGAAAGACCGTGTGACTGGCGTCGAGATTCTCACGACTCTGGTCCACGTAGGAGACGCGTACCGTGGAACCAACGGTGAGAGTCCCGGTGTCCGCGGTCTCCTCCCCGACGATCATTCGAAACAGGGTGGTTTTCCCGGCACCATTGGGACCAATCACTCCCACGATTCCGCCCCGCGGCAGTGAGAACTCGAGGTTCTCGAACAGCAGGCGGTCACCATACCCCTTGCTCACCCCTTCAGCGCGTACCACCAGGTCTCCGAGCCGCTCCGCGGCGGGGATCAGAATCTCCGCCCCTTGCTGCTGGACCGCCCGTTCCTCCGCCAGCAAGGTGTCGTAGGCGTTGATCCGGGCCTTGGCCTTCGCCGTCCGTCCCCGCGGTGTCATGCGGATCCACTCCAACTCCCGCTCGAGCGTCCGGGCACGGGCCGAGGCCTGTTTCTCCTCCTTCGCCAGTCGGTCCCGCTTCTGCTCGAGCCACGAGGAGTAATTGCCTTGCCAGGGAATGCCGGCTCCGCGGTCGAGCTCGAGGATCCACCCGGCCACATTGTCCAGGAAGTACCGATCGTGCGTCACGGCCACGACGGTTCCCGGAAACTCGGCCAGGTACCGTTCGAGCCATGCGACCGATTCGGCGTCGAGGTGGTTGGTCGGCTCGTCGAGGAGAAGCATGTCGGGCTGTTCGAGGAGGACCCGGCACAAGGCGACCCGGCGGCGCTCTCCACCCGAGAGCGCGGTGACGTCCGCATCGCCCGGTGGGAGACGCAGTGCGTCCATCGCGATGTCGATCTTGCGATCGAGGTCCCAGGCATCCAGCGTCTCGATCCGGGTCTGCAGATCACCCTGAGTCTGCAGCAGCCGATTCATTTCCTCGTCGTCCATCGGTTCTGCAAACTTCATGCTGATCTCCTGAAACTCGTCCAGAAGATTCCGAATCGGGGCTACCGCCGCCTCGACGTTACCACGCACGTCGCGCGTGGGATCGAGTTGCGGCTCTTGATGAAGGAAACCCACACGGATGCCGTCCGCCGGACGGGCCTCACCCAGAAAGTCGAGGTCCTCCCCGGCCATGATCCGAAGCAGACTACTCTTCCCCGCGCCGTTCCCACCGAGCACGCCAATCTTGGCTCCGGGGAAGAAGGCGAGGTAGATACCCTTCAGGATCTCGCGATTGGGCGGGACAACCTTCCGCAAGTCTTCCATCGTGAAGATGTACTGGTAATTTGGCATAGCCCGAAAAGTTAGCCTTGCCGACCCCGTATTGCTCGGGGGTCATTCAGGGTTAGGATTCGCTGGGGAAACTTTCTCTCACCAACCCGTCCAATGCCATGCGACTGACGATTCTCGCCCTTGCCGCCCTCACGATCTCGATTTCCGCCGCGAGCGGACAATCGCCGCCGCCCTGTGATGAGGACAACGGAGGCCTCACCCTTCCGGACGGATTCTGCGCCAAGCTCGTGGGCCAGGACCTGGGGCCGGTCCGGCACCTTGCCGTCGCCCCGAATGGCGATGTGATCGCCGCTCGGTCGGGGCGACGCGACGGGAGCGGTGGCGGACTGCTGCTTCTTCGCGACACGGACGGCGATGGAATGCTCGATATCGTGTCCCTTCTCAGTGAGATGGGGGGCACGGGGGTGGTGCTGGCGGAAGACGCTATCTACTTCTCGCCCAACGACCGCGTCCTTCGGATTCCCATGCATTTTGGTGATGACCACCCTGCCGGCCCCGCAGAAACGATCGTCCGCGACCTCCCCACCGGGGGGCACGCGGCGAAGACCGTGGCCCTCGGGTCTGGTGGGGTTCTCTTCGTGAACGTCGGATCGCTGACGAACAGCTGCCAGGTGCAGAACCGGCAAGCGAATTCGCCTGGCCATGACCCGTGCACCGAACTCGAGACCCGCGCGGGGATCTGGCGGTTCGACGCCAGGCGGGTGGGTCAGACACAAAGTGACGGCGTGCGACATGCCACAGGGCTGCGAAATGCCGAGGCGATCGCCATCGAACCAACGACGGGTGTACTCTGGGGCGCGGTCCACGGTCGCGACCAGTTGGCCCAGAACTGGGGTTACACCGCCGAAGACTCTGAAGAGAATCCGGCCGAAGAGTTTGGGCCTCTCGCGGCGGGTGCCGACTTCGGCTGGCCCTACTGCTACTTCGATCCGCGGCAGGGGAAGAAGCTCTTGAACCCCGAATACGGTGGGACCGGGTCCGAGGTGGGGGACTGTGACACGCGGACGCAACCCGCCATCGGGTTCCCGGCGCACTGGGCGCCGATTGCGACGGCGTTCTACACCGGTTCGCAATTCCCGTCGGCATACCGGAATGGTGCCTTTATCACCTTCCACGGATCGTGGAACCGCGCGCCCTCCCCACAGGCGGGTTTCCGCGTCGTGTTCGCGCCCTTCACGGAAGGGGTGGCCACGGGGCGTTTCGAGACCTTTGCCGCGCCTTCCGGTGCGCACGACAGCATCCGGTTCACTGGGGTTGCCGTCGGACCCGATGGCTCACTCTATCTCAGCGCCGATCGCGAAGGGAAAATCTGGCGCGTTTCTACTCGCAAAGGGGATGGATCATGAACCGACTGCTCTTGGCCGCTGTGATTCCGGCGCTCCTCGCGGGTCCGCTTCAGGCACAGCAGGCCGAACCACCTCGACCTCTCGAAGTGGGAACCGAGGCACCCGATTTCACTCTGATTTCGGCCGATCGAACTGGTACCGGCGAGCTGGTGAGTCTCCGTGATTTCCGAGGTCAGGTCGTCGTAATCGCATTCTTCTATCGCGCCCGGAGTAGTGGTTGAACGATTCAAATGGACGCGTACCGTGATCAGTACGCGAAGATCTTCAACAATGGTGAGGGAGTGACCCTACTCGCGATCAGCACCGACCCGGATTCGGCGCTGCATTCCTGGGCCAGAGACAAGAACTACCCATTCATGTTCCTGAGCGATATCTCGGGCGACGTGGGTCGTCTCTACGGCGCGACCGTACCCGGACGGAACATCGACAATCGCTCACTCTTCATCATCGATCGCGAAGGAAAGATCGCAGAGGTGATGGCACCGTTTCGCGAGGTGGACGCATCTGCCTATCGTGAACTCGAGGCGGCGGTGGCGAAGACGATGGCTGGGTCGTGAGTCCCTAGGAGGTCATGATCGCCCGAGTCACCGCTTCCGTGGTTGGCTCGACGGCGACGACTCTCGGCCCTTCGGCGTCATCGAGGATGGCGCCGGGGTCTTTCAGGATGTGTCCGGTGAGCACGGCCACGACGCGATCGTCTCGGCTGATGAGCCCTTCTTCCCTCAACCGGCGGGCCCCGGCGATGCTTGCCGCGCTCGCCGGCTCGCACCCCACCCCGGAGTGATCGACCACCCGCTTGGCCGCGAGGATCTGCTCGTCCGTCACGGTGGTGACCACTCCGTTGGTACGCTCGATCGAGACCCGCGCTCGGTCCCACGAAGCGGGGTCCCCGATCCGGATCGCCGTGGCGATGGTTTCCGCCCTCACCCGATGCCGCCGTGCAAATCCTTCCCGAAACCCCGCCGCAAAAGGAGCTGCTCCGGCCGCCTGGATGGCCGCGAGCCGTGGCAACCGGGGGATCAGGCCCCAGCTGAAGGCCTCCTCGAGCGCCTTCCCGAAGGCGGCCGTGTTCCCCAAGTTGCCGGCCGGGAAGACGATCCATTCCGGCGGATCCCAGTCGAGCTGATCGAGGAGGTCGTACACAACGGTCTTCTGCCCTTCGACTCGGAATGGGTTGATCGAGTTGAGCAGGTAGATGTCGAGGCTTGGCGCCACCGCCTCGAGCACTCTGAGACAGTCGTCGAAATCGCCGAGGACTTCGATGACACTCGCCCCATAGGCATGGATCTGGGCCAGTTTTCCCACGCTGACGCCACCTCTGGGAATCAGCACGAAGGCTGGAAGCGTGGCCTGTGCCGCATAGGCTGCCATGGAAGCCGCCGTATTGCCGGTTGAGGCACAGGCGACGGCTCGGGCGTTCGCGCGCCGAGCCTGGGTGACGCCGACGGTCATGCCCCGGTCCTTGAAGGACCCGGTGGGGTTGTGGCCCTCGTGCTTCATCCTGAGGAACTCCAAACCCGTCCAGGAGGTCACGGTGGCACGCTCCAGCAGGGGAGTGTTTCCCTCGGGATGGGTCACGATCATGTCGGCGGGCGCACTTGGCAGCACCAGCTCGCGATATCTCCAGACTCCCGATCGGTACGGTCCTTCCACGCTCTGGTGCCGTGTCCGGAACGCGGCTTGAAGTTCGGCAGGGGAGGCATCGATCCCTCGATGACGCACTTCGAGAAGTCCACCGCACCCACACCGCGTGACGGGCTGGGATTCGAGAAACTCCTCGCCACATGAGACACATGCCTGCCACGTGGCCGGACGGGAAACCTTGAAGAGACTCACCCGGTCATCACCCGTAGCCCCTCGAGGTCGGGCACCGTCACCCTGACGTCACACGCGTAGCCCGCATTGGTGTAGGCCTGCCGCATGGCCTCTCCGACACGCCCGGCGACAACCTCGGAGTCGGCAAGAGCGAATGCCGTTGGACCGCTCCCCGAAATCGAGCACCCGAGTGCGCCCGCATCGAGCGCAGCGCGTTTGGCTTCGGCGAAGCCTGGGAGCAAGGGAGCTCGAGCGGGTTCGGCGAGGCGGTCATCGATGGCGCGGCCGAACAGGGCGAGATCGCCGCTGGTCGCGGCCGCGACGATGGCTCCAACCTGCGCCGTCTGATGGATCGTCGTGGCCAGGGGAACCACTCGGGGGAGGACGCGTCGTCCATCGGCCGTTCGGAGCGGCATCTCCGGCCTCACCAAGACGACGTGCAGCCCCGTGGGGACCGGGATTGAGACCAGGTCCAACGGATCCATGGATCGGATCAGGACCAGGCCGCCGACGATTGACGGCGCGACGTTGTCGAGATGTCGTCCCGCGACGACAGTCTCGGCCTCCAGAGCTGCTTCGATCAGCTTGATCGACGGGAGCGGAGTGTCCAGGAGCGCATTCGCTGCTCCGGCCCCGGCCGCGGCCGACGCGGCACTGCCGCCTTGTCCTGCCGACAGGGGAAGGCCCTTCCGGACCCAGAGGCGGAGGCCGAGATCCTCTGCTCCGGCGAGACGCAGGACGGCCGTCGCCGCAATGCCGCTTGCGTGTGTCGTGGCATCGTTGGAGAGATCGGGATGACCCGGGTCGACGATGACGACTCCGGGTGCGTTGCCACGCTCGGCGCGGACCGCGTCACCGATCCCGCTGACGGCGAGACCGAGCACGTCGAGACCTGGCCCGAGGTTACCAATGGATCCAGGGGCAAAGGCCTCTGCTGCGTGAAGGCGAGTACCGGCGTCGGGATTCTTCATGAATCGTTACCGTGGAGAGTACCGAGAAACCAGGCATCTCGTCCACTCGACCCTCGGCGGCGGGGTTGGTATCTTGCCCTGTCTTTGCATTGGTATTTTCGAAAGGAGACTCGGTGCATATCGGTGTCCCGAAGGAAACCGCATCTGGCGAGCAGCGTGTCGCGCTCGTTCCAGCGGCCGTGTCCAGCTTCGTGAAGATGGGTCTCGATGTCGTCATCGAACGAGGCGCGGGCTTGGAGGCCAGGATTCCAGACCAAGCCTATGAGGAGGCCGGGGCTCGGCTGGGAGACCCCGCCTCCGTGTTCGAAGCCTCCGATCTCGTCCTCAAGGTGCAGAAGCCGTCCGCCGACGAGGTGGGCCGATTGAAGAGTGGGTCCGCTCTGGTCTCCCTCCTGCATCCGGCAACCAATCGTGCACTCCTCGAGCAGCTGGGACAGCGGGGCGTCACCGCCTTCGCCATGGAGTTGGTCCCTCGAACCACCAAGGCGCAGAGCATGGACGTGCTCTCGTCCCAGGCCACGGTCGCCGGTTACCAGGCCGTGCTGCTCGGTGCGTCACACCTGAGCCGGCTGCTTCCCATGTTGACCACCGCGGCTGGGACCATTCCCCCGGGGAAAGCCTTCGTCATCGGTGCCGGCGTGGCCGGATTGCAGGCGATCGCCACGGCCCGACGCCTGGGCGCCGTGGTCTCGGCCTTCGACGTTCGTCCCGTGGTCAAGGAACAGGTGCAGAGCCTTGGCGCACGTTTCGTCGAAGTCGAGGCGGTTGCCGCCGAAGCTGCCGGTGGGTACGCGAAGGAACTCGATGCCGAGCAACAGGATCGAGCCAACCGCGCCATCGCCGAACATATTCGCGATATGGACCTGGTGATCACGACGGCCCAGATCCCAGGCCGACCGTCCCCGAAGATCATCACCGAGGAGATGGTGGCCTCGATGCGGCCGGGTTCGGTGATCGTGGACGTCGCCGCCGAGGGTGGGGGCAACTGTACCCTCACCCGACCCGGCGAGACCGTGAGTGTCCATGGTGTCACGATCCTGGGCCCGCTGAACCTGGCCAGCATGGTATCACACCATGCCAGTCAGATGTACAGCAAGAACATTCAGACGTTCATCGAGTACGTCGTGAAGGATGGCGTACTGACTGTCGACCTCGACGACCCCATCATCGGACCAATGTGCGTGACGCACGATGGACAGGTCCGGATCGGGGAGGGGAGCTAGTCCGTGCTGGAAACCCTGATCGCAGGCATCGTCATCTTCACCCTCTCGACCTTCTTGGGTGTCGAACTCATTCACCGTGTGCCCTCTACCCTCCATACCCCCCTGATGTCGGGGGCCAATGCCATCAGCGGGATCACCGTGGTCGGTGCTCTCATCATGGCCGGCGCCGGGCATGGGTGGATTTCGAACGTGCTGGGCTTTCTGGCCGTGGTCTTTGCCATGGTCAACGTGGCCGGTGGTTACGTGGTGACCGATCGAATGCTCCAGATGTTCAAGCGCAAGCCGACCGTGGAGGCTGAGTAATGTCCGGTCCTCTCGTACAACTTCTCTACCTCGGGGCGGCAATCTGCTTCGTACTCGGTCTCAAGTGGCTCTCGAGTCCGGCCACTGCGGTCCGGGGCAACCGGGTCTCCGGGTTCGGCATGCTCATGGCGGTGGTCATCACTCTCCTGAGTGAGCCGGCGGTTTCCTACACGGTGATCATCGCCGGGGTCGTGGTGGGCGGCGGGCTCGGTCTCTGGATGGCGCGTGCGGTCAAGATGACGGCGATGCCTCAGATGGTTGCCTTGCTCAACGGTCTCGGGGGCGGGGCATCACTGGTTGTTGGCAGCGCGGAGTTCATGAAGTCGGAGATGCTCGGAGAACACCTGCTGCTCGACACCTCGATCGCCCTCCATATTGCGGTTCTCATCGGAGGCGTCACCCTCACCGGGAGTGTGATCGCATTCGCCAAGCTGCAAGAGCTGATGAGCGGTCGCGCCATCACCTTCCCACTGCAGAAGACTCTGAACGCGGTGCTCTTCCTCGGTGCGGTGACGATCGCGGTCTTTCAGGTGACTCAACCCGAGTCCCTGCTGGGGCCATTCCTGGTCCTCGTGGGCGTGGCGCTTGCCCTGGGGGTTCTGCTGGTGATCCCCATCGGTGGGGCGGACATGCCGGTGGTGATTTCCCTGCTCAACAGCTACTCGGGAATCGCGGCGGCGATGACCGGCTTCGTGATTCGCAACGAGGTGCTCATCATCTCGGGCGCCCTCGTGGGCTCCTCGGGGATCATCCTGAGCCAGATCATGTGTAAGGCGATGAACCGGTCGCTCGCCAACGTCTTGTTTGGGGCCTTTGGGGCGACCGTTCAGATCAGCGGCAAGTCGGCCGAAGGTCTCACCGCGAGACAGACGTCCGCCGATGACGTGGCGGTGCAACTGGCCTACGCCCAATCGGTGATCGTGGTCCCCGGCTACGGTCTCGCGGTGGCCCAAGCCCAGCACGTGCTTCGTGAACTGGCGGATCTCGCCGAGAAGAAGGGCGTGACGGTCAAGTATGCCATCCATCCGGTGGCGGGCCGCATGCCCGGACATATGAACGTCCTACTCGCCGAGGCCAACGTCCCCTATGACAAGTTGTTCGACATGGATGAAATCAACTCCGAGTTCGAACGGACCGACCTGGTGCTCGTTATCGGCGCCAATGACGTGGTGAACCCCGCTGCCCGGACCGATCCATCGAGTCCGATCTACGGGATGCCGATCTTGAACGTCGATTACGCCAAGGCCGTGGTCGTTCTCAAGCGTGGGATGGGGGCAGGATTCGCCGGCATCGAGAACGAACTCTTCTTCAACCCCAAGACCGCGATGCTGTTTGGCGATGCCAAGCAATCCCTGACGAAACTCGTCGCCGAACTGAAGACCCTCTGATCCGCGTGCAACTCCGTACCCGACCGGCGTCTCCCACCCCGGAGGCGCCGGTTTTTGGGTTTTGACCTCGGCTGGATGATGGAGTGGCCGGAGATCTGCCATAATGGCACGAAGTAATTCCTACTTCGCAAGATCAATTAGACGAGTGACTTATCTAAACCATTGAAAAATGGTCTCTTAGGTAGTAAATTGCACTGTCTTGGGCATTTTTTGGGACCAACGCGTGATTCCGACAGGGTAGTGCCGGAATTCGATGACAAAAGGAGGCAGGTCGCGTGACAGTTACTTCTCGCCGGAAACGGCGTGCAGTACGGCCGGCGCAGATCGCGAAAGCGGTCGATGAGGGTCGCGAGAGCTTGGATCTGTACCTCGACGAAATCAGTCGGGTACCCTTGCTCACCCGCGATCAGGAGATGGAGTTGGCCCGGAAGGCGTTCAAGGGCAGTATCGCGGCCCAGGAGCGTCTCGCCAGGCACAATGTTCGGTTTGTGGTGTCGGTCGCCAAGAAGTTCCAGAACCGTGGAGTGCCGCTCGTCGATCTGATCGGTGAGGGGAACCTCGGGTTGATGACCGCCGCTCGGAAGTTCGACCCCGATCGCGGCGTGAAGTTCATTTCCTACGCGGTGTGGTGGATCAGGCAGGCGGTTCAGGCAGCCATCGCGCGTCACGGCCGCCCGGTCCGCGTTCCCCTCAACCGCACGGCCGACCTGAGTCGGCTGGGCCGAACCACGACGCTCCTCAAGGAGCGCCTGGGTCGCATGCCGACCACAGAGGAATTGGCCAGGGCCACGGGGCTCACGGTCGAGGCCGTACGCTCCTTGAGCGCACTCAACACCGAGGCCGTCCGACTCGACCATCCGACGCGCGATGGCGACGGCAACGAGCGGATGGAACGCTTCGCCTCTGCCGACCAGGAAGGCACCGACAGCAGCGCCATGGCCAACAGCCAGACCTCCGACATCGAAGCGGCACTCTCCGTCCTGCCGCCTCGCGATGCCAAGGTCCTGAAGCTCTATTTCGGGCTCGAAGATGGCAACAGCCGGACTCTGGAGGAGATTGGCCGGATGATGGGGGTCACACGCGAGCGGATCCGCCAGCTGCGGGACCGGGCTCTGCTGCGACTCCGTGAAGGGGAGACGGGCGAGCGGCTCCGCGACCTCGTGGCCTGACGAACACCAGACCAGCAGCACTCCAAGGGCCCTCGGGGAATCCCCGGGGGCCTCTTGTCATCACCCGCCTTGAAAGTGCCGCAGGACCCGCTGAAGGATGCCGCCGTGGCGGTAGTAGTCGACCTCAACGGGAGAGTTGAGGCGAACGACCGCTTCGAACCGCGTCTCCTTCCCATCGTCCCCGACCGCCCTCACCGTCACCCGACCCTCGGGTTCCAGACCCTCGGCGATTCCCGTGATGGAGAACACCTCACGCCCGGTCAGACCAAGTGACTCGCGGGTCTGTCCTTCGGCAAACCCCAGGGGAAGGACTCCCATGCCCACGAGATTGCTGCGGTGGATGCGTTCGAAACTCTCGGTCAACACGGCTCGGACGCCCAGCAGAACTGTCCCCTTCGCCGCCCAATCACGACTGCTGCCGGTGCCGTACTCCTTCCCGCCGAGAACGATCAGTGCCGTGCCGTCGGCGCGATAACGCATGGCGGCGTCGAAGATCGAGAGGACTTCGCCACTCGGAAGGTGTTCGGTCCAATTGCCCTCCTTGCCGGGAACCAGAAGATTCTTGATGCGGACATTACCGAACGTGCCCCGCATCATCACCTCGTGGTTGCCTCGGCGGGCGCCGAAGGTGTTCCAATCCGTCTGCTCGACGCCTTGGTCTCGGAGAAACTTCGCAGCAGGGCCGGCCTTGGGGATGGCACCGGCGGGTGAAATGTGATCGGTCGTGACGGAATCACCGACCGACACGAGGGCCCTCGCATCGATGATGTCTCGGAGCGGCTCGGGCTCGGTCGGCAGATCGACAAAGAACGGCGGTTCACGCACGTAGGTCGAGTCGGGATCCCATTCGAATCGGCTGCCTGGCGGCACACTGAGCGCTTGCCATTGCTCGTCACCCTGGAACACGGTGCCGTATTGCGTGGTAAAGAGATCGGGTGTGAGCGCCTTGGCCATCTCCGCCTGAATCTCAGCGCTCGAGGGCCATATCTCACGGAGGAACACCGGCTGACCCTCGGCATTGGAACCGAGCGGCTCCTCGACGAGGTCGAGGTCGATCCTCCCCGCCAAGGCGAATGCGACGACCAACAACGGTGAGGCGAGATAGTTGGCACGCACTTGCGGGTGGACTCGCGCCTCGAAGTTCCGGTTGCCGCTCAGCACGGCTACGGCGACGAGCCCATGTTCATCGATGGCTTGGGCAACGGGAGCGGGGAGTGGACCGGAGTTTCCAATACAGGTCGTGCAACCGTATCCAACCGTCTGGAAGCCGAGGGCGTCCAGGTAGGTCTGGAGGCCGGCGCGATCGAGGTAATCCGTCACGACACGGCTCCCCGGTGCCAGGCTGGACTTGACCCACGGTTTCGTGCGAAGCCCAGCCTCGACGGCCTTCTTGGCCAGGAGACCAGCCCCGACCATGACGGAGGGGTTTGAGGTGTTCGTGCAACTCGTGATGGCCGCGATGACCACCGAGCCATCTCGCAGTCCGAAGGACTCTTCGCCGAGTGTACATGACACCTCGTGCACATCGGGTAAGGCGGCACCGGCGGCCGGGGCAGCGCCGCCATCATCCTGCCACGCCGTCTGGGCGGCGACCGCGGCCTGGACACGTGCCGCCGGTGAGGTGGCCGGGAAGAGCGATGGGAGTGCCCGGGCGAAGCTCCCCTTCAGCGAGGAGAGAGGGACCAGATCCTGGGGGCGGCGTGGCCCGGCAAGGGCGGGGACGATCGATCCCAGGTCGAGCGTGACCGTCTCGCTGAAATCGGGGTCGGGTGTCGTGTCGGTTCGAAAGAGGCCCTGCGCTTTGCAGTACGCATCCACCCATGCGACAGTCTGGGGATCCCGGCCCGTCCGACGCAGGTACCTCAGGGTCTCATCGTCGACTGGGAAGAACCCCATGGTCGCACCATACTCCGGGGCCATGTTGGCGAGCGTCGCCCTGTCGGCGAGCGAGAGATGGGAAAGGCCTGGGCCGCAGAACTCCACGAACTTGTCCACCACCCCGAGCCCGCGGAGCAACTGGGTCGCATGGAGGACGAGATCCGTCGCGGTTGTCCCCACCGGGAGTTCACCCACGAGCTTCACCCCGACCACCTCCGGGACGAGCATGAAGTATGGTTGCCCCAGCATCACCGCTTCGGCTTCGATGCCGCCCACCCCCCAACCCATGACCCCAAGGCCGTTGATCATGGTAGTGTGAGAATCCGTGCCCACCAGAGTGTCGGGAAATGCCGTCAGCGCCCCGTGGTCTTCGCGGACCTGCACCACACTCGCGAGGTACTCGAGGTTGACCTGATGGACGATTCCCGTGCCGGGCGGGACGACGCGGAAGTTCCTGAACGCCTGCTGAGCGAACTTGAGCAGTTGATAGCGCTCTCGGTTCCGGTCAAATTCCAGACTGACGTTGAGGCGGAATGCCTCAAGCGATCCATAGTGGTCAACCTGCACCGAGTGATCGATCACCAGGTCACAGGGCACGACCGGGTTGATTCGATCCGGGTCACCACCCCGCCGGGCCATGGCGTCCCGCATGGCGGCCAGATCCACGACGCAAGGGACCCCCGTGAAGTCCTGGAGGACGACCCGGGCGGGCATGTAGGGTACCTCACCTCGGCCCGCGGTATTCGCACTCCAGGCGCTCAGGCGCTCGACATGCTCCTCGGTCACGACGCCACGTCCACAATGCCGGAGCGTATTTTCCAGCAAGATCCTGATGGAGAAGGGGAGCCGGTCGAGTGAGGACACTCCGTGAGCCGACAATGCATCGAGGTGATAAATGGTGGCGGTCTCGCCTCCGACCTCGAGGGGACGTTCCGCACCGAAGGGATGTGGGTGTGTCGAATTCACAGGCGATTCCGCGGCAATGGGCGTCACATGGGTGAACCACGAATTCTAACCGTGAGCAACAGCAACAGGCACCCGTCGCAGACGGAAGGCATTCGATGATCCCCAAAGCCATTCGCCGGACAGACGAAGGCCTGAGCATCGACTGGGACGGCCAGGGGCACGTGGCCTTCTTCCCGGCCCGGGCTCTCCGAACCGATTGCCCCTGCGCCGAGTGCGTGGCGGAAATGACGGGTGAACGGATCCTCGATCCGGACACCGTCCCCGTCGATATCCGGCCGATGAGCGTCAAGTTGGTCGGGGCCTATGGACTGCGGGTGACGTGGAGCGACGGCCATCACACGGGGATCTACACCTACGACCGTCTGCTCCGAACCTGCCCCTGCTCGCGCTGTGCAACTACCGCTGGCCGCCCTTCGGGCTCTGGTGCGTAACGGGCGGCCACAGTAACATCCGGGCCGGCTCAGCCAGTCGTGGAGTCGGCCTGCTCGCATTCGCTGAAGCCCCGGGGAAGGCGGTCGAGACATCGAATGATCGCTGGTCAACGCTATTGGATACTCATCTGGTATGGCATCCTCCTCCTCGGAGTCGCGGGGTTGGGGGGGGCGCTGTTCTGGGGAAGGCAAACCCATTGGAAGAATCTCGACGAAGTGTTCCGCGGGATCGGAACCATCACGGTCTCGGTCGGCATGCTGTTCCTGCTCCACGGTTTTGCGGTGGGTGTCGGTCAGTTTCTCCTCATCCTGGCTCTCGCATGTTTCATCCTTGCCTTCATTCTCGGTCGTCGGCCGACAAGTCCAGCCCCTCCATCGTCGCCCCCTCAATCGGACGCGTGATGGGCCGAATGGCAGTGCGGTGGTTCCTCGTCGGCCTCTTCGTCCTTCACTCACCCGCCACGTTCGCAGTGCTTCCGGCCCAGCAGCTCGGGCCTTCCACTGGTGGAATCGCCGCCCTCCATGAGGGTCTCCGCTTCCTCGGGCACCACAAACGCGTCCTGATGATCGGGGCGCATCCGGACGATGAGGACACCCAGCTTCTCACGGTCCTCGTACGTAAGTTCGGTGCCGAGGCGGCCTACCTGGCACTCACCCGGGGCGAGGGGGGCCAGAATCTCATTGGACCGGAATTGGGAGATGGGCTGGGAGTGCTGCGTACGGAGGAACTGCTGGCGGCCCGAGATCTCGACGGGGCCCGACAGTTTTTCACGCGAGCATTCGACTTCGGGTATTCCAAGGGGTTGCCCGACACCTGGGCGCATTGGCCGCAGGACTCCATCCTCAAGGATGTCGTGCGCATTGTCCGCCGATTCCGGCCGCAGGTCATCGTCACAATCTTCTCCGGCACGGAACGGGATGGGCACGGCCAACATCAGGCCGCAGGGTGGGCCGCGCGTGAGGCGTTTACCGCCGCCGGGGATCCCTCGCGGTTTCCCGAATTGGTCGTCGAGGAAGGCCTGATTCCCTGGACGCCCCTCCGGCTCTTCCAAAACGCTCGCTTTGATACCGCGGCGGCGACGCTCCGGATGGAAGTGGGTGAAATCGACCCGGCCGTAGGCCAATCCTATCTCCAGATCGCGATGCGGGGCCGTAGCAGGCACCGCTCGCAGGACATGGGATCACTTCAGCCGATTGGTCCGTCGAGTGTGGCTCTGTCACTGGTGGAGGACCGCACGGCAATGGGTGGAGACGGGCTGTTCTCGGGAATCGATACCACGCTGGCCTCGCTCGCGGCCGACCCGGCCCAAGCCGGCGCCCTGCTTCGCATCGGTACGGCGCTCCGGGCCCTGACTCCCTGGGATCTCGGCCCCCTTCCGCGGCTGCGAAACGAGTTCGAGCGCCTGATGAATGACGGTTCGGTTAATCGTGGTTCAGCGTGGCCCCCGGCCGCCGCCGATCAACTGCGAAGGATGGACGCGCTCCTTTTCGCTGCCAGCGGTGTGCTGTGTGATGCGCTCAGTGACACCGAGACTCTCATCCCGGGCTCAACCGCCGTGGTGACCCTGTCTTGCTGGAATGCCTCGTCCCGTCCGGTCGAGTTGCGTGGCGCGCTCAGCCTGTTGGGTAGCCCTGTTGGTGAGTTCGGTCCTCTCACCGTTGAGGTGGGAACGGTCGCGACCCGTGATCTCAGGATCAGTGTCCCAGCTTCGGCTCGATCCACCACACCCTACTTTCTCGCAGGTCCCAAGGCCGATGGCATGGCTCTCTATCAATGGCCTCCCGAGATTGGGGTGATTGGTGGTGAACCCTTCTCGCCACCACCCATGGTGGCCGACTTCCAGATCAGGGGTGGTGGGGCGGTCCGGCGCGAGGTGGTCTTCCGATATCGTGATCAGGCCATCGGAGAAGTCAGGCGACCGGTGATGATCGCACCCCGTGTGGCGCTCGAGGTATCACCTGCAAACAACCTGTGGTCGGTCGAGCGGAGGGCAGCGCATGAGTTTGCCGTGACCGTGCGGATGCTGGGAGGTGATTCGATCACCGGAGAAGTCGGACTCGAGGTGCCCACTGGGTGGGAAGTGGGAGAACCTCAACGTCTGGCCCTCGGCGAACACCAAAACGAACGTCGCTTCTCCTTCACCGTCCGTCCACCCGCGGATGCGCGGATTGCGGTGAATGACATACTCGCGGTCGTGCGTGACGACGCGGGTCACCGCTACACCGAGACGGTGTCCCGCGTCGAATATCCCCACACCAGGCCCCGCCAAGTGGTTGGCCGCGCCCGCTCCACCGTCCGGCTGGGGCGAGTTTCCGCCGAGCGTATCGGGAGAATCGCCTATATCCGCGGGGCCGCTGACCGGGTCCCGGAGGTCCTGCACTCCCTCGGGGTCGCGGTGGACCTCCTTGACCCGGACAGCCTTGCAGGAGCTGATCTCTCGCGCTACAGCTCGGTCGTGGTGGGTCCCCGCGCGTATGAGACGGAGCCCAGTCTTCGCGAATGGTCCGCCAAGTTGCTCGACTACTCGCGGGCGGGCGGAACCGTCGTCGTGCAGTATCAGCAGCAGGAGTATTTCAGAGGTGGGTATTCCCCCTTCCCCTTGTCACTCAGTGCGAGTCCAGGTGCTCCACCGAGCTTCCGTAACCCGGCACCGCGTGTGGCGGACGAAACGGCGGAGGTCAGGATCCTGGATCCTGCTCACCCACTGTTCCAGCAGCCGAATCGCATTGGCCCCGAGGACTGGGAGGGATGGGTGCAGGAGAGGGGCCTCTATTTCGCCCGCTCCTGGAGTGAGGACTGGCAACCGCTGCTCGAGATGGCCGACCCGGGGGAAGACCCCCAGCAGGGTGCCCTCCTGGTGGCCAAGGTCGGGTCGGGTGTCTACGTCTACTCGGCATTGAGTTTCTTCCGGGAGCTCCCCGCAGGTGTCCCGGGGGCGGCGCGACTCTTTCTGAATCTCATCACCCTCCAGGGCGGGCTGGTTCCGTGATCATCCAGACATCCGTTGCTCCGGGTGAACCTTGACGGTACCTGGTCGTACTTCGGGGGAGTCCAAGGAGCAGTTCCGCCGGCTTTCGGTTCTGATCGTGACCAGTTGCGTGGACATGATCGGATTTGCGATTGTCCTCCCGCTGCTTCCGTTCTACGCCCTCTACCTCGACGCAACCCCCGAGCAGATTGGGCTGCTGATTGCCTCGTTCTCGGTGGCCCAGCTTCTCTTTGCCCCGATTTGGGGGCGAGTATCGGACCGGTATGGGCGGCGGCCCGCCCTTCTGATTGGGCTCACGGCCTCCGCGATTGCCTACGTGGTCTTCGCGTACGCCAACTCCATGGGCCTCCTGTTTGCCTCACGGATCGTTCAGGGGGCAGGAGGTGGGACAACAGGAGTTGGGCAGGCCTACATCGCCGACACCATCAAGCCCGGTGATCGGGCCCGAGCCCTGGGGTGGCTCTCGGCTGCCAGTTCTCTCGGAGTCATGCTGGGTCCGGTGATCGGATCGTTCGCGGCCCGTTGGGGTCAAACCGCGCCCGGACTCGTGGCGGCGACGCTCTGTGTCTTGAATGCCATCTACGCTTACCGTCGGCTCCCGGAGTCGAAGAGACCGGTGGCGGTACCCACCACGAAGCGGAAGCCGGTCTGGGTGCCTGCCTGGCACGTCGTGCGTCACCCGCATCGGCCCGTGTCTCGCCTCATGTGGATCTACGGGGCAGGGATGCTCGCGTTCGCATCGATGACCTCCATCATGTCGCTGTACCTCGACAAGGAGTTCGGGGTTACGGAACAGAACATTGGGTACTTCTTCCTGTACGTCGGTGCCTTGTCCCTGGTCATGCGTTCGCTCCTCCTCGGGCCGATCATCGATCGGATCGGTGAGGTGGGAGCGATGCGCGTCGGTACCATTGCCCTGATGTTGGGGCTGCTCCTCTTCCCCGTGACGCACAGTCTCTGGGTGCTCGCGGCCATCATACCGCTCGTCCCGATCGGCACGGCTCTCCTCTTCCCGGCGACGACCTCGCTGATGTCGCGGTCATCGGACAAAGGGGAGTTTGGTCTCACGATGGGGGTTGCGCAGACCTTCGCGGGTGCGGCTCGGGTCATCGCCCCACTGGTCGCGACCTCGGCCTTCCAACGATTCGGTTCCCCCAGCCCGTTTCTGGTGGCAGGAGGGGTGGTCGGAATGGTGGCGTTGCTGGCTTTTCGCATCGTCGCCCCCCCGATCCCGGCGCCCACACCAATTAGTGGCGTGGTGATCGAACCACTGGGATCCGGGTCGGGCACGGGGGGTGGAGGGCGACTCTGATGGTGGATCGACGGCTGCTCCTCGACCTCCCCCGCTCCTCGGACGAGGTGGGCGCCCTGGCTTGGGAAGCGATTCGGAAGTTCTACGAAGACTTGGCTTCGGTCGAGCTGGGGACCGAGACCATTGAGCCATGGCTCGCGACGTGGTCGCACCTCGACGCCCTCGTCTCCGAGGCTGCGTCGTCCGCAATGATCGCGTACACCTGCGATACGGAGGATGCGGAGAAGGAGGCGGCGCATCTCAGGTTCTCGGCCGAGATCCTGCCAAAAGTCGAAGAGCACGGGGTGCGCCTCGCGCGGAAGCTGGTGGAGTCGGACCTCCATCCTCCCGGTTTCGAGACCGTGCTGGCCAAGTTCCGAACGGCCATCGACTTGTTTCGAGAGGAGAATGTGCCGCTTTTCTCCCAACTGGAGGAACTCGGCGCCACGTATCAGCGGATCACGGGAAGCATGACAGCCGAGTGGGAGGGGAAGAAGATTCCACTCCCCCAGTTGGCCCCCCATCTCCAAAGCTCCGACCGGGTCGTCCGCAAGAACGCGTTTCTCGCGTCCGTGGTGCCATTCCTGGAGGCGAAAGACGAACTGACGGATCTTTTCGACTCGATGTACGCCCGTCGTCAGCGCATCGCGTCAAATGCCGGGTTTGCGAATTTCCGGGACTATGTGTTTCCCGCAAAATTCAGGTTCGACTACTCACCCGATGACTGCCTTCGGTTTCACGATGCCGTCGAGCAAACCGTGGTGCCCGCGGTGGCACGGCAACTCCGCGAGCGTCAGTCGCGTCTCGGTCTCGACCACCTCCGACCGTGGGACTTGGCGCTCAACCCGTACCAGGTCGAAGCGCTGAGGCCTTTTTCCGAAGCGGCGGAGTTGATCGAGGGTGCCAGTCGCGTCTTCGGACGCGTCGACCCCCAGTTTGCGGACGACTTCCACGTCATGCGGGATGAGGGCCTGCTCGACCTCGAGAGCCGCCGGGGGAAGGCTCCCGGTGGCTACTGCGACACTCTCCAAGTGCGCGGGCGTCCGTTCATCTTCATGAACGCCGCCGGGGTGATGAATGATGTCATGACCCTGCTGCACGAGGGCGGCCACGCCTTTCACGCCTTCGCCTCTCACAAGCAGCCCCTGATTTGGCAGAGGCACCCCGGTGCGGAATCGGCGGAGTTGGCCTCGATGTCGATGGAGCTGCTCGCAAGTCCCTACCTCGTGAAACCCGATGGGTACCTGGACGAGATGGACGCGCGGCGAGCGATGGTCGATCGGCTCGAGGACGTGCTCTCGAGCCTCGCACACATCGCTTCGGTGGACGCTTTCCAGCATTGGATCTATACCAGCGGCGAGGGAGCGGAGGGGAGCGCCCGGGACGACGCCTGGCTGCGAGTGCGGGCGAGGTTCGTGCCTGGCGTCGACTGGAGTGGCCTGGAGCGCGAGCGCGCGTCCCGTTGGTACCGCCAACTCCACATCTTCCTCTACCCGTTCTACTACATCGAGTACGGCATCGCCCAGTTGGGGGCCCTGCAGGTGTGGCGAAACAGCTTACGGGACCCGATCTCGGCGGTCAGGGCCTACCGGAACTTCCTCGACCTCGGAGCGACCCTCCCCCTGCCGGAGCTGTACCGGGCGGCTGGGGCGGGCCTGGTCTTCGATGCCGGTCAAATGGGGGACTTGGTCGCACTCGTTGAAGAACAGGCGGCGACCCTGCGTGAGGGGTTACCGCCCCGGAAGGTTGCGTCCGACTAGGCCTGGCGCGAGATTGAGGCCCATAACCGAGCCACTGCACGAGGTACTGGATGGCGAAAGAGGAAGGCATCGAGATGGAGGGCGTGGTGCAGGAAGTCCTGCCCGACAGGAACTATCGAGTCCTGCTCGACAACGATCACACCGTCCTTGCCTACGCGGCGGGCAAGATGAGCAAGTTCAAGATCCGAGTACTCGAGGGAGACCGGGTCACGGTGGTGCTCTCCCCGTACGACCTCACCCGGGGTCGGGTGGTCTATCGCCACAAGTAGTGCAGGGCTGACAGGTGCAACCGACAAACGGGCCGCTCCTGGGAGCGGCCCGTTGTCGTTGAGCGGCGGGATGGAAGCGCTTAGGTGGCCACCTTGGTCACGTTTTCGGCCGCGGGCCCCTTGGCCCCCTGGACGACGTCGAATTCGACCTTGTCGCCCTCCGCGAGGGTCTTGAAGCCCTCCATCTGGATCGACGAGTGATGGACGAAACAGTCCTTCTCGCCGTTCTCCGGGGTGATAAACCCAAACCCCTTTGCGTCGTTGAACCACTTCACCGTGCCGAGAATTCGTGACATTGCTGACCAACTCCTGGTTGTAGGACTTCATCACGGGCCACGTGCCCGGGACGATTAATGCGCATCACTACTCATTCGAGTGATGGCGCCCAACTTCACCCCGCATCAGGCAGTCGTCAACCCCCCAAAGCTCAATTCGAGGGTCCCCGCCGCCGCAGGAACCGGGAGGCGAGATCGGTCCAGGACGACTCTCCGACCGGAGGTATAGGCCGGGTCACGGCGGTAAGCGCCTGTTGGAATTCCTCCGCCGTCCCGAAACGCATGTCGGGATCTGATCGAATTGCCCTTCCCAGTACCTCGCTGAGCCCCTCATCGATATCCGGCCGTTCCTTTCGCAAGTCGGGTTTGTCATCGAGTGCCTGGCGGGCGAGGATCTCCCGTACCGAACGTCCCATGAAGGGTGGTCTGCCCAGGAGAGCATAGTAGGCCAAGGCGGACAGGCTGTAGAGGTCGGTGCGTTGATCGACACGCTCGCCGAGGAGCTGTTCGGGACTCGCAAACTGCGGCGTGCCGCTCCGGCTCGTCGCCCCCCCCCACGCCCCCGCGCGGCGGAGGGCCAGGGCGAGACCGAAATCGGTGATCTGGACGGTTCCGTTGGGATCGATCAGGACATTCTCCGGTTTGATGTCCCGGTGGACCATGCCAAGGCGATGCGCCTCCGCCAACGCACTGAGGGCCTCGCGCAGGATCTTGAGGACACGGTCGACGGGGAGGGGTCCCTCCGCTTCGACCAGTTGAGCCAGGTTCGGTCCCTCCACCAGTTCCATCGTATACCACAACATTCCGTAACGCCCGCCGATGTCGTAGATGTCAATGACGTGAGGATGACGGAGGCGGGCCGCCAGCTGTGCCTCACGGCGGAAGCGCTCCACGGCCTCGGGGTGCTGGGTCAGCGTTGGGGCGAGCACTTTGAGGGCGACGATGCGTTCGAGGTGAAGGTCTCGCACCTTGTAAACCCGTCCGTAGCCTCCGCGTCCGATCTCGCCAAGCAACTCGTAATCGTCTCCCAGAGCCCGGCGGAGGAGCTTTTCCCACGATTCGACGTCCTCGTCTCCCAGGAGACGCACCGGCGCGATGAAGGTTGCCTGACTCGCGGTGTCGCCGGCCTCTGAAGTAAAGTCTTCGAACATCTCCCAGGCAGTGATGTAGCGCGCCATCGGATCAGGGGCGAGGGCGCGCAGGAGCAGCCTGTCGAAGACCTGGGGTATGGTGTGCCGGAGCGTCGTGGGAGGGATCAGGTCGGCCTGTTCGAGGGCGGGTTCCTTACCCGTGAGCGCGAAGTACAGCACGGCTGCGGCGCTGTAGACATCGCTGGCGGGATCGCCTGTCTCTCCCCTACGAACCTCTGGCGAAGTAAACGCAAGGCCGAGTGCCCGGTCGTCCTCAGGAATGAAGGGTAGGACGAAACTCGAGTGACGGATGTCGGTAACGACTCCGCGCCCACTGGGAGCGACGATGATGGAGGAGGGAAGCAGACGGCGAAAGATGATGCCACGGTTATGTGAGTGTTCGAGGGCGCCGAGGAGTGCGCGGGCGAGAATGTGGACGTGGGGGATGGGCCGCGGTCGGCGATTCACGGCTTCGTCGAGCGCCTCACCCTCCATCCAGTTCCCGATGCGCCAGATGAGCCCGTCGGCGGCCCCGACGTCGTAAATGTGACGGATGGCGGGGTGGTCGAGTTGCGCAAGTGCCTCGGCTTCCCGACGAAACCACTGGCGTCCCTCCTCCGAGTCACGGGTATTGACGCGGATCCCGACGCGACGTCGGAGTTGTGTATCCGTTGCCGAATACAACACGCTGTTTGGCGCAGTGGAAACTTCCCAATCGATCTGATAGCGCTCTCCCAGACCTGCGGAGAGACGTTCGAGCAGAACCGTCACCCCTCGGTCACGTCGCGAATCAGGTCGCGTCCGCCGCCTTTGGCGGAGTAGAGTGCGGCGTCCGCTGCCGCGAGCAGGGAAGAGACCGTGTCGCCGTCGCGGGGCGCTTGAGCGAGTCCCACACTGATGGTGCTCAAACCGAACTCGGGATTGGCCTTGTGGAACTCCCGGAGGCCATCACGAACTCGGTTCACGAACACCTTTGCCTCTTCTGTGGTCGTCATGGGCAGGATCACGAGGAATTCATCGCCGCCCAGTCGACCCGACACATCGAGTGAGCGCACATGCTTGCGGAGCAGTTGACCGATATGAACCAGAAAACGATCACCTGCGGCATGACCAAGCGTATCGTTGATCAGCTTGAACTTGTCGAGGTCCATCAAGGCAATCGAGGTCGAGACCTGGTGTCGAGCGCTGCGTGAGATCTCGGCGCTCAGGCGCTCCTCGATGGCTCTCCGGTTGAGCAGGCCCGTCAGCCCGTCGGTCGTTGCCGCGCTGTGCAGGCGTTCGACCAGTTCGGCGTTGGTGAGGGCGATCGAGGCCGCCTGAGACAAGGCACCGGCCAATTCGATTTCCGACGGTCCGTACGGCTTCTGATTGAGTCGCGGACCGAGGAGCATCACCGCCAAACGCTCTCCCCCGGCGTCCATTGGTACCACGAGTTCGGTGCCGGGGGGCACGACCTCGGCCACGCCGACCTCCGACGGCGGCGTGGCCGGGCTCCCGGGGGGAAGCGCTCGATCCAACCCGCGGCCCTGGAACGGTTCGAAGGTCATCCCTTCCCCCAGACTCCGGGAGTGGAGCGGCACGTACTGTCCCCCCTCCAGCCGGTAGAACGCCGCCCACCAGGCAAAGAAGACCTCGGCCATGAAGTCATGGATCAGATTCTGGGTCTCCTCGGTCGAGTGGACCGAGGAGAGCAGGCGCACGACCTGGCGCAGGGCGCCAAGTTGGAATGTGGCATCATCGAGCGCGGCCTGACGATCGAGCAGCAGCCCACGCATTTCGAGCGCGACACTCAGACCGAAGCCGATGTGGGGCAGACTCTGGGCATCCCGGATGGCGTCGGGTTCGGCGTGAATGGTCAGGAGGGTCTCGCCACTCACGCAGCGGAAGACCTCCACGGCCTGGTCAAAGGAGCGGTCGGTCGGGCCAACTCTCTCGGTTGAGCCCGACACGGTCACCGACAGCCAGAGGGCATCCGTGCCGTAGAGTTTCACGAGGACGGAGCGGCAGCCGTCATAGAGCTCCTGCTCGTCCCGGGCCTGACGGCAGGCCGCGGCGATGGCGCTGGACAGTCCACCTGTCGGGGTGGAGCGGGGCTCGAGGGACTGGGACACCATGGGTTCCATAATAATGCCTACGGCAGCCCGATCAGCTTGTGAGTCTGCAGGGACAGGCGCCATCCAGGGTGTGCCAAACAGTACGCAATGGTGCTCTCGATGTGTTGTCGTTGGTCGGGCCCATCCATGGGTTGCAGGTAGAAGTGCCTGAAATCCAGGTGGGCGAACGCCTCGGGCGTCGCCCCGGCCTGCGGGAAGACCAACTTGAGTTCATCTCCCACGACGGCCAGTAGTCTGGTCCCGGCCTTCGGGCTCACGCAAAGCCAGTCGATTCCCGGCGGGGGAACGATGGTGCCGTTGGTTTCGACCGCGATCTCGAACCCCCGACCATGCAGCGCGTCGATCAACCGGCGATCGAGTTGCAGGAGTGGCTCTCCCCCGGTGCAGACGACCATGGGACGACCAGCCGGTGCGATCCCCCGCGGCCACTGTTGTGACACGACATCGGCAAGTTCATCCGGAGTCGTGAACCTCCCTCCTCCCGGACCGTCGATGCCACGGAAATCCGTATCGCAAAAGGGACAATCCGCATGGGAGCGATCCTCCTCCCGGCCACTCCACAGATTGCATCCGCTGAATCGCAGGAAGACAGCCGGCCGGCCCGTGTTCGCTCCCTCACCTTGCAGCGTGTAGTAGATCTCTTTGACCGCGTAATGACTCATGGTGATTGCGGTCCTCCCCCTTGGTAGGGCACTGGATCGGTCACCCCAGCCTCCGCAAAACCTTTGAGGCGCAGTTGGCAGCTGTCGCAAGATCCGCAGGCCACCCCCTCGTCGTTGGGATCGTAGCAGGAGTGGGTCAAACCGTAGTCGACCCCAAGTGAGAGGCCGCGCTGGATGATCTCACGCTTGGTCAACTGGATCAGTGGAGTATGAATACGGAAGGACCGAGTCCCTTCGACGCCGGCTCGAGTGGCGAGGTTGGCTACGCGTTCGAAGGCTGCGATGTACTCGGGGCGGCAATCGGGGTATCCACTGTAATCGAGGGCGTTGACCCCCATGAAGATGTCCCATACCCCGAGCACTTCCGCCACAGCGAGTGCGTAGGAGAGAAAGATCGTGTTACGGGCGGGGACATAGGTCACCGGGATCGTCGAGGCGAGGTCACCCGGCGTCCGTCCTTTGGGGACCGGCGTGCCTGAGGTCAAGGCCGAGCCACCGATGGCGCCGAGGTCGAGGTCCACGACACGATGCGAAATCACCCCCCGGGTCCGGGCGAGGATCCGGGCCGCGTCCAATTCTCGTTCATGGCGCTGGCCGTAGCGGAAACTCAGGGCGTGCAGCGCGAAACCTTCCTCGCGGGCGATGGCGAGGACGGTTGCGGAATCCAGCCCGCCGCTCAGCAAGAGAATGGCTTCGAGTTTCCCTGTGGAGGGGGGTGTCATGGGTCGGTGCCAGGCGCTACCCGACAAGCCGCCGGAGAGTGGGTTCCAGGTCGCGATCCTCGAGTTCATGGCCCCAGGCTTCGAGTCGCTCCGGGAAAACGCGAGTGCTGGCCAGCACGGCCTCGCGCGCCATGTCGCCGAGGACCAGTTTCAGGATTGGTGCGGGGACTCTGAGAATCGCCGGGCGCGCAAGGACCCGGGCAAGAACCTCCGTGAACTCCCAGTTTCTCACCGGCGAGTGCGTCACGGCGTTCACCGGACCTTCCCAGGAGTCACGCTCGAGGGCGCCAAGCATGATTCGGACAACGTCATCGAGCGAGACCCAACTCATCCAGTGGCGCCCAGACCCTAGCGGTCCACCGAGACCGAGTCGGAACGGGGTGAGCATCAGCCTCAGCGCGCCGCCGCGTCGGCTCAGGACAATGCCGGTCCTGACGTTGACGACCCGAATACCAGCCTCACGTGCCGGTTCGGCCGCCGCCTCCCAGTCGGCCACCAGATCCGACAGAAAGCCCTTACCCTTTGGCGAGGCCTCTGTCAGGACCTCGTCCCCCCGATCACCATAGTACCCGATGGCCGAGGCGCAGATCAGCGCAACCGGAGGGTTGTCCAGCTTCGCGAACGCGGAGGCGAGGAGATGGGTTCCCGCGATCCGACTGTCACGAATCCGCCGCTTCCTCGCAGCCGTCCATCGTCCACCGGAGAGATTCTCACCCGCGAGGTGCACCACCGCCCGGACACCTACCAACCCTTTGGTGTCCACGGTTCCTCCGACCGGATCCCACCGGACTTCGTTGTCACCCAGAGCCTCGCGACGGACCAACCGGACGACGGTGTGTCCCGAGTCCTCGAGCCGTCTGCAGAGGGCGGTGCCGATGAGGCCTCGTGCCCCCGTGACGGCGATGCGGGTGGGCCCCGGGTCGGCATTCATGAGGATTTCACCAGGTGCGGCCGCACCAGGAGGAGGTCGGTGATATTGTCGGCGGTGAGCAGCCCCACGACGAGCCCCGATGCGTTGACGACGGGAAGTGCCGGCAATCCGCTGGTCCGGAGGCGTTGGAGCGCTTC
This sequence comes from Gemmatimonadota bacterium, assembly GCA_003246755.1. Classification (GTDB taxonomy): domain Bacteria; phylum Gemmatimonadota; class Gemmatimonadetes; order Gemmatimonadales; family GWC2-71-9; genus SZUA-320. The sequence continues at coordinate 4,862 of QKDC01000157.1, read as the reverse complement.
CTCGAAAGGCACTCCCGGCGTGAGCGGCACGACACCGCGCGACATGACCTGTTCCACGGTCGTGTTGGCACTGGCAGTCGCCAGCCCCCTGACGAGATCATCCCTGGTCAGCAGTCCTTCGAGTCGTCCCTCGTTGTCCACAATGGGGAACTCGCGTTGTTCCCCCGCCAGCAGCAGCTTCACCGCTTCTTCGAGGGTGGCGTACACTCTGAGCAGTTTGAGATCGGTAATCATCATGCCGCCCGCCGTCACTCCGCGACCCGTCACCCGAGTGTGGACGGCGCGTGCCTCGGCTTCGGCGGCGAAATAGACGAACGCCGCAATGATGAGCAAGAGAAACGACCCGGTGTACATCCCAATGGCCCCGAAGGCGAAGGCGAAGATCTGCCCAACCCGCGCGGCGATCCGCGTACCCCACGCGAGTCCCTTGCGGCTGGCGAGAATGGCGCGGAGCACCCGACCACCGTCCATAGGGAAGGCCGGCAGCAGATTGAAGAGCAGCAGAGCGACGTTGAGCTGGAAGAGGGCGGGAACCAGCCGGAGACGCAGGGGGTCGAAGGTGAGCAGATCGGAGGAACCATCCAGCACCCGGAGCAGACCCCAGAGGGCGGCTGCGATGGCGAGAGTGACGGCCGGGCCCGCGAGGGCCACGAGCAGTTCCTGTTTGGGCTCTTCTGGCATCCGCTCGAGACGGGCCACGCCCCCGATGGGTGAAAGCAGGACGTCCGGTGTGCGAATCCCGAAGCGGCGCGCCATGGCGATGTGGCCGAACTCGTGGAGCAGGATGCAGCCGAAGACCAGCAGGAGGAAGACCACGCTCGCACGCGCGGCGACCATTCCACCGCGCTGCCACGCATCGAAAGCCCACCACCCGACCAGCAGCAGGAAGGTGACGTGGATCTTGATTTCCGTCCCGGCGACGGTTGCCACTTTGAAGGACCAGCGCATCAGAGAAAACTAACCCTCCCGGCTATCGCGCACCCCGGGCGCCGATTACAATTGTCCCCCTGACCAATAGGCCGGAGGTGACGATCAACACGACCCCTTGGACCACCCAGTCCGCCGAGAAGCTCTACAACATGTTGGGTTGGGGACTCGGTTTCTTTCGGGTGAACGATGAGGGCCATGTGACGGTCCACCCGGACCGGCAGCCCGGTCCTGGCCTCGATTTGTACCGGCTTGCTCTGGATCTCGACGCGCAGGGTGTGGGTCTACCGCTGCTGATCCGATTCTCCGATATCCTTCGCGCCCGCATCCACGACCTGAACGCGGATTTCCAGAAGGCGATCCAGGAATCCGGCTACCAGGGCGAGTACACCGTTGTCTATCCCATCAAAGTGAATCAACAGCGCCATGTCCTCGAGGAGATCGTCGACTTCGGAAGCGAGGTCGGTGTCGGATTGGAATGCGGCAGCAAGGCTGAACTGCAAGCGATCCTCGGCCTCACCGATCGGACCGATCACGTCATTGTCTGCAACGGATACAAAGACGAGGAATACTTGCGCCTGGCCTTGATGGGGCAGCGTCTGGGGCACACAGTGTTTGTGGTGCTGGAGCGATTGGCGGAGCTGGACGTCCTCCGCGCCGTCGCGGCCGACCTCGGCGTGGTTCCTACCCTGGGCGTGCGAATCAAACTCGCGACCCAGGGTGCCGGGCGTTGGGCCAAGAGTGGTGGCGAGGTCTCCAAATTCGGACTCGGCGCCTCACAACTCCAGCAACTCCTCGAGCGCCTTGCCGCGAACGGTGCAAAGGACTGGCTCCGACTGGTTCACTTCCACCTGGGGAGCCAGATCACGGATATCCGGTTCGTAAAGACCGCGATGGAGGAGATCGGGCGGTTCTATGTCGAGATCCGCCGACTGGGGTTCGACCTGACGCATGTCGATATTGGCGGTGGTCTCGGCGTGGACTACGAAGGCTCACGGACCACGCGGCCTGCCAGCGTGAACTATTCCTCCCGCGAGTATGCCAACGATGTGGTCTACCTGCTCGGCGCGCTCTGCGAACGGGAGGGCGTCCCCACGCCCAACCTCATCAGCGAGTCGGGACGTGCGGTCACGGCCCACCACTCGTTGCTGCTGCTGAACGTGATGGACGTCGACGTCCAAACCGAGCCCGAAACACCGAAGCTGCACGATGATGCCCCGCCGATCCTGGTCGAGATGCTGGAGAATCTGGAAGGGTTGAGCGTGGAGCGGGCGGAAGAGGCATTTCACGATGCCGTCTTTGCCAAGGAGCGGGTGCACGAACTCTTCTCGAACGAAGCGATCTCCCTGCGGGATCGGGCCGATATCGAGCGGGCCCATCTGGCGACAATGGGCGCACTCGCGCAGATGGTGAGTGAGGGGAAGATCCACAATCCGGAGATCGTGAGTTACCTCGAGACGACCCTCGTGGATCGCTACTTCCTCAACTTTTCGCTCTTTCAGTCATTGCCCGACAACTGGGCCATCGACCAGATCTTCCCTGTCATGCCGGTGCATCGTCTCACGGAAGCTCCCGACCGGCGCGCCACGCTCCAGGACATGACATGTGATTCAGATGGGGTGATCGATCGGTTCGCTGGGGGTCGGAGAGGGAAGCCGAGCCTCGAGGTGCACTCGATCCGGGCGGGCGAGCCCTATATCCTCGGCGTCTTTCTGACGGGAGCCTACCAGGAGATTCTTGGCGACCTGCACAACCTCTTCGGTGACACCAATGCCGTGCACATCCGGATCACCGGCGAGCGGTACGAAGTGACGAACCTGGTCCATGGGGATACCGTGACCGAGGTCCTCAACTACGTCCAGTTCAACGCGTCAGATCTGCTCGCCAACTTCCGCCGGAAAGTCACCTCCGCACAACGTCTCCCTCGGGAGCTCGCAAACGCGTTCATCGCGGACTATGTGGACGGCCTCGAGGGGTACACCTACCTCGAAGGGGACGTGAGGCTCGGGGAACGCACCACCTAGGTCCTCCCTACCGCTGGTCGATCGGGACGAATTGCCGTTCGTCTTCTCCCACGTATACCTGTCGCGGACGCGCGATCTTCTGCTCCTTGTCACCGAGCATTTCGGCCCACTGAGCCAGCCACCCCGGTAGTCGTCCAATGGCGAACAGCACGGTGAAGTAATCGCTCGGATACCCCATTGCCTGATAGATCAGCCCGGAGTAGAAGTCGACGTTCGGATACAGGCGCCTCGAGATGAAGTAGTCATCCTCCAGGGCAATACGCTCGAGTTCGAGGGCGATCTCGAGTTTGGGATTGAGCCCGGTCTGCTCGAACACTTCGTCGGCGGTGCGTTTGATCAGCTTGGCGCGGGGGTCGTACGACTTGTACACCCGGTGGCCGAATCCCATGAGCCGACCCTTACCCTGCTTCACTTGCTCGACGAATTTCGGCACGTCGGCCTTCGATTGGATCTGGTCGAGCATTTTGAGCACCGCCTCGTTGGCGCCGCCATGCAGCGGACCGTAGAGGGCGGCGATCCCTGCCGAGACGGCCGAGAAGGGGTCGACGTGGGAGCTCCCCACCGAACGCACCGCGCTGGTGGAACAGTTTTGCTCATGATCGGCGTGGAGGATCAGGAGAATCTCCAGGGCACGCTGCAGCACCTTGTTGGGTTCGTGTTTCCCACCGATGCTGAACGTCATGTTGACGAAGTTGGCGATGTAGTCCAGGTCGTTGCGCGGAAACTCGTAGGGAAGTCCGCGTGAATGCCGGAAGGCGAACGCCGCGATGGTCGGCAACTTGGCCATGAGGCGGACACGCTGGGTGTAGCGGTTCTCCGCGTCGGAGATGTTCTTGGCATCGGGGTAGAAGGTGGACAGGGCGCCCACCGTCCCGAGGAGCATCCCCATGGGGTGCGCATCGTACCGGAACCCGGTGAGAAACTTGATCACGTTGGTATGGACGTAGGTATGGTATCTGACATCCTCCTCCCAACGACTCAACTGCTCTCGGGTGGGGAGTTCTCCCTCCGCCAGGAGATAAGCCACCTCGAGGAAGGTGGCGTGTTCCGCCAGTTGCTCGATGGGGTAACCACGATAGCGCAGGATGCTCCTGTCGCCATCGATGTAGGTGATGGTACTCCGGCATGACGCGGTGTTGAGATACGCCGGGTCATAGGCCATGAGGCCGAAGTCCTCCTCCGAGACCTTGATCTGACGCAAGTCGATCGCGCGGATCGTGCCGTCGGTGACGGGGAGTTCGTAGTTCTGGCCGGTGCGATTGTCGGTGATGGAGAGCGTGTCGCGTGTCACGGTGGGAGCCTTCACGTGCAAAGGGTTTGCGAAGTGGTCGAGCCCCCCTAAGATAGCCGTGTCTTCACTCAAATGCCGGGGGCGAAATGGGCCGTCCGAGCCTGACTCTGACCGACCGTGCTCGAGGACTTCTGCTCGGCCTCGCCAGTGGTCACGCCTTGGGGCTCGGGATCGTGCATCGCACCTCCGGTGACCCGAGCATCGTGCCCCTCTACCCGGACCGAGAGGAGATCCTCCGTCTGGACACCGAGGCCTCACCCTGGGGCGATCATGTCGCCCTCGCGGCCCTTTTGAGCGAAGAGTTGGTGCAGCCGGAAATCGACCTCAGTCGGCTCGTTGAGCACTGGATCGCCTGGTGGCGACGGGACGGACGCGGCCTCGACGCGCATACCGCGGATGCCCTCGAGCACTTTGCCCAACACGACGCGCCTGCCGCACCAAACGCGGGTGGAGCCGGTGCCGCTCCCCTCGCCCGGACCCTCCCCATCGCCCTCGCCATGTTCCGCTCACCACGGAACCTGGTGAGCGGGACCTATCACACGGTGTTGCTGACCCATGCCGATTCCGACACCGCCTGGGCGGCGGTCTCGGTCAACGTGGCCGTCGCGCAATTCATGCAG
>QKDC01000180.1 GCA_003246755.1 Gemmatimonadota bacterium | reverse complement strand
GGAGCGGTCCACCGCACCGCTCCTGGGTGCGATTTCATCGCTCGGCCGCCTGCGCTATCTTCCTGCCCCACGGCCCCGTAGCTCAGATGGATAGAGCAGCGGTTTCCTAACTCCAAACAACTGAAATTGAGCTGATTCGCCGACACTACCGAAACACGTTTTGCCACAACGCAATGCAAGACGCCACGGGTGAAACGGATCGTTAGGTTGAATTCGATGGAGGAAGGTCACGCCCGGCGGGCCATATCGCAGCGGTTTCGAACTCCGAACCCGCCTGGTTAACGGGAACCCCGTCTCAGTGCTGAGGCGGGGTTTCTGTATGCCCGGATTAGAGGCTGTTCGCGGGCGTTTGCGGAAGGGCGGGAATTGGCATGCCCGCGTGCCTACCCTATCGTGACGACTCGTCCGCGAATTCCTGATACCAGTTCTCGGTCACGATGATCTGCGGCTCGTCGGACTCATCCTCGGGAGTCTCCATCTCCTGCACCATCAGGAACCGGCCGTCCGCCGACAGATCGAACCCGGCACTCGCCGCGATTCTGTTCGGTCCGGCCTCGAACAGCCGTGTCGGCGTTCCCGTACGCGGCCTGCCGTCCGCTGCCTCGTCGAAAGATACCGACATCAGGGACTCGTCCTGCCAGTAGAGGATTTCCGTGCCGTCGCGAGTCCAGCGGGGAGCACCGACCTCGGCGGAGGTCACGGCGATCAGGTTGTCGCCTGCCGGAAACGATCGCACCATGAGGCCGCTTCCTCGCCAGACGATGGAGTATGCGATGTAGGCGTTGTCGGGAGAGATGTCTGCCATATAGGCTTTCCGATCGTCGATCACCGTCCGCGTTTCGCCGGCATCGAGGTCGATATACTTCAGGCCATCATATGACGCCACCAGATAGCTTCTGTCTGCCGACGGACGGGCGTAGAACGCTCTGTCGGAGATCAGCGTGGGGGAATTGCTCCCATCGGCGGCCCGGACCATGGCATGGCGAATGCCTCCGGCCCAGGTGACGTAACCCACTGTGCCGTTGTCCCGCCACCACGGATAGCGATCCAAGCCCACATCGTCGGGCAGGCCGTAGGACGCGCCCGTTCCCATGTCCATGATGTGAATGTCGGTCGAGGCTCCGAACTCATCACTGACGGCGACGGCGATCCGTGTGCCATCGGGGGAGATGGCCGGACCTTCGAGGCCCGCCAGAGGTTCGGCAACACTCCCGAGCACCCTCCCATCGCGATCCACCCAGACAAGCCGCCGCAGTGGCGCCTTGTCGCTCCGGCGAGTGAGGACCAGCGTGCCCGTACCCGACATCGAGACGTCGCCGTATCTCGCGACCTGAAAGGGCTCGCCCGTGGGGGCCATCTGTTCCAAGGAGAACGGGACGGCCCATACCGAGCGGACGTTCTTGCCGCCGCCGTTCGAAATCACGAGGAGATGTCCCGAGGGCGAATAGACCGGGTTGAAGACCCGGGTGCCTTCCAGCTTGAAGACGAGTCGTTGCTCTCCGTCAACGAAGGCGTTGATCACTCCGCGGCTCGCCTCCCCGTACAGGATCGCGTCACTGCCGGGCAGCGTGATCGGGCCGGTGATCACGGTGCTGTCGTTGCCGGCGAGCACCAGCCGGGTGTTACCGGTTGCGATCGACATGGCGTAGAGCCCGCCGTTCGCCATTCCCAGGAGGAGCTCCTCGTCGTCCAGCGGCGAAACTCCCCAGCTGAAACCGGCCTCAGGAAACCGGCCGATGGCCTGGGGCTCGCCACCATCCGGGTCCACCCGCCAGAGACGATTGCCGCCCTCCGTCTCGTCCAAGAAGATCAGGATATTGCTGTCCCGAGTCCAGGTCACAGGTGCCGCGCGGCGGGGTAAATCCAGGGGTCGTGGTTCCAGGACGTCAAGGTCACGGACCCAGACCTTGCCGTCCTTGCCGTATGCGATGCGACGACCGTCGGGCGAGATCACGGCTCTACTGACATCGCCGGTCTCGATGGCGAACTTGACGACCGGCGACGCGGGCGGAGAATCGGGCCTAAGCAACCACGATATGGATGCGCCCGCCGCCACGGCGGCAACGACCACCACCGCGAACAGTCGCCGGGATAGCCTACCGGATACGGTGCCCACCGGCCGCTCGTCGCCGAACCCGGCGGGATCGTTTTGGTACTCGACCAGGTCATAACGAACATCTCCGATGGCCTGGTAGCGTTCTTCGACGTTGGTTTCGAGGCATCGGGCAAGGATCTTCCGCACCGGCGCCGGGACGTCGCCGGGCAAGTGATCCCAGCGGATGTCCCCCTTGATGACTGAGGCCAGGAGCTCCGAGATGTCCTCGCCGGTGAACGCCGGGGCGCCCGCGATCAGCTCGAACAGCGTACATCCGAAGGAGAATACGTCTGAGCGTGCGTCGACCGACTTTCCACGCGCCTGCTCGGGCGACATGTAGGCCGCCGTGCCGAGGATCTGACCGAGCTGCGTGGCCTCGAACGAGATCGTCGGGGATTCCGTGGGATCGATGCCTTCCTCTTGGCTGGCCTCCAGGGACTTCGCCAGTCCGAGGTCGAGCAATTTTATCTGGCCGTCCGATCGGAGCACGATGTTTGCGGGCTTCAGATCGCGGTGCACGATCCCGGAGGCATGGGCGGCCTCCAGGGCGCGGGCGATGGAGACGGCGAGGTCCAGCGCCTCATCGAGGGGCAGCGGCCCGCGCCGAACCCGCTTGGCCAGGTCCTCGCCTGGCACGTACTCCATGATCAGGGCCTTGCGCCCATCGGCCTCTTCGATCCCGTAGATGGCCGCGATGTTCGGATGGTTGAGCGAGGCCAGTAGCTTCGCCTCGCGCTCGAAGCGGGCCATCCGCAGGGAATCGTTGACAACGGAATCCGGCAGCAGCTTGATGGCGACCTCGCGGTCGAGACGCGAGTCGCTGGCCAAGAACACCTGGCCCATCCCGCCTTCACCCAGCTTCTCGCGGAGCTCGAAACTGCCGATTTTGCCCAGGGACAATGGTGCCCTCCTGCCTCGTGGTCCTCAGAATCAAGGCACAATATCAGAATCCAGGGCGACTGGATTGCTGTTCACCTCGTGGTGTCCGAAAACTTGAACGTACTGACATGCCGTGGGTTACAGGCCCGCCTCGCCGCGGGAACGGTGTCCGGTCCACGAGACCCGTCTCCTCGCACCAGCGCAAGAAACACCGGGCATCGGGGAGCAGGTGACTCACGGTTCGAAGCGCCATCCCCGTTCCTTCGAGGTGCAGCCAGGAACAGGCCTCCAGAATCCGTGACTTCGAAGCGCTCGTCGCTTAGCAGACAGCGGATCACTTGGGCGGCTTGTATGGATCGAGCGCGCCGGCCGGAATCGGCGGATACGGCGACCAGTTTTTCGTAACTCATTGTGGCCCCGTAGCTCAGATGGATAGAGCAGCGGTTTCCTAAGTCGTTCTGGACTTTTCGCCGCCACGGCCGGGAACACGTTGAAAGCGAGACGCCTCCGCGGGTTAGCGCCTGCGGAGGCGTTCCTCGTTTGGGGCCCCGAGAGGACCGAAGTGGACAGCTTCGGTCATCGATCGTCACCCAAATCGTCACCCACCACTTCTTGGGTTCACCGTTGCCTGGGGCTTCGCGCTGGTGTCCGAAAGTAGCGCGTGAAGTCCCCACTTTTGGTTGGGCGTACCAGCGTGCTAGCG
>QKDC01000013.1 GCA_003246755.1 Gemmatimonadota bacterium | reverse complement strand
TGTATCCGACGTCAGGAGTCGTGCCTCCAGGTGGTTGCAGACGTGCGAGAGCCTCGCGCAGAACTCATCGCGTCTCACCGAGCCCGACACGGGCTCGGAGTTCAATTCCCTCCTTCGCCCGGATGGACAACCCATCCCGCTGGGTCATGCGGAGTTCCGTTTCGTAATCCTCCATCAGATGGTAGGCGGAAGCCTCCCAGTTTCGACGGTTTCCAACGAGGCGGCTGGGTATGGGGTTCTGGCGGTGAAACTCTGAGAGCGCCTCACGGGGCCGTCGGTTAAAGAAGGCATACAAAGCCAATAACTCCCGCCATTCGGGGGCGGAAACGAGCTCAACCACGTGTCGCAGGGCAACGTAGGCAGCGGGGAGGTCGTCCGAGAGACGCGCTTGAGCGTATTCCAGTACCGCGCGATCCCAGGCGGGCAAATCAGCGAGATGATGAGCCAGAACCTCGCTCGTGGCAGCGGCCTCGCGCCACTGATCGTGATACATGTTCGCGATGATGGACCAGACGAGCGGAGAGGTGAACCCCTCATCCGCTAGCGCAGCTTCAGCGAAGGCCGCACCCGCTTCAGGCGCCCCGGCACTGATGGAGGAGGCGGACAGGAAACGCTCCATCGCCGCATCGAATCGGCGGTAGGCCTCCAGCGTGGGAGGTCTGCTCCCCTTCTCGGCCCACCCGGCCATGTTGGGACTTACGAGGGCGGCCATCGTCCCCGCCAGGTGCTGGGCCACCTGCTCGATACCCTCGAGTGGCTCATCCCTCGTGACGCGAACGGGTTTGACCACCCCAACCACCCTTCCGAGGTTGGGGTCTTCTGCTGAGCCAGAGAAAATGAGCGTATCACCGGTGCGCGTGATGCTCCCAAGCACGACTACGGAGGCCCCGGTCGCGGTAGCGACGGCAAATGACTCACTGGTTGCACGTGACGATGATTCCGAGGCTGGAACACTCGGGATGTCGAGGACCGTCTGGAAGGTGATAATGCTCGGCACGACTTCCACGAGACCCATCTGCACGAGACGCTGCCGAGTCCAGTCGGCGGCCACGCGTTCGAGGTAGTCGAGTGTGGAATCCCCGGTTTCGTTCCTGAACGGGAGCACCGCCACCCGGCGACCATTGGCCGGTGGTGGGTTGAGCTCCGAAGACACCGTTCGTGTCCAGAGCGCGATGGCCGCAACGATCGCTGCCAGACCCACCGGGATGGCAGGCCACCAGCGGTGCGGCCGAGGTTTTGCTTGTCGGCCCGCTCCACCGATGGACTCTTGCTCCACGGTGGTGTGGGTCACCTCATCCACACGCGCGTAGACCGATGGATCCACCACCCGGTGATTACCGGCGGTGAGGATGGTCTCCACTCGCTCCACCATGGCCTCGCCCGGCGTGTACCCAAGGTCCTGTTGGAGTCGGGTTTCGAACGACCTCATCTCACGCTTGATCGCCGAGCGGTCCCCGGCGGCCTCAAGAAGATCCAGCAAACAGTTCATGAGGGCCTCGTCGTACGGCTCGAACTGCCGGAGCCAGCGCCCCCAATGAATTGCTTCCACGAGTTCGCGACGCTCCCGGTGCCTCTCGATCAGCGTCCAGGCTGCGGTGCGCGCCACCCCCCGCAGCCGTTCCCGCTCCCGATCGAGCCAACGTTCAAAATCAGGGACTCCGGAGAGATGGAACCCATCGAATAAGACGCCGGAGTAAGAGTCGAGTGCCGCGGCAAGATCGTCGGCCTGAACCCTCGTCTCGAACTCATCAGCATCACAGGAAACCCGAGCGGGATCTACTCCGATCAGGCTTGGACCATCGGTCAGGAAGACGTCGTCCCCCATCCGATGTCTCAGGAAATAGAGCGACTGGTTGAGGGCTCGCCGAGCACGCGATTGCGGAAGCTCAGGCCAGAAGATGCCGTGCAGAGTATCACGACTCGCGAGGCGGTCTCGAGCCGCCAGCCTGAGGTAGGCCAGCAGGGCAGTCCGGCGGGATTGGGCCAGGATCTGCCCGCAGGCAAGCTCGCCCCCGGGAGCACGAAGATCCACTCCACCCAAAAGTCGCAACTCGAATACCGGTAGTGACATACACCCCGCCGAATTCTCAGAATCGTCCGATCACCTGTCAGGTGATCGAGGGGTTATCTGCCGCGCCTAGTGTTGCGCATTCGTCCGTCCCCTCGGGGCACCGTTCACCGGTCAGGACCCAGATCGCCTGATCATGCAAGGAGACATCCGATGAAGACCCCAACTCTCGCCTTCCCCGTCCTCGCTCTCGGGGCTCTGCTCGTCCTCAGTGGTTGCGCCGAAGGAGTGACCACACCCCAAGATGATGTGCAGGAATTGCAGCTTGGCAAGGGGGGAAGTGGGAAGCCCGGCACCGGCTCCGGTCCCAATGCGACCCTCTCTTACGCCGGTGCCGTCACCATGGCGCCGACGGACGGGACGATCCTGGTCGACAACAAGAAGAAGCATGAGACGGACGTGTGGTATGACGCCCAAACCGGCGACCCTACCGCCGTCATCACCTGGAGCGGCATGAGTTCAGTCGGGAGCTGTTCCGGCGTCATGGACGACTTTCTCGACCTCAATGAGGCGACGGGGGCGGCAACGGTGTGGTTCGCAGACAGGGGCAACGGGACCGGGTACGTGAAGATCCTCTTCAACCGGGGCGGCTATACGGGGTTCGCGCTCATCATTCACGGTGACATGGCGGAGGGGGCGGGCCTGACATTCTCTCTCACCCCCACCTCGGCCTACGCGGACTGGCCGCCACGGTTTGCCACCGACAACACCCTTCCAGAGACAGAGACCTGTGATGTCACGGGCCCGGACATTACAGCGGACGTGGACCCGAACTAGGCCAGCTCGGCTCCCACGACGGCGGCCTCTGAGATCGGGTGTCGCCGTCGTGGCGCTGGGTTTGGTCTTCGGGTGCAGTGGGGGCGGGCCCAGCGGCCCAGCGGCACTACTCCCACCTCCAGGCCCACCACCCCCACCTCCGGCACCAGGTCCCCGAGCCTTCCTGGCGAACGGATCAGAACGGACGGTCACCAGGTTGAGGTCTCAGCGGACGGTGCCCTCGCCGCTATCACCGGTGACTCCCTGTGGGTGATCGATCTCCAGACCATGACTCTCCAGGCAAGCGTGGACCTCCACGGCCTGCCCAGCGAAGGGCTGGCCATCAGCCCGGATCACGCACGCGCCTATGTCGCCCAACCGGGACAGCGTACGACGGTCGTGGATCTGGAACGAGGAGTGATAGAGAGCACAATGCAAACGACTTCCCCCGCCGGACAGAGCGGACCTGCAAACGGCGGACAAGCCGATGTGGCACTTCTCCCCGGTCGGAACACCTTGCTGCGCTCACCCACGTGCTGCGAGGTGGTGGCGATCATGTCAGTCGCTATGGGGTAGCCCCTGGGATCCATTCCTCTGGGCCCAGGCTCGACCGAAATCACATTGTCTCCGGATGGGCAGACAGCCTTGGGTCATCGCTGCCGGAAATCTCAAGGAGGTCGACCTGGCATCAGGCACCGTCAAGTTGGAAATCCGCGTGCAGGATTTCTCCCTCCACGTGGCACTGCTCTACCCCTGAGGAGAGGCCTTCGCCGTCAGTGCGATCTCGCCAATTGGCGCGCTCGCCGATTGAGAGCCTCGACGAGCCGCTCCACGAACTCCTCGGCTCGATCCTGGAATAGGTCGACGAGTTCATCCCCGTGACCGTCGAACAACTCTTCCAGATCGCTGCCTCGTTCGCGTAGCAGGGTGACCCAGGAATCGGGGAGCCCAAACGAACGGCATTCGTCTTCCGGGGCCGTGCCCTGCAGGAACACTTCGCGCTCCCCGTAACACTGCCAACCCGACCAACCCAAGTCGCTCCGCCCAACCCGCTTCACTTCGAGACCCTCCGGAACCGGGAAGGGCTCCGGACCCTGCGCACGGAACGCGTCTTGGAGAAAGCGTGCCGCAATCGGTAGTGCTGCGCGAGATCCGGTGAGCCGGAGGCTCTCACCGTCATCGTACCCCACCCAGACACCAACCACGAGCGACGGCGTATAGGCCACGAACCATGCGTCGCGCCAATCGTCCGAGGTACCCGACTTCCCAGCAAGCCCCCCCTCCCGCCGACTCAATCCCCTCAGGTTTCGACCGGTCCCACGGGCCACGACACCTTCGAGCGCCGAGGTCACCAGGTACGTCTCGGCTGGATCCGCCACCCGATCGAGTCGAGGTTCGCCGTTCTGGTCGAGGTCACCGGCACCCCTGCTGCTGCCGAGGACCGTTCTCAGTTCCGCCAGGTACCCACCCGTTGCAAAGACTCCATAGGCCCGTGTCAGTTCGAGCGGGGTGACTTCGGATGTCCCCAGGGCAATGCTGGGCACTGGGCGCAATGGACTGGTCAGACCGAGGCGCTTGCCCGTGGCAACGATTCGCTCGGAACCGATACTGAGTCCGATCCGAGCGAAGGGCACATTGAGCGATTGTTCCAGCGCCTCCCTCACGGTCACCGAACCGTGAAACTCCTGGTCGTAGTTGCTCGGCTCCCAACGACCTGCAGGGGTCACCAGGCTGAGCGGTTGGTCCTCGACCACCGACGCCAGTGTGAACGCGGGACCATCACGCCCGTCGCGCCCCAGGGCCGCCAGCGCGACGATGGGCTTGAAGGCACTGCCCGGCTGGCGCAGGGCATCGGTGGCGCGATTGAACTGTGATGCCCCGTAGTCTCGTCCACCAACCATCGCGAGCACATCACCCGTCCTGGGATCGAGCGCGACGAGTGCGGCCTGGGCTCCTTGCACTCGGAGACCGTCGAGGCCACGAACCACGGCACGCTCTGCGGCCCTCTGAAGCGAGGCATCGAGCGTGGTGTAGACGGCGGCACCTCGCGCCGGGAGATGCCCTGTTTCCTTCGAGATCTGCGTAAGGGCGAAGTCCCTGAAATAGCGTGCATCGACCGTTTGTTGCGGATGGGGCTTGGTCCGAATCCGTTCGCGAGCCGCGCGTTCCGCCTTCCGCTCCGAGACTCGCCCCTGTTCTGCCATGAGGCGCAGCACCAAATCACGACGCTCGCGCGCCGTGTCCGGGTGCCGGACAGGAGTGTACCGATTGGGAGCACGGATCATCCCCGCGAGGAGAGCGGCCTCGCCGAGGCTGATGTCCTCCAGATCGTCATCGAAGTAGTAGCGGGCCGCCGCCGCGACCCCGTGGATGGCGCGCGGTCCGTCCTGCCCGAAGTAGATCTCGTTGAGGTAGGCCTCGAGGATGGTCTGTTTGTCGTAGCGGTCCTCGAGGGCGAGGGCCATGGCCGCTTCGCGGAGCTTACGGATCGGAGTGCGACTCGCCGAGAGGAAGAGGTTCTTGGCGAGCTGCTGGGTGATCGTGCTTCCGCCCTGCGAGAACCCGCCGGCCTTGACGTTGGCGGCCGCCGCCCCAGCTATCCGGCGGAAGTCGAGCCCGTGGTGGGAATGGAATCGTTGGTCTTCCACGGCGAGGACGGCCTGGATCAGACGATCGGGTATCTCATCGAGGTGAACCGGTACCCGATACTCGCTGAGGTTTCCCCTCAGCACCCCGATTGGTATCGGCTCTCGTGATCGCTCATTTCCCCACCCGACCGGGCGAGTGTAGAGGGCCGTTGCCAGGCGCGCTTCGGGTGCCCCAAGCCGGGCACGGAAGGTGGCCTCATACCCTACGGCGAGGAGTGCGACGACAGCTGTGATGAGACCCGCTCGCCAGAGCCGGCCCCAGATTTGGCGCTTGGTCATCTGTCGCCCCCTTAAGTCATATGATGCCCAGACGTCAGGGAACGTCGGATGGTTTCAAAGTGAAACAGTGCGGCGAAAGGGTCAGAAGCTGAGGATCTCCGTCATCGCGGCCCGGATCCCTGCCGTCTGAGGCAGAATCACGTCCTCCAACTCGGGGGCGTAGGCCACGAAGGTGTCCGTCGAAGCAACGCGCCGGACCGGAGCGTCCAACCAGGCGAACGTCTCGTCGGCGATACGGGCCGAGAGCTCGGCGCCGTATCCCCATGACAGGGAATCTTCGTACGCCACAATGACACGATTGGTCTTCCGGACAGAGGTGTAAATCGTCTCCCAGTCCACCGGCGAGAGCGACCGCAGATCGATGATCTCCACACTTGCACCGGTGGCCTCCTCCAACTCCTTCGCGGCGACGAGTGACCGCTGGACCAGGGCTCCGTAGGTGACGATGGTGAGATCGCTCCCCTCGCGCACCACACGCGCTTTGCCGAGGGGGATCATGAAGTTGGGGCCGGGGTAGGGCGCCTTGTTGTAGGTCTGTCGGTACAGGTGTTTGTGCTCCAGCACCAGGACGGGATCCTCACATCGGATAGCGGTCCGAAGGAGGCCTGCGGCATCGAGCGCTGTCGCGGGGCATACGACCCGCAGACCCGGTATGCCGGTGAAGACGGCAGCGCCGGTCTGGGAATGATAGGGAGCCCCACCCTTGAGATACCCTCCGTAGGTGACCCGCACGACCACCGGGCAGGCGAAGGCATTGTTCGAACGCCAGCGCATCAGCGCGAGTTCATTTCGGATCTGCATGTAGGCCGGCCAGATGTAGTCGAAGAATTGGATCTCAACGACTGGCTTCATCCCGCGCACTGCAAGGCCGATGGCTCGGCCAACGATGTTCGCTTCGGCAAGTGGTGAGTTGTATACCCGGTGCCCCCCAAACCGTTTTTGTAGACCCCAGGTCACTTTGAAGACCCCACCCTTGCCCTTGACCTCGTCGAGGTACTCCTCCCGACTCGCATCGGCGACGTCTTCACCGAAGACGACAATCCTGGGGTCTCGGACCATCTCATCGCGAATGCAGGTATTCAGGAGATCGACCATCGTGGTCGGTTCACCCTCGAAGTGTGGGTCCTCCTCGGTGTCGAACTGCTCCGAGGTGGGATCGATCTCCGGCGAATAGACGAACTGATCGATGGTACTGGTGGCAGGCTGGGGTGCCGCCAAAGCGACGTCAGTCGCCACCTCGAGATCCGCGTCCACCTGCTGGCGGATCATCTCCAATTCCTGTTCTGTGGCCACCCCTGCCTCGAGCAGGTGCGCGGGGAACGCGGTGAGCGGATCACGGGCGGCATCCTGCTCTCGCTCCGCCGGTGGGCGGTACTGCACTTCGTCGTCGGAGAGCGAATGGCTGTAAGGTCGGATGACATGAGCATGGACCAGGGCCGGGCCCTTCCGTCCCCGGGCGTGGTCAGCGGCTCGGACCATGGCGTCGTACGACGCCAAAGGATCACACCCGTCCACTTCCTGAATGAAGAGACCGGGAAACCCACTGAGAACTTTCGAGACGGAGCCGCCCGGCGTCTGGACTTCGACGGGAACGGAAATCGCGTATCCGTTGTCTTCGATCAGGAAGACGATCGGCAACTGAAGATTGCAGGCACTATTCATCGCCTCCCAGAACTCACCTTCGCTCGTCGTTCCGTCACCCGCCGAGCAGTACACGATTTCATCACCGGGAGAGGCCCGTTCCCATCCCTCGATGTCCCGATTCTGGTGGTAACGCAACGAAGCTTCGGCCGCCCCGACCGCCTGAAGAAACTGGGTACCGGTCGGGCTGGAGGAACTCACGATGTTGAGGTCTTTGTGCCCCCAGTGGGACGGCATCTGCCGGCCACCCGAGCTCGGATCGTCGGCGGCCGCGACCGCGCCAAGCAGCATCTCGGTGGGCGTAACCCCGAGCCCCAGGCAAAGCGCGCGGTCTCGATAGTATGGAAAGACCCAATCGTAGCCAGATCGGAGGACTTTCGAGGCAGCGGCCAACACCGCTTCGTGACCGGCGCCGGAGATCTGGAAGAAGATCTTGTTCTGCCGTTTGAGCTGGATTTCCTTGTCGTCCACCCGCCGCGAGAGGTAGATCAGGCGGTAGAGGTCGAGAAGATCCTGCTTTTCGAGGCGGGTGGAAGCCCTAGCCCGAGTGCTCGGCCTGGTCGCCATGGTCGAGACTCCTGATTGCCGAATACGAGTGCGGTCACAACTCCGGTAAGATACCCTCGCCCATCGTGGTCGGCGAACCCCTATTGCCGGCCGAAAAGGACCTTCCCATCGACGATGGTCATCACCACGTTGGCCTCCTTGATCGTCTCCGGCGGGACGGCGGTCAGGTCTTGGTCCAGGATCACGAAATCAGCCCTGAGACCGGGACGGAGACTCCCGGTGACGTCATCGAGAAACATGCCGTAGGCGTTATCCACGGTGTAGGCGCGCAGGGCCTCTCCCACCGTGATCTTCTCTTCCGGGACCCACCCATCCGGGTTGAGCCCGTCCAGGGTGCGACGGGTCACCGCGCCATAGATCCCCTGCAGGGGGTCGATAGGTGCGACGGTCCAGTCGGACCCGAAGATCAGCCTGGCTCCAGCGTCGAGGAGGGAGCGGAACGCATAGGTGGTCTTGATCCGCTCCGGTCCGATCCGTTTCTGGGCCCATCGCCCGTCATCAATGGCGTGGTACGGCTGCATGGACGGGATGACGCCGAGGGCCTTGAAGCGTGGAATGTCCTGGCGCCGGAGATGCTGCGCGTGTTCGATCCTGAATCGGCGGTCGCGCGGGCCGTGTGCCGTCGCCACGCTGTCGAAGATGTCGAGCAAAACAGCATTGGCCCGGTCGCCAATGGCGTGGATCACCACTTGGAGTCCGGCAGAATCGGCGGCACCGATCCACGCTCGCATCGAATCGAGGGGCGTGACGTTCAAGCCGGTCGTGTGCGACGCGTCGTCGTAGGGGTCCTCGAACCAGGCCGTCGTGCTTCCCAACGACCCGTCCATCATTCCCTTGACGCCGGCGATGCGGAGCCAGTGATCTCCCGGACCCTTCACCCGGAGGGACTCCGCGGCATTCCGCCAATCAGGGAGGTCGATGTAGACCGAAATCCGAAGGAGCAGCGCTCCTCGTTCTTCCGCACGACGCATTGCCGCGACCTCGTCCCACGTCGCCGTCACATGGGATACGGTGGTGACGCCGCGAGTAACAGCGTGTGCCATGGCTCTGGACAACGCCGAGTCCATTTGGGCTGGGGTGGGTACGGGCACGGCGGCTTGGATGATACCCATCGCCTTGTCTCGGAAGACACCGGTCGGCTGACCGGATGGGCCGCGCGTGATCTCGCCTCCCTCCACATCCCCGGTCGAACCATCAACCCCGGCAAGTGACATGGCGAGGGAGTTGGCGAACACCATGTGCCCGTCGTATCGGCTCACCATGACTGGATTGGAGGGCGTCACCGAGTCGATCCACTCTCTGGTGGGCAGGGGGGCACCCGGCCACCACTCGTGATCCCAGTCGCCTCCCAGGATCCATTCACCCTCAGGGCGGTTCCGGGCGTATTCCGCGATCCGGCCGATGAACTCCGCAGGAGTTCGGGTCTCTCGAAGATCGATCCAGCTGAGTTGGAACCCACCTTGAAAAAAGTGGGTGTGGTCGTCTTCGAATCCGGGTACGATCATCCCGCCGTCATCCCGGAGAATCTGGGTGTCCGGGCCTGCGGAACGGAGAATCCTCGTGCTGTCACCCACCGCCTGGATCACCCCTCCGGACACCGACACCGCCTCAGCCCAGGGCTGATCGGGGTTCCCGGTCCAAATCCGGCCGACGGCGATGAGGTCGATCGCTGGGGACCTGCCGCACCCCGTCAGGATTGCGAGCAGACAGACAACGGTGAAGCGAGACATGGTTACCTCTTCGTGAGCCGGCGCAGGGCTTGGAGTTTCTCGAGGGCGCTCTTGCCCGGGGCGGGAGCAGCGGGGGCCACCGCAAAGAGATCGCGGATGTCGAGGAGGACCTCCAGCATCAGTTGGTCGCGCATGTAGGCGTTGTCGAGTTCGCCCATCCTCTCCGGCTCATCCCGGGCCTGGGCCCGATCGAAGGACTCGCGATAGATGGCCTCGAGGTTGGCGAGGATCCGTTCTCGGGAGCGCACCGGGTGATTCTCCCTCCGTGTGCTGGCATGTGAGTGGTCAGTCTGATGACTCGGAAGAGTAGCGTTCCGGCAGTCGGGCGGCCAGCCCAACCCGGGTTACATTCCCCTCGAATTCACCCGGCGGAGTGTCCTCGTGTCCCTATCAGGCAAGCGCGTCCTCTTCTTCGTTGCCCCTCTGTATGAAGACTTGGAACTCTGGTATCCCAAGATCCGCTTGGAGGAAGAAGGTGTGACCACGGTCGTCGCCGGCTTGGGCGAGGCAACCTACCAGGGCAAGCGGGGATATCCGATCACGCCCGACACCAGTGTCGACTCGATCACGGCGGCCGACTTCGATGGGCTCGTCATTCCAGGGGGATACGCGCCAGACATTCTACGACGGCACCCTCGGGTGCTGGAACTCACCCGCGAGATCCATCAGGCAGGAAAACCGGTGGCGTTCATTTGCCACGCGGGTTGGGTCCCAATTTCTGCCGGCATCGTGAAGGGGAAGCGAGGGACCAGTGTTGGCGCGATCAAGGATGACCTGGTCAACGCCGGGATGCTCTGGGAAGACGCCCCGGTGATCATCGACGGCAACCTCATCTCTTCGCGTACCCCCGCCGACCTTCCCCAGTTCTGCCAAGCCATCATCCGGGCGTTGACGGTCCCCAGTTCGGGTGGGGTTTCATGAGTTTCAGGGACGCCCAGCGGCAGGTGGATGCCTGGATCAGCCGGTTTGAAGAGGGGTACTTCGACCCGCTCACCAACCTCACACGACTCACCGAAGAAGTTGGCGAGTTGGCTCGAGAGGTGAATCATCGCTTCGGTCAAAAGACGAGAAAGCCAGAGGAACCTGAGGGTGACTTGGCGATGGAAATGGCCGACATCCTCTTCGTCTTGATCTGTCTGGCGAACCGAGAGAAGATCGATCTCGACGAAGCCTTTCAGGGCATGATGGCGAAGGTTGCGTCACGGGACTCCAGCCGCTGGACGCCAAAGACCCCATCCCCCTAGCCCGCAGCGGGCGGCGCGGTAGCTTTTGAGTGTGCACCCAAAGAACGTGGCGCGACTTGCCGTCCTGGCGCTGGCCGTCATCCCGTCCTGGCTCTCGGCGCAGGATACTACGCGGACCCAACGGGCTCTCGACGCGCTCGGCCTGACCGCCAAACCGGGTGCCTACAGCGGAACGGTCCGGGACTCCGCGCTGCGCCCGATCGCCGAGGCAGAGGTCTTCTTGTCGGGAGACACGGAGAAGCGCTCGCTTCTCACCAATGCCAACGGGATGTTCCTCTTCTCCGAGCTACCGCCCGGCCGGTACACGGTACTCGTTCGTCGCCTCGGGTACCAGCCACAGCAGAGAGTAGTGTATGTCGCGACCGGGGAACGTCATACGGCCATGATTCAACTTGCGGCCCTTCCGATGCACCTTCCCGACGTCGAGGTCCGAGCCAAGAGCGGAATGAACCTGTCTCCGGAGCTGGAGCGGCTGTATCGAACGGCATGGGGCAGGACGCTGACCCGTGAAGACATCGAGCGATCCGGCAGTCACGGGCTTTCCTTCCTGGTCGGACGCTACCTCCGCACGCAACCGTTCAGTCGCTTCGACCTTCTGCCGTCCTCGAATGGATGGGATCCATTGGGACGACCCGCCCGCGCGCCACGAGTGGGCACGATCCGCGGCTGTCCACCTGCCATCTCTGTCAACGGACAACCCCCATGGAGGAACGTTTTCGTCGGCGATTTTCCCCCCTGGTCGATCGAGGCCATCGACATTTACCAACCCGGTGCCGACTCAAGACTACCCGCAGCCTTCCAGGTCACCCAGGGATACTCGTCACCCAGTCCGGGCGCGGCAACGACCCACATCAACGCGTGCGGCTTGATCGTCCTCTGGACCAGATAGCAACCACCGACTCCTCACGTTCTCTCCCGGGGTAGACTCAACCCGACAACACCTGATACATCTCCATGATGCAAAACCACACAAATCCCAGCGCCGCCGCAGCCCTCGCTGTCGCCCTCCTGCTCTCCGCTCTGCCCTCCGCGTTCGCCCAAGGTCCCGAGAAGCCCCTCGACCCCCTGCTCTTCACCGGACTCCACTACCGGAACATCGGCCCCTCACAGGGCGGCCGGGTCACGACCGTCACCGGCGTCCCAGGGCGCCCCGGGAGCTTCTATATGGGGGCCACCGGGGGCGGCGTCTGGAAGACGACCGATTATGGACAGACGTGGCGGAACGTCTCGGACGGCTTCTTGGCCACGGGGTCCATCGGCGCGGTCCGAACCTCGGTGTCAAACCCGAACATCGTCTACGTGGGAACCGGGTCAGACGGGCTCCGTAGCAACGTGATTCAGGGAAAGGGGGTCTACAAGTCAACCGACGACGGCACGACGTGGCAGTTTGTCGGGCTCAGAACGGTGGGTCAGATCGGAGCCGTCGAGATCCACCCAACCAACCCGGACGTTGTCTTCGTCGCAGCCATCGGTCAGGCCTTCGCACCGAATGCCGAGCGCGGGGTGTATCGGACGCGAGACGGGGGCAAGACCTGGGAGCAAGTGCTCTCGATATCCGACAGTACCGGGGCCGTCGACGTGGAGTTTGCGCCAGACAACCCCGATGAGGTGTACGCCTCGATGTGGCGCGCGGAGCGGAAGCCATGGACCATCATCAGTGGGGCGTACGAGGGTGGAGTGTACAAATCGACCGATGGGGGAACCACCTGGTTCAAGCTCGAAGATGGGCTTCCGAAAGGCCTCGTGGGCAAATCCGACCTTGCTGTATCTGCCGCCGACCCCGACAGACTCTACGTGCTGATCGAGGCTGCGGATGGTGGCGGACTGTACCGTTCCGATGATCGTGGCGTATCCTTTCGGCTCGTCTCCACCCAGAGCGGGATCCTCGATCGTCCGTTCTACTATACGAACGTCGATGCCGATCCGTCGAATGCGGACGTGGTGTACATCAACGCAACTCGATTCTGGCGCTCCAAGGACGGCGGCAGAACGTTTGAACGCGGCTCGACTCCACATGGCGACAACCACGACATCTGGATCGACCCATCGGATCCACGAGTCATGATCCAGGCCAACGATGGCGGGGCGAATGTCAGTCGCGATGGAGGCGAGACCTGGTCAACGCAGGACAACCAGCCGACTGCCGAACTCTACCAGGTCGCGGTGGACGATCGCTTTCCCTACTGGGCCTATGCGGGTCAGCAGGACAACAGCACCGCCATCGCCGTACCAAGCCTCCCCCCGTACCCGATGGTCGAAGGAACCACCGGCTTCATGCGTGAGGTCGGAGGGTGCGAAACGGGGCCTGCCATCCCGAAGCCTGGAAACCCCGACATCGTCTACACCAACTGCAAGGGCCAGTTCGCTCGGTTCGACCAGCGCACTGGGCAGGAAAGAGCGTATTGGGTGGGCGGCCAATACCTCTACGGTCACAATCCGAGGGACTTGATCTACCGGTTTCAGCGGGTCTCCCCGATCCATGTCTCGCCCCACGATCCAGGCACGGTGTACCATGGCTCCCAGTACGTACATCGGACCCGGGATGACGGTGTGACCTGGGAGAAGATCTCCGGTGACCTGACCGCATTCGAGCCGGACAAACAAGTCGTGCCTGGTACCCCGATCACCCGCGACGTGACCGGCGAGGAGTACTACAGTACCCTCTACGCCATTCGAGAGTCCCCTCTGGAGCGCGGCTTGATCTGGGTGGGCGCCAATGACGGACCAGTTCATGTGACACGCGATGCTGGTCGCACCTGGCGGAATGTGAATCCGAAGAGTCTGCCTCCCGGTGGACGCGTCCAGAACATCGAACCGTCCCCGCACCGGCCCGGGAAGGCCTACGTCGCAGTGTATCGTTACCTCCTCGGCGACTTCAAACCGTACATCTACCGCACCACGGATTACGGTCAGAGTTGGACGCGACTCACCACTGGCCGCAATGGTGTCCCCGACGATCATCCCACCCGCGTCGTGAGGGAAGATCCGG
Organism: Gemmatimonadota bacterium; assembly: GCA_003246755.1. Lineage (GTDB taxonomy): Bacteria > Gemmatimonadota > Gemmatimonadetes > Gemmatimonadales > GWC2-71-9 > SZUA-320. The sequence goes on along the minus strand of QKDC01000013.1, from coordinate 30,850 downwards.
ATCGGGAGGGTCTGCTCTACGCGGGGACCGAGTTCGGCATGTTCATCTCCTTCAACGACGGGGCTTCCTGGCAGCCATTCCAACTCGACCTGCCGGTCACTCCGATTACGGATATCGCGGTCTATCAGAAGGACCTCGTCGTCTCGACGATGGGTCGTTCGTTCTGGGTGATGGACGACGTCAGCCGTCTCCATCAACTCAAGGCGTCAGAGACAAGGCCGCGGCTCTACGCTCCGAGGATCGCCTATCGGACGCGACGGGGGAGTGGGACATACCGGGGAGGGGAGGGTGCCGGGCACCTGGATTACCCCCCACCTGGGGCGACGATCGACTACTTCTTGGTGGAGCACACCGAAGACCTCGCTTTGGAGATCGTCGACGCACGCGGGGAGCGTGTCAGACGACTCGCATCAGCACCCAAGACTCCGGGGATGCACAGAGTGCGCTGGGACTTCACCGTTGATCTTTCGAGCACCGGAACGAGAGGTGGTGGCGGGCCCCTGGCCGTGCCCGGTCGATACACGGTCCGGCTCACCACCGGGGGGCAGAGTCAGATGCACTCGCTCGACATCGTGCTCGATCCCAGGCTGACCGCAGATGGTGTGACCACGGCCGACCTGCAGGAGCAGTTCGATCTCGCGATGAAGGTCCGGACGTTGATGACCGACGTGCAGGGGACCCTGTCGCGCGTCCGGAGTCTCCTGGCTCGGTCGGATGTCGTCGAGGACGCCCGAAGCACCCTCAACCGGACCCTCGAATCTCTGGCCGATGCCGAGGGCCCGTACCCGATGCCCAAGCTGGTGGCGCAGGTGTCTTACTTGAATAGACTGGTGAACAGTGCCGACCAGAAGCCCGGTCGTGATGCCCATCAACGGTACGCTCAGCTCGCCGCGGAGCACGCCGAACTACTGAATGCATTGGGGAGCGTGCCAGGGTGGAGCACCTCACCGAGAGGAATCGACAGATGAATGGACGAAAACTCTTGATCCTCGCATCAGCAACCGTGATTGTTACCGCCGCAGTGCTCTACGGCCGTCCCTTGTTGGATCGTCCGCTTCCCCAGGACGAAGTGGAGGCGCTGGTCATGGACGCCGCGCAACGTGGAGACACCGTAGCGCTCGGGAAACTCGCCCACCGTCAATGCCGTTCTCTCAGCGCATCCGAGCGGCAGCCGTGCTACGAGGAGTTCTTCGTGAAGTTGTCGAGTGGTGACCGCGTTCGGCTTGCCCTCGGTGCGCTCGCGGTTCTGGGAGGCCTGGATTCCCGCGTGGAACTCGACGGTCATGTGTACGTGCATCTGATCGGGATCAAGGCGTGGCAACCCGGGCGCCCGATCGGGCAGGTGTTCAGCAGTTGTACCGGTCTCTATCAATCCGGGTGCTACCATGGGGTGATTCAGGCCTATCTCACGGCAGAATCGGGTGTGGATTCGGTACGGGCCGCCACGCTGTGTGACACGATCGAGGCTGACGCCCCTGGCCGATGGCTCCGCTTCCAATGCGCCCATGGTCTCGGCCACGGGCTCAGCATGATTCACAACTGGGACCTCCCACGCGCCCTCACCGAGTGCGATTGGCTGAACACCGATTGGGATCGGCAATCGTGCTACGGAGGAGCTTTCATGGAGAATGCGGTCGCATCGTCTCCCAGTGGACATCACGCGCCGGCGGATCTCCTTGCGGCGCGCGACAGTGCGGCCAACGCCAGCCATGGGGAGCACGAAGGGCATGAGATGGGATCGGGTCCGCCCCCATTCAAGATGCGGGATCCGGGTGACGCTCTCTACCCTTGTTCGATCATGGAGCGGAAGTACCTCCCCGGCTGCTACCAGTTGCAGGGCGGCATCATTCTGAATCGGGTGAACTACGACTTCGAAGCGGCGATGGTCGAGTGCGACAACGCGCCCGATTTCGTGCGGCACGAGTGTTACTTGAGTCTCGGGACCAATTCCAGCGGGGTCACTGGGCAGAACACCAAGCGGTCGATCGAGCACTGCTCTCATGGGAACCCCGACTACCAGCCCTGGTGTTTTGTGGGTGTGGCGAAGAACTACATCGACATGACCGCGGAGCCCGAAGATGGAATGGCCTTTTGCAGGGAAGTACCGGCGGGCAAGAATCGACAGCAATGTTTCGTGGCCGTGGGAGAGCAGATCCGCGTCCTCCATATGACCGACGCCGCAACCCGCGAGCGCCTCTGTGCGATGGCTGCGGAGGACGGTCGAGACGCGTGCAGGTATGGGTCGGCACTGATTCCGCCTCCACCCGGCCTGCCCCTCATTCCGGGACAGCCGTGACCGGTAATCAGACCTCATCCTCCTCGTGGAGTTGGTCCACCCTTCCCCCGGAGGTACTCGACGGCTCCTGTCGCCGGGTGACGGCAGTAGCGGCGGCTTTTGCTGGTTTGTGGGTGTTCGCGTTACTGATGGGCAACGCGGCCCCGCTCCTCCTGGGGACCGAGACTTCCTGGATGACGGATCGGTCCTATGCCAGGGCCTACAACAGCCTTGCGGCGATCGGGCTCGTTCTGTCCTTGGCGCTCGCGGTCTATGCGGCACGATTCCACCGTAACCGTACCCGCCTTCTCGATATCGGGCTCGGTTACTATGTGCTGACGGCCTTCCTCGTCTCCCTGGTGACGCTGTGGTACCCCCAGCCTCGCCCGACCGGCATCTCGTGGGTCGCATTCATCATCGTCGTCTACCCGAGTATCGCGCCGAGCACGCCCGCCAAGGTCCTGATGGCCGCGCTCATTGCGGCCACCTCGGACCCCCTTTCTCTCTGGTTCGCCTCATCACGCGGGATAGAGATCCCGTACTCCTCGTTGGAGTTCGCCTGGCTCCTCATCCCCAACTACCTCGCGGCGTTCATCGCGGTAATCCCTGTGAGAATCATCGGAGGACTGGGGCGCCAGGTTTCGAAGGCCAAGGAACTCGGGAGCTACCGCCTGGGAAACCTCCTTGGCGAAGGGGGAATGGGGGCCGTGTATCACGCCGAACACCGCCTGCTGGCGCGCCCCGCAGCGATCAAGCTGATCAAACCCGAACTCCTCGACCCGGCCTCCGGGGCCCATGCGGTAGAGCGGTTTCGGCGGGAGGCGGAAGCGGCGGCCGCGCTCAGCTCTCCCCACACCATTAGCCTGTACGACTTCGGTGCGACCGACGATGGCACGTTCTACTACGTGATGGAACTCCTTGATGGCGTGGACGCAGAGCACCTCGTGGAACACCACGGCCCCCAACCGGTCGCGCGCGTCGTCCACCTTCTGACCCAGGCAACCGCCTCGCTCGCGGAAGCGCATGCCCGAGGCATGGTTCATCGAGACGTCAAACCATCCAATGTGTTCGTCTCGAGGCTCGGGTTGGAGAAAGACTTCGTCAAGATCCTGGACTTCGGCATCGTGGCACTGCGCCACGGGGGAAGGGCAGGCGGTCAGGCGAAGCTGACGGCCGCCGATGCTCTGGCGGGTACCCCAAACATCATGGCGCCCGAGGTGGCCGTCGGCGATCGGGAACCTGACCCGCGGGTCGATGTCTACGCCTTGGGGTGCCTGGCCTACTGGCTCCTCACGGGGGAGAGAGTCTTCGAAGGATCCACCCCGATCCAGGTACTCCTGAAGCATGCCAACGAGCCTCCGCGCCGACCCTCGGAGCGGTCCCCCTATCCCGACGCGACACTCCTCGATGATCTGGTGTTGCAGTGCTTGGCGAAGGATCCGGCGGAGCGTCCGCGGGATGCCGGGCATCTAGGCCAGTTGCTTCGCGGGATTGCGCTTGAGGAGGTTTGGACGCAGGAAGATGCGGAACTCTGGTGGTCGCAACATCACCCTGAGGGGCTCGCGATGGGACCATGCGATCAGGGTCATGTAATCCCCATGCATAGGACCTGATCCTTCACACGCACCGAAACCTCCCCACGACCCTGCGATCATTCCCAGTCGCGCGGTTCTGAGCCCAACTCCTCACGAAAGAGACAATAGGAGGCATATCGGTCCTCCGCGATCGCGATGCCGACCTGTTCCCGCACCGCACACCCGGGTTCGGAGCGATGTGAGCAGTCAGGGAAGCGACAGCCGTCCGTGAAAGGCCGAAGGTCCGGGAAGCACTGAACCAGGTTGACCGGGTCCAATCCCCAGAACCCCACGTCGCTGAGACCGGGGGTATCCACCAGGTAGCCGCCCTCATCCATTGGGATCATGATGGCCGACACGGTGGTGTGAGTCCCTCGGCCATCTTTGCCGCTCACCTTTCCCGTGAGAAGACGGAGGCCCGGTTGGAGCAAGTTGAGCAGACTCGATTTTCCGGCGCCGGAAGGCCCTGTGACCAGCGACACGCCGTCCCGCATCAGGGTGATGAGGGGTGCAAGGCCAATACCCTTCGCCACGCTGATGGGCAGGACCGGATAGCCGGCGCGCTCCATCCTGGTGATCAGGGCGGTACCGGGGTCGAGGTCGATCTTGTTCACGACCACCATGGCGGGAATGTCATCCGCCTCGGCCAGGACCAGCAGGCGATCGAGGAGTTGGGGCACCGGGTCGGGGTTGACCGTAGCCGTCATCACAAGAACGCGATCGAGGTTTGCGGCGATCGGCCGACTCCCGCGCCCTCCCGGGACGCGTCTTTCCAACACGTTGGTTCTCGACTCGACGGAGATGATCGCCCACCCCGACCCCAGGTCCTCGAGCGTTACACGGTCGCCTACGATTGCCCGGCCATCACCCCGCTTGACCCGACCGCGCAAGACTGCGGTGACCTGGCCTTGGGCGGTGTGCACCTGGAACTGTGATCCCTTGCGGGCGAGCACGACACCGCTTCGTGTCACGTGTCGGATGTCGATTGAGCGATCGCCTCGTCGAGCGCCGCTTTGACGTCGTAGAGGGAGAGCGCACGGATCCGGGCCTCTGCCTCAGCGGATGTCTTGCCCCAAGCCAGGTAGTCGGTTTCCACGTGTCCCACCGGCTGGTCGCCCGATGGACTCCAACGCACGAACAGGATGGCCGCCCCGAACCGTCCGCGTTCGTCGGGAACGTCATCGGCCCAGATGCCGACCGAGTATGCGGCTCCGTCCGAACCCGTGAACGCCGCTGCACGCTCGTGCTTGGCCATGTACCCCCCCAGCGTAACCTCCGGATCTAGGAGCGAGATAGGCCCTCCCGAATGATGTTCCCGGCCATGAAGACGAGGTTCCCCGGCCGCTCGGCGAGTCGGCGCATCAAGTAAGGGTACCATTGGGTGCCGAAGGGGATGTAGACGCGCATGCGGTACCCTTCGCTCCTCAGGCTTGTCTGGAGATCACGGCGAACTCCGTAAAGCATTTGGAATTCGAATCGGTCCTCCGCGAGACCGTGTTGCCCCGCCAGAGCTCTCGCGCGGTTGATGATCGTGGCATCGTGGGTTGCGATGGCCGGATACGTTCCCTCGAGCAGGAGTCGCTCCATGAGGGTGACGAAATTTTGATCGACGTCGCGCTTGTCCGGGAAGGCGATCGAGGGCGGCTCCAGATACGCACCTTTGCACAGACGAACACGTGCGCCGAGTCGAATCAGGCGGTCGACGTCCTCGGCCGAACGGCGGAGCGCCGATTGAATAACCACTCCCACGCGGTTGCCATACCTGGGATGCAACCGATGCGCGAAGAAGTCGAGCGTGCGTTGGGTGTAATCCGAGCCCTCCATGTCGAGTCGAACGAACCCATCAACCTCCGAGGCTCGGTCGAGGATCCGAGTCATGTTCTCGTCACAAAGATCCTCGCCGATGTCGAGTCCCATCTGCGTCAGCTTGAGTGAGACATTCACCGCTATCCCGGCATTCGCCATCCGATTGAGCAGCTCGAGGTACCCCTCACAGGCGGATCGCGCCGTCGGAGCATCGGCGACACTTTCCCCGAGTAGATCGAGCGTGACTGCGATTCCCGTGGCGACGACCTCACACGCAACGCCGACTCCCTCTTCCACTGTCTCCCCAGCCACAAAACGCCGAGCGACTCCGCGTGCCAGACGATTGCGTCTGACAAAGTCGAATACGCGCTGACGTTCTGAGAGCCATAGGAGTCCGCGTCGGAGCACGACTTACCCTACTTCTGGGGGGAACTCAGGGGTAATAGCAAGCCTCACGCCGCGCCATGTCGACCAGCGGTTCGGCCGGGGTGAACCGCTCCCCGTAGTCTCGCACCAGGTCTTCGAGGGTCCGAACGACCGTTGCGGCACCAAGAGCATCGATCATTCGGAGGGGACCGCCACGAAATGGGGGAAACCCAATCCCGAAGATCGCTCCGATATCCCCGTCGCGGGGGGATCGGACAACCCCCTCCTCCATCGCGAGGGCTGATTCGTTGAGCATCGCGTAGACCATTCGTTGGCGAACCGCCTCGGAATCGGCGCCAGCGAGTGGCTCCACTCCAACAATCTTGTACGCGGTTTCGTCGACGCCCTGCTTCTTCCCGTCCTTGTAACGGAACAATCCGCGTCCGCTCTTGCGACCCAGTCTGCCATCGGCAACCAGGGCATCGAGGAGTCCGGAGGGCGCTAGTCGGTCACCAAAGGCCGCATGCATCACTCCCGCGCCTTTCATGGCGACGTCGAGGCCGACCTCGTCCAGGAGGGTGACCGGGCCAACGGGAAACCCAAAGGTGAGCAATGCGCGGTCGATGACCTCGATCGGCACTCCTTCGCCGAGCAGGATCGCCGCCTCGTTCATGTAGGGCGTGAGGATCCGGTTCACCCAGAACCCCGGCCGATCGGCGACCACAATGACCGTCTTCCCCATGCGGCGTCCGAATCGAACGGCAGTTGCCACGGCCTCGGGCCGAGTGGCCGCACCCGGAATCACCTCGAGAAGCGGCATTCTGTCCACTGGTGAAAAGAAGTGCATCCCCAGGATCCGCTCCGGATGTCGCGCACCCTCCGCGATGTGGCCGATCGGTATGGTGGAGGTGTTGGTCGCGAGAACGACCTCGGGACCAACGACCCCCTCCAATTCCTGCATCACGCTCTGCTTGACCTCCAGGTCCTCATACACGGCCTCGATCACCAGGTCGACACCGGGAAACCCGGAGTAATCCCCTGTCCCGGATACCAGGGCGCTGAGTCGGGTGTGCTCCGGCCTCGACAGCCGTCGTCGCTTGAGTCGCCCATCCAGAATCTTGAGGGCCGCACGGACCCCTTTCCCGACCCGTTGGAGGTCGGCGTCCTTAAGCCGGACTTCGACCGCAGCCTGTGTCGCCGCGGTCCCGGCGATCCCCGAGCCCATGAATCCCGAACCGACGATGCCGAGCCTCCTGACCACGGCAGCCGGGGTGCCCGGCGGGACACCATCATCCTTCTTGAGCGCGGTGGTGGCGAAGAAGATCTGAATCAACTGCCGCGCGACATCGGAGACGGCGAGTTCGCCGAACTTCTCCCGCTCCACCCGGAACCCCGCAGACAGTCCCCGTTCGAGCCCCGTGCGGATGGCATCGATGGCGGCGAGTGGTGCCGGGTAATGCCCGCCGGTCTTCTCCATCACTTGCGCCCGGGCCTGTCGGTAGACGATCCGACGACCGAGCGGATTCCGGTCGAGGAGGAACCCACCTCCCGCCCGCCGAACGGGAACACCACGCTGCACGAGGCGCTTGGCGGCCTGACTGGCGACGTCGGCGAGGATGGCAGGGTGTACCAGCTCATCCACCAGACCGAGCCGGAACGCCTTCGAGGCACGTTCGCTCTTGCCCGCGAGAATGATGTCGAGAGCCGCGCGCAGGCCAATGCGACGGGGCAGCCGCTGACAGCCTCCCGCAGCGGGGATGATCCCTATCTGCACTTCGGGAAGCCCAAGCATCGTCTTTGGATGATCGGTGGCAATGATCCAAGAACACGCCAGCGAGAGCTCGAGTCCCGCTCCGAGACATGCACCGTGGACAGCGGAGACGATCGGCTTGGGGAACCGCTCGACTCGATCCACGAGGTCGTGGCCGACTTGCGCCATGCGTTCCCCGTCCTCCGCTGATTCGATCTTCATGAACTGGTCGATATCAGCACCGGCGATGAACCCATCCGGCTTGCCCGACATGAGAACCACGGCCTGCACCGCCGCATCGGAGGCCAGGCGACCCAGGACGAGGTCTTCAAATTCCGTGATCGCTTCCGGAGTGAGCTTGTTTACCGATTCGCCCGGGAGGTCGAACCGAACGGTAGCGATCCCATCGTCGATGGAGAACGAAAAGGCGTTCATCGGGTCAGACTCGCTCGAGAACCATCGCGAATCCCATCCCACCCTGAGCACAAATCGACAGGAGGCCAAACTGAACGTCTTCCCTGACCATCCGATTGGCCAGCGTCGTCACCAGCCGAGAGCCCGTCGCGCCGAAAGGGTGCCCGATGGCAATGGACCCACCCATCGTGTTGGTGCGGTCCCAATCTACTTCGCCGACGGGTGCCGCTCGGCCGACGCGTTCGGCCCACGCCTGCGATTCCCACGCCTGCACATTCGAGAGTACCTGGGCCGCAAAGGCCTCATGAATCTCTACGGCGCCAAGCTCTTTCCAGGAGATCCCGGCACGATCAAGTGCTGCAGGAACGGCCCATGCGGGTCCACTCAGGAGTTGCCACCCCGGGTCCACCGCGCGAACAGCGTAGCTCCGGATCGCTGCCAAGGGCCGGTAGCCCAGACCGAACGCCTTTTCCGATGCCATGAGGAGTGTGACGGCGGCCCCGTCGGTAAGCGGAGAGGCGTTCCCTGCGGTGACCGTACCGTATCGCCGATCGAAGACCGGCTTGAGGGCGGCGAGCGCGTCGAGGGAGGTGTCGGGACGGATGCCGTTGTCCGAGGTCGTTACCACGGAAAGGTCCGGTCCGCCAAACCAGGGTGCGATTTCTGCGGTATGACGGCCATCGGCCGTGGCCGCGTGGGCTCGCTGGTGACTTTGCAAGGCATAACGGTCCTGCTCCTCCCGCGAAATCCCATTCTCTTTTGCCATTCGCTCGGCCGATTGTCCCATGGATTCCCCAGTGGACGGCTCGGCAATGGCCGGCGCAACAGGTGCGAGGTCTCGGGGACGGACACTCGCAAACAGTCTCATTCGTTGGCCGAGACTCTTGGCCTTGCTGGCCGCCACGAGTACCTGGCTGAAGCGCTTGCTGTGAAGAATCGGAATGTCGGAAAGCGTTTCCACACCACCTGCGAGGACGACATCGGCGTGGCCGAGTACGATTTGATCGTGGGCATTCGCAATCGATTGGCCCGAGGAGGCACAAGCCCGATTCAGGGAGTACGCTGGAATGGTCCTGGGGAGTTGGGGAAGGAGACTCACCTCCCGGGCTACGTTGCCGGTCAACGGTGAGGGCACGACCTGACCGAAGATGACTTCGTCGACTTCCCCACCATCGAGATTGGTGCGGTACAGCAGTTCACGGGTGACGAAGCGCGAGAGTTCCGTGGCATTCGTGTCTCGAAAAACCGTCCCACTGCGGGCAAACGGCGTGCGCAACCCCGCGACGATGACGGCGCGGCGGTTCGTCGGGGTGGGACGCATGTGTTAAGGTACTTTCCGTGCAACCACACTGGCGAGGGCACTCCATTGCACCCCGCCGACGGGTTCGAGCACTTCCCGTCCAAAGATCACTTCGAGTGGTGCGATGAGCGAAGGCAGTTCACCCCGTTTGAGAAGGTGATCCGGACTGGTCGGCCCCCAGTCGAAGGCGCGTTGATCCTCGAGGAACGTCTCCATGATGAGAAGACCGCCCGGCCGAAGGTGTTCGATGAGTTCGGGTATGCGCGCACGATCGAGATAATTGAACATCAGGAGAACATCGAAGGTGCCAACTGGTGGTAAGCCCTTGCTGAGATCCCACTCGACCCACGAGACGGAGAGCCCGAGACTCTTGGCAGCCTCGCGACCAACCCCCAATACTCCCGGGTCGTCATCGACTGCGGTGACCTCACCTCCGAGCATGGCGGCGGCGAGACTGTGCCGCCCGGTGCCACATGCCAAATCGAGCACCTTCGCCCCGCGGGTGACCATATGGCCGTGCCAGACGAGCCAGGTGGACGGCCTTCCCGGCGCAGTCGCTTCACCATCGGGGGTGGAATGTCGTTGACCCAGAATGTGCTTGCCTCCGTGCGGACGCCCCTGCCCGACCTCATGGCACAGGACTACGACCTACTCATCATCGGCGGCGGCATCACCGGCGCTGGTGTTCTTCGGGACGCGGCGATGCGTGGCCTGACCGTCGCCCTGGTGGACCGCGGCGACTTCGGCATCGGGACGAGTTCTCGCTCGAGCCGACTCGTCCATGGTGGGCTCCGGTATTTGGAGCACTTCCAATGGAAGCTCGTCCGAGAGGCGCTCGATGAACGTCGCGTCCTCCTGAATATCGCCCCGCATCTCGTCCATCGCCTGCCCTTCGTCCTCCCCAGTCACGCGGGAGATCGGGTTCCGCGATGGAAGTTGGCAGCGGGTCTGGCCCTTTACGGCCTTCTCGCCACAGGCGGGAATGTGGCCCGACCTCGGACGTTGGGCAAGGCGGGCGTTCTGGCGCTGGAACCCAACCTCCGCGCCCGGGGCCTGCGAGGCGGGGGACTCTACACCGATGCGCAATGTGACGATGCCCGTCTCGTGGTAGCGACGATTCGGTCGGGAGTGAAGCATGGAGGGCGGGCCAGCAATTACCTGGAGGTGATGGACCTCACCCGGTCGGGGAATAGAATCACGGGGGCCAGTGTGATTGATCAGCTGACGGGGGCAAAGGGTTCCATCGTGGCTCGCACGGTAGTGAACGCGACCGGACCGTGGACCGATCAGATACGCCGGCTGGAGGATCCCTCGGCAACCCCGTTACTCCGACTTACCAAAGGATCCCACGTCGTCGTGCTACGCTCGCGCATCGGCCACCGACACGGGATCACCTTCACGAGCCCGATCGACGGCCGAGTGATGTTCATCCTCCCGTGGGGCGAGCATTCGTACATCGGGACAACCGACAGCGACCATGTCGGCAATCCGGCCGAGGTCCGAGTCGACGATTCCGAAGTGAACTACTTGCTCCGCTCAGCCAACGCGATCTTCCCGCATGCGCGCCTCGGTCCGGAGGATGTCGTGGCCTCATGGGCCGGCCTGCGGCCTCTCCTGGCGGGAGATCCGTCCCTCCCCACCGGGGCCGTCTCACGCGAACATCGCGTGATCCGAGGGCCACGAGGGATGATTACTGTGGCGGGAGGGAAGCTGACCACCTACCGACTCATGGCTGCCGACGCAGTGGACGCTGTCGTTCAGTCGCTGAAGCAACTCCACGGACTTCCCAGTCAGATGAAACGCCCGCCAACCGATACCGAACCCTTACCAGGGGGGGAAAGCGCGATATGGGACCCGTTTCTCCGGGCTGGACTCGAACTCGGGCTGACGACCGCGCACGTCGAGCATCTTCTGTGGCACTACGGAACAGAGACCGACGGAATCCTGAACCTGATCCGTGGTGACCGACGACTGGGTGATCCGCTTCACCCAGCCCATCCGGCAGTGGGGGCAGAGGTGGTGCATGCCGTCCGTCGGGAGTTTGCGTGCCGGGTTGCGGATGTGCTGGTCCGACGCGTCCATGTCGCGACCGAAACTGCCGACCGGGGCGTTGCGGGAGCGTCGGCCGTAGCCACCCTCATGGGTCGCGAGCTGCGGTGGACTCCTCCTCGGATCGAGCGGGAAATCCAACGGTTCACCGAAGAGGCCGGTACGCCTGCCCTCCACGAGACCACTGGTTAGCTTACGTCGCTCGCAGAAAGGCCGTACCACAAGACGTCGAGGGCGGTAGGCATTGGTGGATCCCAACGTATTCGAAACGGCTAACGCAGGATTCGCCCAGGCACTCTATGAGGAGTACCTGCGCGATCCCGCATCCGTCGATGAGGCCTGGCGGGAGCTCTTCCAGCGCGGGATCGTCGGAGAACGCCCTCCCTCTGCCGCTGCCGAGCAGGCCTCACCATCGCCAACATCCTCCACCACCTCCTCCGCACCGCTCGGCTCTGGGGATGCCGCGTCACCAACCAGAGACGAAATCAAGGGCCCCGCTGCACGGCTCGCGGCCAATATGGAAGCCAGTCTCAGCGTCCCGACGGCAACCACGTTCCGCCAGATTCCGGTCGCCGTGCTGGAACGACGGCGAGCACAACTCAACGCGGCGATCGCGGCAACACAACAGGACCTGAAGGTTTCCTTCACGCACCTCATCGCCTTCGCGCTCGTGGAGGCTGTCACGCAACATCCGTCAATGGCTCACGCCTTCCAGCGAACCGAAGGCACCCCCTATCGTGTTTCGCCAACCGGTGTACATCTCGGACTTGCCGTCGACATCGAGCGAAAGGATGGATCGCGTGGGTTGGTGGTGCCCGTAATTCGAGGTTCTGACGCCATGGACTTTGCTGCGTTTCATTCGAGGTATGAAGCGCTGGTGCAAAAGGCCCGAACCCACAGGCTGATGCCGGACGATTTCGTGGGAGCCACCGTCACCCTCACCAACCCCGGAGGTCTGGGGACCAGCGCATCCGTCCCGAGACTCATGGCGGATCAGGGGACGATTGTCGCGGTCGGGTCGATCGCCTGGCCACCGGGGTTCTCCCATCTCGCCGAGGAACGCCTGGCCGACCTCCAGGTGACCAAGGTCATGACACTCTCCAGCACCTACGATCACCGCGTGATCCAGGGGGCGGAATCAGGCGAGTTCCTTCGCACACTCGAAGACCGGTTGCAAGGGGGGCACGAATTCTACGAGAGGATCGCGAGATCTCTACAGGTTGAACTCGGGGACCTCCCGGGGATCGCACCGTCACGCGCGGCGCCCACTCCGCTGCCACAGAGTCTTGGAGATCCGGGCCTCGTGGCCGCGGGGATGTCACTCGTCGACAGCATCCGGACCCACGGACACCTCGCCGCCACGCTCGACCCGCTGGGTAGCCCGCCCATCGGAGACCCGGCGCTTGACCCGGAGCCCCACGGGCTCACCGCGGAGACCATGGGTGGCATCCCCGCGGCAATCCTCAACGTCTGGGTTCCCGGCACGACGCTGGCGGAAGCTCTCCCACACCTGCAGGCGACGTACTCGGGGACTCTGGCCTACGAGGTGGAGCACGTCAGCAATCACGAGGAGCGTGCTTGGCTTCGGGAGATCATCGAGTCGGGCGGGCACCGGCGCACTCTACCGCCAGATGACAAGCGCCGGCTGCTGCGACGTCTCACGGTCGTTGAAGCGTTCGAGCGTTTCCTCCAGACCACCTATCTCGGCCAAAAGCGTTTTTCGATCGAGGGACTGGACACCCTGACTCCGATGCTCGACTTGGCGATCGAGACGGCAGCCCTCGGCGGTACCCGGGAAGTCGTCCTCGGCATGGCACACCGAGGACGACTCAACGTCCTGGCGCATACCCTGGGGCGACCCTACGTCACGATCTTCGCGGAGTTCGAGGGCGCGCATTCCAACACGGATGACACGGTCGCCGACTTCCCCGGGACAGGTGACGTCAAGTACCACCTGGGAGCCGAGGGTTCCTACAGCACCCGATTGGGAACTGCCGTCACGGTCTCGCTCGTCAACAACCCCAGCCATCTCGAATTCGTGGGCCCCGTCGTGGATGGACGTGCACGGGCTCGACAAACCCAGCGTCGCGCCCGCGAACCCCGCCAGGATTGGTCCGTTGCCCTTCCGATTGTGATTCACGGCGATGCCGCGTTTGCAGCCCAGGGAGTCGTGGCGGAGACACTCAACTTGGGGGCGTTGACCGGGTACAGCACGGGCGGGACGGTGCACATCATTGCCAACAACCAGATTGGATTCACGACCGACATGCGGGATGCCCGGTCGACCACCTACTCGAGCGATCTGGCCAAGGGCTTCGACGTACCGATCATTCATGTCAACGCCGATGACGCCGAGGCGTGTCTGGATGCCATGCGACTCGCCATGCAGTATCGCGCCCGTTTCCATCAGGATGTCCTGATCGACCTCGTTGGATATCGCCGTCACGGGCACAATGAGGGCGATGAGCCGGCCTATACCCAACCGATGATGGCTGCCCGGATCGCGTCTCATCCCACGGTGCGCCAACTCTACGCATCAGAGCTCACCGCGGAGGGCGTCCTCACCGGCGCCGAAGTAGAGAATCAGTATGCCGAGGCATACGAGCACCTCGTCCACGAACACCAGGGTTTGCGAGCCAGTCTGGCCGCATCCCGACCTCCAGAGCCGCTTCCCCGAAGGATCGCCACTGGATTTCATCTGGTCACCGGGGTGTCGGGGGATGTCCTGACCGCACTCAACGACCAGTTGCTCTCCTGGCCTGAGAGTTTCCATCCACACCCGAAACTGGGCCGACAACTCGAGCGCCGGCGTGTGGCAGTTCGTTCGGGACAGGGCATCGATTGGGCCCACGCCGAAGCCCTCGCAATCGCCTCACTTCTGACCGAGGGTGTTCCCGTTCGCTTCACCGGGCAGGATACCGAGCGCGGCACGTTCAGCCAGCGTCACCTGGTCCTTCACGACGTCGAGAATGGTGAGACCTGGGCCCCAATCAGCAACCTTCCGGGAGCGCAGGCCTCGTTGGAGCTTCACAACAGTCCGCTCTCAGAACTCGCGACACTCGGCTTCGAATACGGGTACAGCAGTGCGGCACCCGAGACGCTCGTGATGTGGGAAGCGCAGTTCGGGGACTTCGTCAACAGTGCCCAGGTGATCGTGGACCAATTCCTTGCTGCCGGTTTGGCGAAGTGGGGCGTGACGACCCGGCTGACCCTCCTCCTTCCACACGGTTACGAGGGGCAGGGTCCGGAACACTCGAGTGCTCGCATCGAGCGGTTCTTGCAGCTTGCGGCTGAGGGGGCGATCCGCGTAGCCAATTGTACGACTCCCGCCCAGTACTTCCACCTACTCCGGCGACAGGCGCTGAGAAACCGCATCCGACCACTGGTGATCTTCACGCCCAAGAGTCTCCTTCGGCATCCCCGCGCCACGTCCACCCTCGACACTCTCATCCGGGGACGATTCGAGTTCGTGATCGATGATTCATGGGCCAGGGGGCGACCGGAGACAATCGAGCGTCTCGTCCTCTGCAGCGGCAAGGTCTACTACGATCTCATCGCGGGCGCGGAGAGCATGACCGATCGGCGACCCGCCGTCGTGCGGCTGGAGAAGCTGTACTCCTTCCCCCGCCAACAGCTCGAGGAGTTGTTCCAGCGTTACCCGAACCTGCGGGAGGTTGTCTGGACGCAGGAAGAACCACAGAACATGGGGATTTGGGACTACATCGACGACCTACTCAGATCGATTCTCCCTCGAAACGTCTCCCTGCGCTACGCCGGCCGACCCCCGCGGGCGAGTCCTGCCGAGGGGTATCCGGCGGCACACGCCGCAGCACAAGCTCAGCTCGTCGCGGAGGCCCTCGGAACCATCGCCCACCCCGAGATGGGGTGAGTTAGGCTTCGGGCGGCAGGAGAGGCCGGTCGGAGGCTTGGCGGATCATCTCTTTGATTGGTTCGCTGAGATGTTCACCATAGTGCAGCAAGTAGACCCCGCGAGAGCGGCGGGCAAGGAGGAACGCCAAGAAGGGCATGTCGGCCTTGGCCGAATTGCAGTCGGGGCAGGCGAGCACCAGGTTGTCGGGCCGGTCGTAGGCCGACTGACCACGGCGTGGCCGGACGTGGTCGAGGGTGATGCGGTCTTCCTTCGTCCGGAGGCCGCAATAGGCGCACACAGGGCCATGGAGCCCTAGGAGCCATTCACGGTGTTTCTGGTAGGATCGGCCGCTCGAACGGCGAAATTGTGGGGAAGACGACCGGGATCGTACAGCAGTTGAGGAGCTTCGAGACACTACATTCTGTGGTTGAGTGATACTTGCCCGGCACTCGCCGGGGGTGAACAACGTGAGTAAATCTAAGACAGACAGGGGTTTTCGGGGAGTGACCAAGTTTCTATCGTGACAGTTTCGCGACAGTTACGTGACACTGGCGAAAACCAGTCCTGCCCGGCTGTCCCTCCCCCTATGCATCTCTCCTGCCACTCGCCGCTTGGCCTGCTTGGGTCTGATTACTTTAGGACGTCTTCGACCGACCTGTCCGCCGTTTCCCCGTTCCACCCCCCGTTTTGAAGGAGGCCGGTCCTGACGAACCAGCTGCTGAGCACCAACATGAAGGCTGAGACGCTCGACCCCCCCACGGCCTGGAATAGCATCAATTCGATTCGGGTGCTGGCGATGGACGCGGTCGAACGTGCACAATCCGGTCACCCGGGGACACCCATGGCACTGGCGCCGGTGGCCTATCTCCTCTGGACCCGGCATCTCCGCCACGCCCCCTCCGACCCCACGTGGCCCAACCGAGATCGATTCGTCCTGTCCTGTGGGCATGCATCGATGCTGCTGTACGGCCTCCTGCACCTGACCGGGTATGACCTGGAGTTGGAGGAGATCCGGCAGTTTCGACAGTGGGGATCACGCACGCCGGGTCACCCCGAACGGGGGCATACCCCTGGCGTCGAAACCACAACCGGACCGCTTGGTCAGGGGGTAGGCAATGCCGTTGGGATGGCGATGGCAGAACGGCTCCTGGCCCACCGGTTCAACCGTGAGGGATACGATGTGATCGATCATCGGACCTGGGCGCTGGTCAGCGACGGGGATCTGATGGAAGGGGTGGCGAGTGAAGCGGCATCACTCGCCGGTCATCTCCGACTCCACAAGCTCACCCTGATTTACGATGACAATCGGATCACGATCGACGGGGAGACCAGTCTCTCATTCAGCGAAGATGTAGGGGAACGTTTTGCGGCCTATGGCTGGAGGGTGCTTCAGGTCCATGATGGTAATGACCTCACGGCCATCGACGCCGCGCTGTCCCAAGCGACTCTGAGTGACCAACCCACCTTGGTTGTCCTCCGAACCGTCATCGCCGATCCGGCCCCGACCAAGCGCGACACCTCTGCCGCTCACGGTGCTCCTCTCGGTGCTGACGAAGTGGCTCGAACCCGCGCAATTCTCGGGTGGCCAGACGAGGACTTTCATGTTCCGGCCATCGCCAGGAAGGATATGGGCCGATGCGTGGACCGCGGCAAGCAGCTGATCGCGGAATGGTCGCGTCGTCTCGATGCCTATTCGGCCACCCATGCGGATCTGGCCGCCGAGTTGCGCCTCGCGCTCGCCGGGACTCTGCCTGAGAAATGGGACGCGGACCTACCGACCTTTGATCCCGGTGCGACGCTGGCCACACGGCAAGCCTCGGCGAAGGTGCTCGATCGACTCGTGCAAGTCATTCCAAGTCTGGCCGGCGGCTCTGCGGATCTCGCCGGCAGTACGGGCGTCAACGTCTCCCATGGAGGGACCTTCGGTCCCACCGCTGTCGGCCGCACGATCCACTGGGGGATCAGGGAACACGGCATGGCGGCGTGCATGAACGGGATGGCAGCCCACGGAGGGATCAGGCCGTATGGCAGCACATTCTTGGTCTTCGCGGATTACATGAAACCATCGATCCGGCTCGCGGCCCTGATGGGGCTTCCTGTGATCTACGTCTTCACCCACGACTCGATCGGAGTGGGCGAAGACGG
This sequence comes from Gemmatimonadota bacterium, assembly GCA_003246755.1. Classification (GTDB taxonomy): domain Bacteria; phylum Gemmatimonadota; class Gemmatimonadetes; order Gemmatimonadales; family GWC2-71-9; genus SZUA-320. The sequence continues at coordinate 13,300 of QKDC01000013.1, read as the reverse complement.
ACCCACACACCAGCCGATCGAGCAGTTGGCCATGCTGCGCTCGATTCCAAACGTGGTAGTAATCCGCCCCGCGGACGCGAACGAAACCCGGGAGGGTTGGCAGATTGCCATGGAGCGCACGGAAGGACCGACCGCACTCATCCTGACGCGACAGAAGCTGCCGGTACTCGACCGAGGGACGGTTGACCCGGCAACGGGCGCCAGGCGTGGTGGGTATATCCTCTTCGAACCTCCCACACCTATCGAAGCGATCCTCATCGCGACCGGGTCGGAGGTTGCCCCGATTCTCCAGGCGGCCCGCGATCTTGCGCAGGAGGGGCGGGCCGTTCGGGCCGTCTCGCTCCCGTCGTGGGAGGTATTCGCATCCCAAACCCAGAGCTATCGTGATACGGTACTTCCTCCCGATGTCACGACGCGCATCTCGGTGGAGGCCGGGTCCAGTTTCGGATGGACGAAGTATGTGACCTCTCAGGGGACCTCGATTGCCATCGATCATTTTGGCGCCTCGGCGCCGGGGGACCGATTGTTCGAGGAGTTCGGGTTTACTCCCGACCAGATATCCGCGACGGTCCGCCACATGCTGACCCGGAGACCCGCATGACCAATCCGCTCGTCGAACTAGGCAATCTGGGCCAAAGCCCCTGGTACGATTTCATCACCCGTGACCTCGTGGCCACCGGACAGCTCAAGAGACTGATTGAAGAAGATGGCCTGAGGGGCATGACGTCCAATCCTTCGATCTTCCAGAAGGCCATCGCCGGGAGCGACCTTTACGACGACGACATCACCCGGTTGGCGTCCGAAGGAAAGAACGCAAAAGAAATTTTCGAGGGGCTCGCCGTGGCGGATGTCCAGGCGGCTTGTGAGGCATTTCGAGAGGTACATGAAGACAGCGGTCATCGAGACGGGTTTGTCTCCCTCGAGGTAGATCCCGGACTCGCCCGGGATACCGCGGGCACGGTGGCGGAGGCCCGTCGGCTCTGGGCAGCCGTGAATCGCCCCAACGCGATGATCAAGATCCCCGGGACGATCGAGGGACTCCCTGCCGTGACGACCTGCCTGTCGGACGGCATCAACGTCAACGTCACCCTGTTGTTCTCGGTCGCCAGGTACGAGCGGGTCATTGAGGCATTCATGCTCGGCTTGGAGTCCCGGGCGAGTCAGGGACTCCCCCTCGGAGGCTTGGCGTCCGTGGCGAGTTTCTTTGTGAGTCGTCTCGACGGAAAGGTTGATGCAATCCTCGATGCGCATGAGGCCGACTCTCCGCTCCGTGGCAAGACCGCGATTGCGAACGCCTGTCGGGCCTATGCCACCTTCCAGCGAGCCTTTGCCGAACCACGATGGCCGCCACTCGCGGCCCGGGGTGGCTCCGTACAGCGACCGCTGTGGGCATCAACCAGTACCAAGGATCCAGCGTTCCCCGATGTGTACTACGTCGAAGCCCTGATTGGCCCGGACACCGTCAACACGCTCCCCCCCGCGACGTTCGACGCATACCGCGATCACGGAATCCCGATGATTCGGATCAACGAGGGGATCGCAGGAGCCACCGAGACCCTTGCCGCGATCGCCGAGGCTGGGGCCGATCTGGACGCACTGACGGCAGAACTGGAGGACGAGGGGGTAAAGAGCTTCGCAGATTCCTACAGGGCTCTTCTCGCCGGCATCGAGGTGAAAGCCGGAACTCTCGTCGGCCAGTAGTCGTTCGACTCCTCACTCTTTAGCGGAGACGCTCCCTCTATGCCCTGGTATCGCCAACTCCACTGGCAGATCATCATCGGACTCATCCTCGGGATCGGGTACGGGATTCTCGCGGCTGGGAGCGGGTGGGGTGGATTCACATCGGACTGGATTGCACCGTTCGGCACGATCTTCCTGAACGGGCTCAAACTCATCGCCATCCCACTGGTTCTCGGCTCCCTGGTGACTGGGGTCGCCTCGCTGAGCGATCTGAAGAAGCTCTCGCGAATCGGCGGCAAGACCATGGCGATCTACATCAGCACCACGGTGATCGCCGTGACCCTGGGCCTCGTGACCGTGAACATCATCAAACCGGGGCGCAGCGTGCCGGAGGCGATGCGCGCTGAGCTGCAGCAGGCCTACGCAGGTGACGCGGCTGCCCGAGAGCTGGCCGCGGAGACAACGAAGCAGCGGGGCCCACTGCAGATTCTCGTCGACATCGTACCAGACAACGTGTTCGCCGCATCCTCGGACAACGCCAAGATGTTGCAAGTGGTATTCTTGGCCCTGCTGATGGGCATTGGCCTGATGCAACTCCCCAGCGCCGGTGCCAAGCCTCTCCTCGACGTCTTCCGCAGTCTGAATGATGTGGTGATCAAGCTCGTGGATGTCATCATGCTGATGGCGCCCGTGGGAGTATTCGCCCTGATCGCCGACACCATTACCACTGTTGCGGGTGATAGTCTCACCGAGCTTTTTCGCCTGCTCGGTGCACTCGGGCTCTACATGCTGACGGTGATCATTGGCCTCGCCATCCACATGACGGTCACCTACGGGACGCTGTTGCGGACCCTGAGTCCACTGGGGTTCCGCCGCTTCTATCGGGGAATCGCGCCAGCGCAACTCGTGGCATTCTCGACGAGTTCGAGTGGTGCCACGTTACCCGTGACCATGGAACGCTGTGAGGAAGAGCTCGGCGTATCTGAGGAAATCTCGTCCTTCGTATTGCCCTTGGGTGCAACCATCAACATGGACGGGACCGCACTCTACCAGGCCGTCGCCGCGGTGTTCATCGCACAGACCATCGGTCTGGGGTTGGGGATCGGAGCCCAGATCACCATCGTGATCACTGCTGTGCTAGCATCGATAGGGACCGCAGCGGTGCCTGGCGTAGGGATCATCATGCTCGTGATCATCCTCGAGGCCGTCGGCGTTCCGGCGGCGGGCATAGCATTGATCCTGGGAGTGGATCGGATTCTCGACATGCTCCGAACCACCACCAACATCACCGGTGACGCCACGGTGGCCGTGATCGTCGCTGCATCCGAGGGCCAATTGCGTGAAGTAACCGCCGATCCGACCAAGGATGCGGTGAGAATACGGGTCTAGCGGGGAGGGCGCCTGTCGCTCCGCCGGGTCCAGATCGCCACGGTCCCACACTCGTTCCTCCCACCCCCGGTCAATTCGATCGGGGTCTGCGCGGGTCCGCTGTAGACCTCGACACCTTCGAGATCCGAAGGATTGATCATGTACAGCACTGATGCGTGGGTGGGAACACCGTCGATCCAATAACTGGGGCCACACGACCAGCGATGGAGGCGGATCACACATCTGTTTTGGGCCCCCGGAGGACAACTCACCCGTACGCCCGGAATCGCACGCATCAGATCGTAGAGCGTCGGTGGATTGCGCCGTTCGATGTCGGCTCTGGTGAAATAATGCCCTCGGCCCTCCGACACCCTCCGATTGAATTCTGCGATCGGGCTGATGCGCGGCTGGTCGGCCTCGACCTCGAGGTCGGGGAGTGCTTGCGCGTCTGAGACCCCCACCCTGAACTCGATGTCCACTCTGTCTTTCGCTGCGAGTACCACGGTCGTGGTGGCTGCCGGGTAACCCTCCACCTCCGCTCGAACCAGATACGTTCCCGCCGCGACTTTTGGAAACTTGAAGCGTCCATTCTTGTCGGACAGCACCACCAGGTCTTGGCCTTCCAGGGAAACCGTGACGCCGACGAGCGCCGTTCGGTCGGCCGCACTCACCACCACCCCTCGGATCTCGGCATCCCGGCGGGCTTCCTGAGCAAGGCCCACGCTCACCGGGAGACAGACCCACAGAAGACCGACGAGTCCGCGCAAGAGGACCGGCGTCCGAGAATGTGAATGGGGTTCGGTGCTGCGCATGGGGCGCCAACTGGTGATGCGGGTTCGTTCCAGTGTACCTGAGCAATCTACCGCCGAGGCACGCTCGGTCCCAAGGATCGCGCCCCACTCAAGTGCGTCGTATCAGAAATCATTGACACAATGACTGAATTATTGTACTTTTTGTCCAGTACACCATACTTAGCTCGGTTCAAACAGGAGGTATCGCGTGTTTGCCCAGGGTTGGATGGTCCCCATGCTTGGCGGTGTCGTGCTCCTGGCGCTCGTGGCTGTCGTTCTCCTGGTCCGCTCCTGGCCCAGGAAGCCACGCTTGTCTCCGGAAGAGTTGGCCGACATCGCAGAAACGCCGATGCCGACGCTCCAGAAACGGGCTTGGTTGGCTCTGTCAATCGGTATCGGAGCGCTCGCGATCATCACAGCGATCCTGTCCAGCAAGGGCGCCACGAGTTACTGGGTCGATGACGATCTCCGTTTGGTGATCCTCGGCATTTTCATGGTCGGTCTCTTGGGGTCATTTGGCGTCACGAATCTGCAGTTGATGCGTCTGAGGGGCCGAAAGCAACTCGACGAGCGGGACCGGGCGGTTCTGGCACGCGCACCGACGGCGCAGATGACCCTGGTCGTTCTGGGCGTAGCAGCCTGGGTGATTGGGTTGACACAGCATTTCCATGACGAGGGTACCGTCCCGGTCGTCTACCTGTATCTGATGTTCGGATCGGTCATCCTTCTCATGATGATCGGTCAATCGCTTGGCATTCTCCTGGGCTACTGGTTCGGAGTTCGCAATGGCGAAGGCTGATATCAGCAATACGATTCGTCGACTGCGGTTCGATCATGGCGAGATGACCCAACAGGCACTGGCTGACCGAGTCGGGTGCTCACGCCAGACCATCGTGCTGCTCGAACAAGGCAGGTACGGACCCTCTCTGGCACTGGCGTTTCGAATTGCCCGCGTGTTCGGGCTTGAGGTAGACGAAGTCTTCAGGTATGAGGGAGAATAGGGATCCTCCAATGGACAGCGAAGTGCTAGTCCGTCTCCCGGGCGAGCCTCACGAGGGCCCGTCTGAGTCGCCTATGGGCGTCGAACCGCAGCACGAAGTCGGACTCTCGCTGTCCCCCCTTGGCGCGCATCACTTCCGCCAGAGCACGACGATCGGTGAGCGGCCAGTCGGCCACCCCGGGGAGTGTTGCGGCGAGGGGGGCCCAACGCCTGAACCCGAGCTTTTCCCCGTCGGTCCAGCCACGACGTGTACCCACTCCAAGCAGTCGCACCATCTCGCGTTCGAGCACCGTCTCGGCCCTCTCTCGATCGGCGCCAAACCTCTGGGCCAGCATGTCGGTGACGGCCAGGCCCACGTTGGGGAGTGGAATCTTGCCGATCACGTCTGGCCGTGACCTGCCGATGTGATAGTACATGTTGTATTCGGCAATAAGGCGCAGCGTCGCTCGGCTCGAGCGGTGCCCGGGGATCTTCCGCATTCGTGCCAGTTCCGCCTCCATCAACCTTAGGGCTTCTGGGGCTTCGGGGCGAAAACCGAGCTTCTGATAGAACCACCAGGCACCGGAGTGGAGTCCCTCCTTGTTCCCGGCGCCACCAAGCTGGTAGGGGTAGATGGTAAAGGCTGTGGCCCCGAAGAGGTGTTTCAGGACGGCCAGCGTCTGACCGTAGACCCGGGCGGCCTCCGCACCGCGGAAGGTGTCGAAGACGTTGAACGCCACTTCCGCCGAGCCATACAATGCGCTGTTCAGCACGTAGCCGATCGGTGCCCCGTTCATCAGGGTAAGGAATCCGTACACCGCCTCCAGCAGCAGGCGCCGCTCGGGCACGAGGCCGACGGCGACGAACTCCAAACCGTGTCCGCAATCGATGACCCTCACGTCATTCGGATCGCCATAGGCAAAGGCGTCGAGGTCACGGGCGCGGGCCACCATCGCTGCACGTGCCAAGTCGATGAGGCTCTGCCCTTCGTCGGGCGCCACCGCGGTGATGGCGGGTCGGGTGCCTCGGAGGACTCGACGAAGGTCGGGTCGGGTGGTCTCGAGGGGCCGGGTGACGAAGTGGACCCGTTTGCGTGGGAGATATTCACGCGTCCGGTTGGGGGTTTCGGGTCCGGCCGCCAACTTGAACATGATCCCGATGTCCTCGAAGACCGCCTCCCGAACCTCGACGTCTGCTTTGACGGCCGCCATCCGGCGGAGGAGGAAGACGGCATCCGTCTCCCCCGGTCCCTTCATCCGTCGGATCCAATCACGAATCGGAAGAGCCAATTCGTCGAACCCTGGTGTCTCGGCGTGGAGCCCAAGCAGGTGGAGAATCCGTTCCAATCGCTCCGGGTGTTCCAGGTCTTCCCAAGAGACGGTCAACTGGGACGGGTATCGCGTGGCCAGCCACTGTGCCGTTGGGTAGAAGAAGGAGTAGAACGTTGGGGTTCCGTCGATCCCGGTGTCCATGAGGGCCGTTGCATGTCGACGGAGGTCGGGACGGCCAGCAAACCGGGCGAGCATCCGCTCGACGCGCGTCAGGACGGCAGTGGAATCCGGATAGGCCCGCAAGAAGCACAGTATCTCGTGTAGCTCCTGTACCGAGCGCGCGGTGGGAAGCCGGTGTGTGGCGAGCGCATCGAGCAGCACACTCTTGGAGTCGGCGAGCCCAGACCCATAGCTGCGGTGCAACCGCTTCAGTTCTGGGAGCAATGCGCTCATGCCCGGCGGTGGGGGCGGTTATCCCCCCTTGACGGCCTTGAGTCGCTCGCCGGCGAGCGGGTGCTGGGGGTCGAGGCGGAGCGTCTTTTCATACTGAGCTGCGGCCTGGTCGGCTTGCCCTGTAAACCGGAAGGCCTCGCCGAGTTGGTACTGGCTGGTTGGGTCATCGGGATGGTCGGTCGCATTGAGCCGAAATATGGCGAGGGCATCCTGAATCCGTCGGGTCTGGAGGAACTGGTAGCCAACCGCGATCGCACTCGCCGCCGTCTCTTCCTTCGGCCGAGCCGCTCGATAGGCCCGATACGCCCTTGCGGCACTCCCATCCCCCGGGTGGGTGGCGATCACCACATCCGCCAGGGAGACCAGCCGAATCCGGCGGAGTACCGAGCGGGCTGGCCCCCCGCCGACCCCGTTACCGGCAATGAGTTCGTTTACCCAGAGTTCCTGGCCCGACGGAGAGGCGGCGATACCATTGGGCTGGCTCAACATTGCCGCGGTTGCAGGCCCATCGGACTGCCCCTGCTCCCCCGTGCCGGCTACGACGTAGTAGCTGCCGTCGCGCTCCACTCTGAACACCTGGTTCCCTCGGAACTTCGTCACGTAGAAGCCACCGCGCGCGAAGGTGATATGTCCGTTCCCGCCCGCTCCGGGGATGTCCGCGAACGGGGTGGCCTGTCCTTCGGTCGTGACTCGGATGACCTGGGTGTTGCTGAAGTTGACGACGAAGAGGTTTCCACGATCGTCCCGCGTGATCCCATTGGGGCAGGCAAAGAGGGGCCCCGAGACCAGGGGGCGCACTTCGCGATTTGGTCGCACGACGGCCACACCATTGCCGTTGCAGTTCACGACATAGAGTTCACCCGCATCACCCACGGCGATACCGACGGGGCCGTTGAGTCCGACGTCGACATAGACCTCGGACGCCCCATCGCGAGCAATGCGACTGATGTAGTTGCCATGGAAACTCGATTGATACAACTCGCCCTGTGGGCCGATCGCGTTTCCGGAAGCCCCATACAGACCATCAGCGAACAGCTCCACCTTTCCGCCGGGAGAGTACCGCCACACCCGATTCCGGAAGTCGGCTACGTAGACGTATTGCAGTCTATCGACGGTGACCCCACCAACTGCCCCCATCCCCGGGATCGTATCGCTATCGAAGACCGTGGTGATGGTGTCCGGCGGGATGGTCTGTTGTGCGGACACGGGTCCGACCATCAGCATGAGCAACAGAAGCCCGCAGACGAGGGGATTTCTCGACATGGCTCTCCAAGGCCTTCAGAAGGGATGTGAGAACCTACGACGTGCAGAGATCCCGAGTTTCCGATAGCATCCATGGCCTGTACCGCTGAGCGCCAGGCTCCATTCCGAATGTTGACACCTGCCCAGGAGGACGTCGGTATCGAGTTCCTGCGCCGGGGAGTGGGCCAAAAGGAAGGCGGCCCTCGAAGGGGCCGCCGGGGTAACCAGATCGGGGAGCTCGCTACCGTCGCCAACGTGCGAGGGCATCGACTCCAGCAGAAGATATCAGAGATCGGACATTCGACCCGTCAGCCTTCATGATCATCACCTGAAAATCGAAGCCGACACCAGACGGCCTCCTCGTGAAGAGGATTTCCAAGCCGTCCGGGGACCAGGACGGGTCAGTATCATCGTACCCGACAGAAGAGAGTACCTCCGTCACCCCCGAGCCATCAACGTTCGCCACGTAAATATTCCATTGGTTGTTGTCGTCGTCGTCTTCCTGGAACCCAGCCGAGAATGCGATGAGTTTCCCATCTGGTGAGAAGGAAGGATTGCCTGCCCATACTCTGTCGCCAGGCATCGAAATCAAGAGTGTGGCGGGCTGACCGTTTGGGGGAGTCTCACCGTCCGATCCCATAACCCAGAGTTGATCATCGTCGTCAACGCCTGGTTCGCACGGGGCGGTTACGGTATAGGGCTCGCACTTTCTCTCGAAGACGATCTTCGTCCCGTCTGGGGACCACTCAGGATCTTGGTCCATATGGTCGGGGGTGTCGGTGAACATGCCCGCACCGGCCTCGAACACCAAAGCCCATCCGATGTCTGGAAGCCCATTACTGGGGTCATCACAATCGGTCAAGCAATCTCTCCGATGCTGCTCGAACACGACCATTGTTCCGTCGGGTGACCAGGAGGGATTTGCAAAAACGACATCGTCTGGAGTCAATGGCTTCATGTCACCGGTGATGAGGTCAAGGACAAAGATCGCCCGGTCCCTTGCCCACACGATCTTCGTGCCATCGGGCGACCACTGGGGACTGAGGTCGACCTCTGGGTCGCCGGTCAGCCTGGTGACTCCCGAGCCATCCGAGTTCATCAGGTAGAGGTCGACCCACCCTTCAGGATTGCGATTCGAGGCGAACACGATCTCCGGATCGTTGATTTCGATCCGGAACTTGATGGGGAGTGTACGTCCGTCCAACAGAGGGATGAACTCTTCAGTATACACGTCCTTGAACCCCGCCCCTGTCGCAACCGGCTCAACGTCTGCGTATCCCAAAGGAGCGTGGGCCGCCTCTGGCCACACCTGTTCGAAGACCGAAATGCGGTATCGTTCTGACGTGCTGAGACCCGACAGATCCGTTCGCCAATTCACGATGTAGTGGTCTCCACCCATTCTGATCGTCTCCGACCCAAGACCGGAGTTCATGGAGAACTGGGCGACCAGAGGTTCTCCCTCCTTGCAGGCTCCGCCCTCCAAGAGGCAGATCTCCACCGTCGGCGATCTGGAGTGGGCAAACTTGCCAGTCGTGGTGGGACCAGGGTTCGGCACCATCGGCGGCAGCCAAAAGAAGTGCGCGTTCCCGTCGTTGTGCACCGCATCCACGATCTCAAACGACGGGGGAGGGCTTGAGGGTTCGGTGGTAACTTCTCGGCAAGCCACGAGCAGGAGCCCGAGCAGGGACAGAATTCCGACTCGCTGAATCATCATACGCACCTCCGAATCCGAGGACGTGGCTCGGAGGTCGCGTCGTCTACAGAACTAGCATGGCGGCGGGGCACGCCGGGCCACAAGAGGGCCAACAGCAGCTTCGATTCACCGCAGGCAAGTAATACATCCGCCAGTTAATCGAAGGTGAGTTTCCTATTAATGACAAAGTGATGAGAGTTACCGGAATTGTGGTGTGGTCCCACCGAGGGGTTGCCAAGCCGGCAGCGGTGAGGAACGAGTTCCCCGACCGTGGCCTCAATCGAACAGTTCGGCCAGGCTAGGAAGGGTTGCGAGAATCGACCCGATGCCGCGAGTCGCAGACGAAGCGGCGAGGAACGCGTTCCGACCGGCACCTCGAAGGGGCCCGCGTCGCGCGGGCCCTTGAAGAGGCGCCGGTCGGAATCGAACCGACGAATGGAGGTTTTGCAGACCTCTGCCTTACCACTTGGCTACGGCGCCCGTGCGCTGAAGCTATCGTCAGGACCCCGACGTACGCAACGCGTCTCGCGGACCCAAGAGAGCTGACATCCGGTTGAATACCGGGCCTCGCATTCCTCTTCTCTTCGGAGCGACCAAACGAAATGCCGGAGAGAACGTCGGATGCTCTCAGTCTTGCAGTCTGGAGTACTCGAACAGAGTTCCGAACGGACTTCGCTGGAGTACCATCATTCCCGGGATGGCGTCGAATCGGGATGGGGCGGCGGCTGTATCAACGAACACGAAACGGACACCGGCACTGCCGAGGAAGTTTAGAGCTTCTTCCGAAGCGGGATCATTGAAGAACCGGCCAACGGCTTCCCGTTTGCGGTCGTAATCGACCGTGAGCGCATAATGACCCGCGTAGAGTTTCCCGGGAAACCCCAGCGAAAGCCAGAGGTCGTCGGTTCGCCAGGGCACTTCTGTCTTGTCCACCAGCAAGACGTCATCCTCGCTGGCTTTCCCGGCCAGTAGAGCAACCATCGCCTGATGTTCGGGGCTCATCCAGGTGTACGGTGGCGGGCCACCACTCGGATGACCGGATATTGTGGTGTTGATCCAACGGTTCCTGAGTGTGTAGGCCGGGGTGGCGCCAAGAATCAGGATTGCCAGGATGGCGTGCGCCATCCGTATGCGAGGGTATCGAGTGAAGTAGATCGCCCCGGCAATCACATAAATGGGGATCTGAAGCGTCAGCGCGCCCCGGTCCGGATAAGGATAGAAGGGACCAGACAGCGTCAAAGCCACACAACCCAAGGACCAACCGAGGAGAAACGTCTCCTTGAACTCTGCCGTCCGCCAGTAATTACCGAGGCCGATGATCATGAGTAGCCATGCGACAGGGTACGCCAGGGCCAGCTCGGAGAAGTAGATGCTGTCAGCACGCCAAGGCGGTAGCGGGATACCCGATGAGCGATAGAGCCCGATCTGCCATACGATCGCGGCGCCGACCGCAATGGAGCACGCGAGCATGGTGATCATTGGAGGGGACATCGGGAACTTCTTTCGCCACAGCAGGAAACAGACGCCAGCTCCAATGGCAAGCAGAGTTACTCCATCGTAGATATGAAGGACAGTCACAGCACCGAAGCACGAGGCAGCGATCAACAGCCGGAGAAGGGAAAACTTCTGGAGTGTGAAGTAGAACGTACCAACTGCCAGTAGCGCGGTGAGAAGAAAGAAAAGGAAGTGTGTGTCGCCAAGTGTGGTGAACAGGTAGTGGTTTCTATACTGATCGAACACAATGGCGTTCTGCAGGCCCTCGACCACCGTCCGTTGGATGAGGTAGTTCTCGGCAAGCGGGCCCAGTTGTGCTACCAAGAGAAGGTGCGCTCCGAGCCCACCCCCGAACATCAGAACGAGGAATACGGCCCAGGTGCGAGTTCGCGATTCCAAGAAATGGTCGACCACCCCGAAGACGAGAAACGCCAGCAACAGGGCCAAGAATGCGCCTCCGTAGGCCACGACAAATTCTACCGGTGCGTGCAGCCATTGTGAGAGCTTCTCAAACCCGAAATAGAGGAACATCGCGATGTGGGGAGTGTTTGCTTCCGTCGTCAGGCGGTTGTCGACGATCGGTCCCGTGGTCAGCGATCGGTCGGCGAGGACTCGATACTGCATGCCATCTGGCGACCCATTCAGGACACCTGTGAATGTCCACCCTTCCGGTGTTTGAGACTGGGCCCACCAGAATGGGGCGATCGAGAGGACCGCGACGCAGAGGGCTACCAGTACCAAACCCGCCGGGATGCGATCCTTCATCCGTCAGTTCCGGGGCAAGCGCTTGATGTATTCGATAACGGATTCAACATCCTGCCTCAGCGACCGTTGGGGATCATACCCCAGATAGGTCTTGGCCGCCGAAATGTCCGCAATGGCATTGCGTAGTTCGCCGACTTGAACTGGGGCAAAGGAGATGCCGATCGCAGGGTTGATCCGTTCGATGAGGAGTTCAGCTAACTCAAGGACTGAGGTGCTTTGACCTGTACCCAGGTTGTACACACCGGTTGGGCCTGACAGAGCCGCGATGGTTCCAGCGACAATGTCCTCAACGTGAACGAAGTCGCGTCGCTGTCCCCCGTCACCAAACACCTCGGGCTTCTCACCATTGAGGAGTTTTGTCACGAAGATCGTAATCACCCCGACATAGGGTGTGAACTGCTGGCCGGGACCATACGTATTGAAGTATCTGAGGGCGATAAAGGGAATCGCCTTTTGCTTCAGCACTTGCGTGCATATCGACTCGGCACTGAGCTTTCCGATACCGTAGGGAGAAAGTGGGTGAACTGGGTGCTCTTCGGAAACTGGGTCTGGCCCGTCGGCGTCGGCGTATACAGCCATAGTCGACGCAAAGACAAACCGCTGGATGGTATCCGGGGGCAAGCAACGCAGCAGGTTGCACGTTCCCATCAGATTGATGTCGATATCCTCGACAAAATGTCTAAAGCTGTCTCGAACAGAGACTCTCGCGGCAAGATGAAACACGCAATCGACACCTGCCAAGGCGTTCCTCACGTCGGATTCACTTCGGACATCTCCTTCAACAAACCGGGCTCGCAAATCGACCGCCGCTTTGGTACCGGTTGACAGGTCGTCGAGTACGGTGACCGACAGACCACGATTCAACAATTCCCGCACCAACACCGATCCGATAAAGCCCGCACCTCCTGTCACCAGAGCATGCCGGCCCCCACGAGGTGTCAAGGTAGCCGGTCCCTCTTGCACTGGATGGTCAGATCACCATGAATGATTACGTGATCCTGATCGGCATCGTGGGTGACCACAGAATCAGAAAAGACTAGACTGTCCGTCAACCTGATTGGATTCGCAAACCGGACGCCCTCGCCGACCACACTCCTCTCGATGACGCCCCCAGCGGGTACGATGGCGTCCTCCCCAACGAGGCTCGTGAGTTGACGCTGCTCAAGCTCCACCAGGTTCACCTGAAGGAGGGCTTCTGGAAACGTCAGGTTCATATCGCTGGTCACGACCGAGCTATGGGAGACGACATGCCCGTCGTTGATCATGATCTGAATACTGTCGGTAATCTCGTACTCATCCCGCATCGCGGTCCGCGGGGTTCGTCGAATCGCGTCGAACAGGTTCTGATCGAAGATGTACAGACCACAACCCTTCAAAGTGCTCTTGACATACCGAGGTTTCTCGATGACGCGACGCACTCTCCCATCGGCATCCTCAATGATGGCGAAGTTCCGCTTGATCATGTCTGGGTTGGTCTCGACCTTGCTGGCAAGACAGGCATTGATCTCGCCTTCCAGGACTTTGGTGATCATTGGCGTTAAGTCATCTGTGACGAAATAGATAT